>JAYUKO010000403.1:0-1002 GCA_043764415.1 Bdellovibrionales bacterium | reverse complement strand
GGCAGCATAAAAATGGCTTCGCCCGAAATCACAATAAATAAACTTTGTAAAAACCTATTCATTTAACTTTTTCACAGCCACCGAGTAATTGTGGTTTAAAGTTTGCGAGTCGGGATGAAAAGCCCGCGCGCGTTTTAAAATTTGCACTGATTTTTTATAATCTGCTTGAGAAAAATAAATATTTGCCAAGCCCAAATGCGCCCCTAAACTCTGCGGCCACCGCGAGAGAATGGCCGAATAGGCTTTTTCGGCCTCAGGCTTCGCTAAAGATTCCAATACCGCCGCCGAATTCATATGACTGAGCTCGTTCGCCGATGCCGAAAGCTCCTGCGTGGGAAGCACTACGAGCCCCCAATAATTGCCCAGGCGCCAGTCCGCTTCGAAGCGCGCAAAGGATAGTGTCAGGTTGCGATCTTTTCCAGAGTGCAAATACACAAGCTGCTGATCAAGATCATAGCCATACACCACCGCATAGTGCCACTGTGGCCACCACGATAGGCCAAAGTTTTCGAAAACAATCACAGGGTGGCCAGCATCCACTTCTTTTAGCAAATCGTTAAAGCCATTTAACGTCATGGCCATCATTCCCTGTCGACGAGCCCCACCGACCATATTAGTTTGCAGAGAGCCATTTTTACTTTGAGTTAAAATTTGCGAGGTGAGAATTTCCAGATCGCTTTTTTGTCCGTAATAGTCCAGCACCATGGCCAGGGTCGTCGGTCCACATTGAGCAGTTTGTTGCTCGATAAACGGAACAGCTTCGATAATGTGGGATCTTGCAACATGGGGCGGACGTTCGACAATAGTTTTTGATTGCAGAGGAGTCGTTGCACAGCCGGTAAGAGACTGTGCAATCAAAGCGATAAATAACCAAAAAACGAAACGCGGATGCATCAAGCTAGATTATATACGCTTCGCAAGATAAATGATCAACAACACAAGCACCACAACGATTAAAATGCCACCAACGCCATCACCACCGTAAGTGGCTTTGTCCATTTC
>JAYUKO010000402.1:0-1891 GCA_043764415.1 Bdellovibrionales bacterium | reverse complement strand
TGAAAGTATTTTTCTCGGTCTGGCAAATGATGATAGGTGTCCACAATCAACAAAAGATCCAAGGGTTGTTCGACTGAAAAGCCATTGGTTTCCGAGAGAACCGGTTTTAGATTTTTGAGTTGTTCTTTGTTGGCACGCTTTTGCAAAAATACAGTCATGTCTTTTTCGTTGTCGATGGCATAGACGGTGGCCTTTGGAAATTGTTTAGCAAGCCGCGAGCTAAAATAGCCAGTACCAGCGCCCAGGTCGCCAATCACAGCATTTTCAGAAATTTTGAGTGCGTTGATCAGATCCTGGGGTTTTTGCCACTCATCGCGTGAGGGATCGTCAAAATTTTTGGTCCACTTTTCGGCATTTTTAAATGCCATGTCGTGATGGTGGTGGGCGCCACCGTGCTGATGCTGTTGGGCGTGCATGACTGGGATGATCAAGAGGAGGTAGAAAAAGATCTGCATATGAGAGCTCCTTGTAAAAGATTCACAGAAAACCTCTATAAGTTATCACCAAACATGATCGTCGTCATAGATATTTGCGAAAAAGAGACTACAGATAAGAATATGAAATGTGAGGTTCCATGAAAATGTTTGCTTTAGTTATTGCCGTAATATTGTTGTCCCGATGTGCGACGAATGATTCAACAATGAATTCCACAGGTGGTGCCAGTTGGTACAGCACAATGCATCGATTGTCCGTTAATCACTCAGCCATTGCGCCAATGCTCGCCGACCCAAAAGAGTTTTACGACCCTAAAAATATCTCTTTTTTGCGCGAAAAAGCCAACGAAATGATGCAGGCTTCTGTGGAGATGACAAGGGATGCATCAGCTCCCAACGCAGATCCGATCATCGCATTCACAGCGAAAGAATTTTCTCAAGAGCTCCAAGGCGTGAGCGAAATGCTCGATACCGGTAAGTTGCAGGCTGCACATTACTCGTTATCGCAAATTGGTAACTACTGTATTAGCTGCCACAGTCGAGCAGATCGTGGAAGTAAAAACTTTCCGTTGGCGTGGGCGACAAATCTTACACATCTGTCTTCATCGCAAAAAGCCTCTTACTATCTCGCGAATCGTCAGTACGAAGCTGGTCATGAGGAAGCCGAAAAAATAGCACAAGATAATTCGCTCCTGCTTCAGGATCCAAGCGCTTGGTTATTGATGTTACAAAAAGATCTGTCGGTGATTGTGCGGGTGCAAAAAGATTTGCCTCGGGCGCAGAAATTAACAGCTCTGGCTTTGAAAAATAAAAATATCCAAGATTATATTAAGAATGATATTCGAGCATGGTCTGAGAGCCTTCAGTCTTGGAAAGCCGAGGACAAACGCTCCATCGAAGGAACAAAAAGTTTGGCGTTTGTCAAAAAATTATTAGACCAAGCAAGGACACCAAAATACTCCCGTGGACAGTCGGGCTTTGTTTTATATCTGCGCGCTTCAGGAATACTCCATGAACTTCTCGAAGGGCCACGCAGCGATTCCGGTTATGCATCCGCTCTCTATTTTGCCGGAGTGGCAGCGGGAGGGCTCAAGACTGTGGATATGTGGAAGCTTGGCGAGCATTATTTCGAAGTGTGTATCGAGAATTCTCCCAACTCCGTCGTTGCCTTGAAGTGCTATCAGCAACTGGAAAGTTTGCTTTTGTCTTCACACCCAAATATGAAGTTGCTCCCGGATCTCGAAAAACGCATTTACGATCGGTTGGCTAAATATAAAGATCTTTCACGCGTACAAAAGATTCAAGATGGAGTTAAGCCCTTGAGCGGGCACGAAGGAATGCAGTAGTCCTTTGGCTTGTCTCAATTTGAAACATAAAAACGTCTCAGTTTTTTGTTAGCTTTTCGAAGTATGTAGCTTATCCCCTGGCGCCGTGATTAACTAGAAGTATCTGGGCGT
>JAYUKO010000401.1:0-6305 GCA_043764415.1 Bdellovibrionales bacterium | reverse complement strand
GAGCTTCGTCGAAGTACTCAATTTTTTTACCGCTAAATTTTGCATGCTGAGTGAGATCAAAATCGGTGCGATTGTGAATTCCCTCGAGTTCCTGCCAGCCGTGGGGAAAGGCAAACTGAATATCTTCGGCAGCCTTGGCGTAGTGCGCGAGCTCGTCGGGTCCATGCGGATGGAAGCGCAATTTCTTTTCGTCGATGCCAATGGATTTATAAAACTGCCAGCGCCACTCTTTCCAAGCAGCGTAAAACTTTTCGTCCTCGCCGGGAGTTACAAAGTATTGCATCTCCATTTGTTCAAACTCGCGCGTGCGGAAAATAAAATTGCCAGGAGTGATCTCATTGCGAAATGATTTTCCGATTTGCGCGATGCCAAAGGGAACTTTCATGCGCATGGAGGTTTGCACATTTTCGAAGTTTACAAAAATTCCCTGGGCGGTCTCGGGGCGAAGATACACCACCGAGCCTTCGTCTTCGACGGCGCCCATGTGGGTTTTAAACATTAAGTTGAAATTGCGTGGCTCAGTTAAATCCACCGAGCCACAATTGGGACATTTTCTTTCTGTGAGATGATCCGCGCGATGGCGCGCTTTACAGGATTTGCAATCCACCATGGGATCGGAAAAATTATCCACGTGGCCAGAAGCTTTCCAAACTTTGGGATGCATTAAAATCGCGGCATCCAACCCAACCACATCAGGTCGGCGGGTCATGGCTTCAAACCAGGTGCGCTTCACATTCATTTTTAAAAGTGTTCCCAAAGGGCCATAATCCCAACAGGAGTTGAGCCCGCCATAAACCTCGCTGCTTTGAAACACAAAACCGCGCCGTTTACTGAGAGATACCATTGTTTGCAGATCACTTAATGAACGAATTTCCAAAGCCGCCTCCGGATTATGAAAGATATGTCAAAAAACATGTAGTTAAGGGGTACACGGGGGGCTTTTGAGAGTCAAAATGCGCTATGCATTAAATTTAAAATTTCTGCACTGTTTTGATGGCATTAAAGGCCGTCAGATAGAATTCCTGGCTGCCACCGTCCACTTGCGAAATGCTTTTATCAAACGCCACACGCACCTCGTCCCAGGAACTTCCGGCAGGGATGCCCAAAGTTTCATAGGCATCAAAGGTGTGTCCGTTGTAATTGAACATGACGTTGAGCGGAAGGCTCGAGAGCTCAGAAGGCACCACCTGAGCAGTTTGCGCAGATGTGCTCGGCGACCCGGCTCGCATATTTAGCTTGGAAGGCATGGGTTTTTTTTTGCTGCCCTGAAAATACACAATCAACAGGATGACAAAAAAGCCCAGGCCAATTAAAACGTTATTCGCTGTACCCACAGTTAAATTTTGGCGAAAAGCCCAGAGCTAGACAAGGAAATAAAATGAGCAATCCATTTGATCAACAAAAGCCCATCCCTGGAGTTAAAAAAATCCTCGTTGTAAGCAGCGGAAAAGGCGGCGTTGGCAAAAGCACCGTTTCTACTCATCTCGCACTGGCTTTGAAAGAAAAAGGCCTAAAGATCGGCTTGTTGGATGCCGACATTTACGGCCCAAGCCTGCCCCGCATGTTGGGCACCCTCAACCAAAAACCCGAAATCGAAAACAACCTGATTCAACCATTGATGGCCGGGGGGCTTAAAACCATGAGCATTGGCAACCTGGTGGACGAAGACATGGCCGTTGTTTGGCGGGGTCCCATGCTGTTTAAAGCCATGAATCAGTTTTTATTCGAAGTGGACTGGTCCGACATCGACATTTTGGTGATCGATCTCCCCCCTGGAACCGGTGATGTACAATTGAGCATTGCGCAAAAAATTCCGGTGACGGCGGCTATTACGGTGACCACGCCACAAAACATTGCCCTTGCTGATGTGAAAAAATCCATCGACATGTTTCGCCGGGTAAATGTTCCCATGATCGGCGTTGTAGAAAACATGGCTTACTTTGAACTGCCCGGAGGCGATCGCACGTCGATTTTTCCAAAAGGCGAATTGGAAGATTATTTGAAAAAAGAAAATCTCAAAAAACTAGGCGAAGTGCCGCTCAGCCCGCAAATTGCCCAGGCCTGCGAAGTGGGCGTGCCGCTGTTTTACAAACCGGATTCACTGCAAGCCAAAATTTTCGGCCAGATCGCAGACCGCATTCTTGAAGTCATCTAGAGGCCACGATAGCAGGAAGCTATCGGGAGATAGAAAACGGGTGTTTGTTTTATAGGTAAAAACGATAGAAGCTATTATCTAAAGTAAAGAAGCACGAGCTTCAGAAAGTAGATGAAAATGCAAAAAATCGATAAAATTTTATACACAGCTACGGCAAAATCCACCGGCGGTCGCGAGGGCACATCGCAATCAGACGATAAACGTTTAGATCTGACGCTTTCCACACCAAAAGGTTTGGGCGGCAACGATGGACCTGGCACAAACCCTGAGCAGCTCTTCGCCGCAGGTTATTCCGCCTGTTTTATTGGCGCCATGAAATTTGTTGCCGGCACCGAAAAGATCAAACTTCCTGAAGGATTTTTTGTGGAAGCAAAAGTAGGCATCGGCCCCGTTGAAAAGGGTTTTTCGGTAAAAGTCGAAATGAACGTCTCTTTGGAAGGCATGGAAAAATCAGCCGCTGAAGAATTGGTGAAAAAGGCCCACGTTGTTTGCCCTTACTCCAATGCCACTCGCGGCAATATCGAAGTGGATTTTGTCGTTCACGCATAAGTTTTTAATCCAACTCGCTGCCGGAAACTGCAGCGGGTTCCATCATCGGAGCATGTCAGTAATTACTCAGCTGACTAAAAATCAGACACTCAGAAATCGCGCAATACTCCTCTAAAAACGCTAAAGTTCACGCCCGCAAGGGCGTCTAATTTGCATTCTTCAAAAGAATGAAAAACACATCGACCCAACTCAAAAGACGGCAGCTTTTAAAATCGGCAGGCGCTCTTTCCGCCTATCTGCTTGTGGACGCCACCCTGGCACAAACCTTGTGGGTCCCATCGGCCCAGGGCGCCACCGTTCCGCTGTCCACGCTTCGCTCACAATTAAGTCCGCAAGACGCCGATGTGATGGTGCCTTCGGATAAAGCCTACGCAGGTATGCAACAAACCATCAATCGCCGGCACGAAAACATGCGCCCCCAGGTACGCGTTTTATGTAAAACCCCTCAGGCGGTATCCGTTTGTATTCAATGGGCGCAGCAAAATGGCGTGCCCTTTGCCATGCGAAACGGAGGGCATTCCTACGAAGGATTTTCATTTTCGCCGGGCCTTGTGATTGATGTTCGCTTGATGAATCAAATTTCATTTTCGCCCGACAACTCTGTGATTTCTGTTGGCGCTGGTTGTTTGTTGGGAGATGTTTATCAAGCTTTGGCGCAGAGGCGACTGGCCATTCCCGCCGGCACCTGCCCCACCGTCGGCATCACGGGACATTCCACCGGTGGTGGTTACGGACTCCTCACGCGCGCTTTGGGATTGGCCTGTGACAGTCTGCTTTCGGCAGACTTGATCGATGCCCGCGGCACATCTTTGACTGCGAATGACGGTAACAATGCGGATCTATTTTGGGCTCTTCGCGGCGGTGGTTCTGGAAGCTTGGGTGTCGTCACACAATTGCATCTTCAGACCCACCAGATCTATCGTGTGGTGCCCTTTGTTGTGCGTTGGCGTGTTGGCTTAACAGAGGCGATTCGTATCGCGCAGATTTGGCAAAGCTGGGCTCCCCGCGCCCCCAACGGAATCACTTCACTTCTCAACTGCACATTGTACAACGGACAAATCCAGCTCACTTTAGCGGGCCAAAGTATCACCACGCAGGCCAAATTAGAAAACGAAATCAAAACCTATTTTTTAAAGCAAATTGCCAGCGCGCCCACCACCTATCGTGTAACGCCAAAAACATTCATCGAAGCCGTGCAGCAGTTTGCGGGGAGCAGCAATCCTCACTACATCAAAGGGAAGTCGGACTATGTAAAAACACCGAACGATGCGACAGCTTTGCGGGATATTTTTTCGCAGCTGCCACGCGAGGTTTCGGTGATCTTCGACGCCTACGGTGGCGCTGTATTGAATAAGTCTGACAGTGAAACAGCGTTCGCGCACCGGGAAAACACCCTTTGCTCCATTCAGTATTACATGCAGTGGGATTTAGCCTCCGACACCCAAAAAAACCTCAGCATTCTGAACAATTACTACCGCTCTTTGCGACCGCATATGTCGGGTTTTGCCTATTTTAACTACTGTGATTTGGATCTTGGTGATAATTATGCTCGCGCCTACTGGGGGCAAAATCTAGAACAATTAGTAGCCATAAAAAACAAGTATGACCCGAGCAATCTTTTTACCCATGCTCAGGCCATCCCCACACGGATTGGATAACACATGACTTTTATTTTACTGCAAACTATCCTAATTTTTATGAACTTCAGCTCAGCCCTTTGCACCCCAACACACGACGTTCTTGATTTAAATTTGGTTCATCCAGCATCATCGCCGCTGTCGCAACCGGTACAGGTTCGCTACGCCATTGTGAAGGATGAGTTGCAAGTGACTTTCCAGGTGAACTCACCTGTCCTGCACAAAAAAGACGTTTACGATTCCAACGACTATCCATTTCAGTACGACGTGGCCGAGGTGTTTATCACCGTGGATGATCCCAGTGCCGCAAAGTTTTCGTATTATGAATTTGAAGTGACTCCGCTCGGGCAAGTTTACGATTTGCGCCTAGATGTAGTGAATGGAAAACGTACGGGCTTAGATATTGAACCGGTGGTGACACAAGCTCGAGCCTCCGCGACGGAGTGGAGCGCAAGTTT
This sequence comes from Bdellovibrionales bacterium, assembly GCA_043764415.1. GTDB lineage: Bacteria > Bdellovibrionota > Bdellovibrionia > Bdellovibrionales > JAGQZY01 > JANPLN01. Next base: position 1,506 of record JAYUKO010000401.1, on the reverse strand, counting down.
TATTATACCTTTGTCACGAATTGGGTGGAATGGCGATGCACGTCGAGTGCGCGGTAACTTTTTTACCATTATCGGAAAAACCCCGCGCACCTACTGGAGTGCTTTTCTGCCTCAGCAGAAAAAACCCAACTTTCACAAGCCCGAGTTTTTCCAGCCGCTGTTTGATTGCAAATAGGATAGGCAAAACTATTCGCTTTTTCCTCTGAGTTAGTCTTTTTTCTCGTCCGTTTTAGCCGGTTTCGTTTCTTCAACAGCTTCTTCGGCTCCGCAGCGAAGTATTTCTAACTTCACTTGTCCATGGCCTGAGGCGATCAAACCGAGCTCCTGCGCGGCAGCTTTTGAAAGATCAATAACGCGACCACGAATAAAGGGACCGGCATCGTTGATCCTAACGACCACGGAGCGGCCCTGATACGTCACTCGAACAAGGCTGTTAAACTTGATCGTCTTGTGAGCTGCCGTCATGTCGTTTTGATTGAACCGTTCGCCATTGGCCGTGCGGTTGCCGTTGAAACCAGGTCCATACCAAGAGGCTCCTCCGTCTTGCGCTACGCAATTGCGGCCTTTTCCACCTTTTTTCTTCTTTTTCAGACGAACACTGGCCTCGCCGTTGTGTGCGTACTCTTCGGAAATTAATATGTACTCGTCTCCGTTATCGTCGACGTACACCACTTCGCTCTGCTCTTCTTCGAGTTCAGAGAGAGCCTGCTCCTCTTCGTCTTCGCTTGTAACGATAGTCACTTCGTCGACAACGTCTTCATCGATCAGATCTGCTTCGTCCATCAGCTCAGCCTCAACAGCTGCTACGAAATTGCTATTTGTTGCCTCTTGATTCACCACTTCCTCTGCGTCCGGAAGTGAGGCTGATACATTTAAACACAATAAACTTGCTACAAAAAAAATAATTTTCACTGTTGTCTCCTGTTGTTATTTCAGCTGTCTCGAGACAGACACAAAATAAACGCAATACATGTATATATGCAAAACTTTTTACTAATTAATTTTGATTCCTATTTTTGAAACTCATTTCTCAGAGGAGAAAATGCGATATTAATGAGATGCGTTCTGTGTCATTACAATGCAGAAATATTTATTACGATACAGATGCGACGTAGATTTGGTTTCATTTTGGCATTTAAATTGTAGAGAATCGTGCGTCATTCACTAGTGTCACGAAATTTTTGGGAGCGGTTTGATGATGCTTTTGAATGGTAAAAGAAATTTTCGCAATCGATGTGAGTCGAATTTCACGAGCCGAGAAACACAAAATGATCGAGATACTAATTTTTGAGCAGACAGTCTCTTGAAAAGAACGGCACGTTTGCGCAGCTAAAAACCAGAAATAAGATTGATTTTGCAACAAAATCGCAATCCTTAACTTTAGCTCCATGAGCTTAGCCTCAAGAAGATTGAATTCATCAATTCATCAATTCATCAATTCATCAATTCATCAATTCATCAATTCATCAATTCATCAATTCATCAATTCATCAATTCATCAATTCA
>JAYUKO010000400.1:0-1894 GCA_043764415.1 Bdellovibrionales bacterium | reverse complement strand
ATCCCATCGTCGTTGGGAAATCGCAACGTGGAGCCGCATTTATCAATGATCGGCGTCGATCAGGTTTGGGATAAACTTAAAATTCAAGGCCAAGGCATTGTGATCGCCGGTCAAGATACTGGGTACTTCTGGGAACACAACTCTCTAAAAAAGCAATACAGAGGGTTCAACGTTGGAAGCGTGGATCACCGCTACAGTTGGCACAATGCGATTCATAACCAAGGCGTCCCTGGCTGCACACAAAATCAAGCATCGCCTTGTGACGACACAGGACACGGCACCCACACCATGGGAACAATGGTTGGGGATGATGGTTTGGGAAATCAAATCGGTGTCGCTCCTCTCGCAAAGTGGATCGGCTGTCGCAATATGCATAATGGCGTGGGCACTGTTGCCACGTATTTGGAGTGTTTTGAATTTTTTCTCGCCCCCTACCCGCAAGGTGGAGATCCTAAAGTTGATGGGCTCCCTGACTTGGCTCCACACATCGTGAACAACTCATGGTCTTGCCCCATCGACGAGGGCTGCGAAAATAACGCATTTTTAGACACAATGAGAGTTTTTAAAGCTGCCGGAATTTTCGTTGTCGTCGCCGTCGGTAACTATGGACCCCAATGTGGCAGCGTGGGAACTCCGCCGGCGAATCACTCTGCTGAAATAACATCTGTGGGAGCTTACAACACGTACACCAAAGATATCGCCTTCTTCTCGGGATTAGGCCCGGCTTTTCCAAGTGGCGGTCTTGCGCCCCATATGATCGCACCAGGTGTTTTCATTCGCTCGGCTGTTCACACAGGAGTCAACGCCTACGACGATAAGGCAGGTACCTCGATGGCAAGCCCGCAGGTTGCAGGAGTGGTTGCATTGCTTTGGTCAGCTCGCCCCGAGCTCATTGGTCAGGTGGATGCCACGTTACAGATTTTGCAAAAAACGGCAACACCCATGGTCGCCAGCACCTCTTGTGTTGGGTTTCCCGCAAGCAAGATTCCGAACGCCGTTTACGGTTACGGCATGATTAACGCTTATAAGGCTTTAACAGCACCCTAGCCGACTGGCCCCTCACACACCGGCACTGTTCAGCCCCTGAGACAGTGTCTAACAATTTGCCAGTTCGTCTCATTAAGAGACCCCAATTTTTTACCTAAACCATCAAATTTATTCATGTTTTCTTTGGCTCATCTTTTGCTCTATACACTGTTGAAGTGGGGTTCAAATGAAGTCAATTTATATAGGAATTTTGGTTCTTATGGTAGCAACCGGGTGCAGTCTCCGCAAACGCGCCACGGAAACTCCCGTGCCTAACGAGCAGAATTTCAATAAAGAATTCTTCTTCGAAAAGGGCGACACTGCAAAACCAAAACGTTTTATTTTTGGAAAAGCCACCACGCAAGTTGATTCCATCGCAGAACGCGGTGGAGCGCTCTTTATGGCGCAAATGAACCTGCATGAAAATATCGAATTTAAACTCACCAATGATTATCTTATCGGCTATCGCGTAAACCCTTCTTTTCCAAACAATCGCGAGCGCTGGATTCCTGTCTTGCGCATTAAAATTTCTAAACATTTTTATCTCGAAATGCGCAAAGACGAATATGGACGCGAAACCAAAGATCTCATCGAAAATGATCAACGCAGTGATTGGACTCGCAGACCGATGATGAAACTGGACCTCACAGACATCACGTACGAAGAAAACGCGGTCAGAGCGTCTTCGTTGCGTCGTGAAATTGTCACTATGGCTGCCGACGAAATCGAAAGAGATGATAAGAATTCTTTCCTTGGCTTTAATATTAACGAAAAAGTAACTTGGAACTTTGGGCGCAACAATAATTCCTCCACCACTATGAGTATCACCAGCCGGATCAACTTGATGGCGTTTAAACCTGATTATAGT
>JAYUKO010000399.1:0-6344 GCA_043764415.1 Bdellovibrionales bacterium | reverse complement strand
ATTTTTTAGAACCAAGCTCGGCGCCATCAAGGAAATACTTAATCGCGTAAACAGTTGAAATTGTTTTAGCAACTTGAACTTGTTTTACACAGTAAGGATATGCATTTGATTCTGCATCATCGTTTTGATCAGCATAATCTTTTGCAGAACCCCAGTATTTAAAAGTTTTAGCAGGACTTGCATCTTTTGTTTCTACAGCCCAAAGTGCACACTCAGTGGCAGTGTAGTTAAGCGGAGAAGATAATTCTTTGTAAACTTGTTTGCTGCAAGTTACATTTCCACCGTAGTTATCTGCGTCTGCTTTAGACTTAAAGGTTTTTGTTTCACCTTTTTTTGTTGCAGAGTAAGCAACGCAATAGCCGATGGGTTTAATTGTTTTAACAGTTTTTCCTTCAACACAAACGCCAAAACTTGCGTTTACGTAAGTTGCAGTTCCTGGGAACTCAACATGTGCATATTGTTTTTCATACTTTTGAGTTGAAAAAGCTTCTGCAGCTGACATGTTATCAAATTTTACTTTTTCAAAATAGTCTACGCTTTTGATACCTGCTTGCGCAATTGTTCCCAAAACAAGTGCTGCAATAAATACGATTTTTTTCATTTGATTCTCCCTTGGTTTGTTGAGTTTCCCCAACAGTTGTTTTTGTTGCAGCCATGTAGATATTCGCAGCACCTAGGGGTCGTCAAAATAACTAGAATTGATTTTGCAACAAAAAACGTCTTCATAAGCGGTGACGTCGTTAAAAATGTCAGCAGAAATTTCGTTACGCTCTCGTCATCTTAAAAAGAGCATCGTCATGGAGAGTTTTATAAATCAGTGGCAGTGAGCTGCGTTAAAACGGAGGTTCGAGGCTATTTTAAATAGGACAGCACAAGTTTTTGATACAGTTTGTGCTTCCAGGTTTTTGGGGCCACAAGACCCATGCGCTTAAGTTCTGCAGGGAACTGATCGGGTTTTGCGTTCGAAAAAAGTATTTTCTTTAAAACGTTTTGCCATGATTTTTTCTTGTCAGCCTGAAGTTTTTCAAGAGCCAAAGCCAGACGTTCCTCTTGAGGGGTGAAGTCGCTGCCAAAGGGAAAGCGCAAAAATGCCTGTTGGCAGTCGCTGTGCTCCAGTGTTTTAGCAAGCTGTAAGGGAGTGTTGTTTTTAAATTCTTCGGGCAGCTGATAATTTTTATCCAGCTTGTCGTGGTTTTTCGCAGTGTCGATGAGTTCTGCCTGAAACTCCGAATCCGTTATTGCCAGCAAAGCCTTCACGCACTCCTCATCGCTTTTTCCTTTGAGATCTGCCACTCCGTACTCCGTGACGACCATGTCGCGCAAGTGCCGCGGAATGGTAACGTGGCAGGGCTTCCATAAAACATTGGAGGTGCGTTTTCCGTTATGATCAAAGCGATAACTTCGCAACATCAACACGGACCGTGAATCCTTGAGTTCGCTGGACATAGCAACAAAATTGTACTGGCCGCCCACACCGCTCACCACATGTCCGTTGGTGAGGGTTTCGCTCATGGCCTCGCCCAACAAGCTCACTTGCATTGTTGTATTAAAAAACCGAGCTTGCACTCTTTGCCGTCGCAACAAAGTTTCTTGGGGATCGTAAAGATCGTTCACTTTGCTTACTCGGGTCATACGTAACCCCTGCGCTTCCGCCTCCGGAAGAGAGCGCAGCCAGTGGTAGAACGCTTTAGAGCCTAAGTAAAACGATCCGTGGACATAGGTGCGAGTTCCAGTGGTTTCGTCCACAACGTGGCGTTTTAATATTCCACACTGTCGCAGGTGCATAAACCCGTCGGTCAGCATCTCTGTAAGCCCATACAGTCCTTTTTCAAACACACCGTGCTGAGCGCCCTTCACAGCGCGCAGGTGTTTGCAAATGGCCACGTACCTTGAGTTTTGTTGATGACGAAGGCGGAGGGACGACACAATGGCATCGGACAGTGAGCCGATACCAATCTGTAGCGTGCCTTCGTCGTGCACCAATTGGCTGGCATACAGACCAATGAGGTGATCTTCGTTCGAAATAGGAATTCGGGGAAGGGCAAACAGTTCATAGGAGTTTTCTGGAGACTCCACGATGGCTGAAAAAAAATCGGCGGGCACTTCGGCTTCGCCACCTAAAAAAGGCAGATCAGGGTGAATCACCCCCACCAGACAGAGAGGTTTATTGTTTTCCTTGTAAATATCCACCACATCCAACGTCATGTCGGGGTTGCAACTTAAACTGTAACGAGCTTGCGCGCCTTCGCCACTTTTTGCAATCAGTTGTACAATCACATTCACATCAGCGCGCAATACGTTTTCGGCGGCATGCGTATAGTTAACACTTTGGTAATTTCGCTGAAGATGATTCGATTTTAGGGCGGAGCCTGCTTGAACATAAAATTCGTGCACGGCTATATTGTCGGGTACGGTGTCGCGAATCGCGGCTTGCGAGTATTTGAGGTGCGGATAGTTTGTGCCCAAGTGTCTCAGTGCAAAGGGTTCGAAAAAAAGCTTGGCAAGTTCCTCTTTCACGGAAGGCAGGGCTAAGGATAGCGCTGTGTAAATGCGCAGTTTCATAGTCGTGTCTGCGCTCACACGATCATAAAGCTGATTGAGCAGAATATTGGGTTTACCAAGGCCCAAAGGGGCTGCTAAGCGCACTTCAGAGCCCACCGATTTAAAAATAAAATCACAAGCGTCTGTGGATTTTGAAAAATAAATCGGTGTCTTCATAATCTTGCCAAATTAGCGAGAGTACAGTCCTGTGATTTTACCTTCGCTGATTTTAAGAGAGTTGATGTAATAACCAACCATGGCGCCGGGAGCTTCTTGATCCAATGGAATTTTATCCTTTAGTGCATACACCGTTACAATATAATGGTGTGGTGCGCTTTTGGGCGGCGGGCAGGGGCCACCATAGCCAGGTTTTCCAAAGTCCGTGCGCGCCTCGATGCTGTCCTTTGGCATTTTTTTAACATCGCCACTGATGCCTTCTGCCAGGTCAGTCACCGTGCTTGGAATGTTTAACACAGTCCAATGCCACCAGCCACTACCCGTCGGAGCATCTGGATCATAAATGGTCACAGCGTAGTATTTTGTACCCTCTGGACCTTTGCTCCACTTCACCTGCGGTGATTTGTTTTCCCCAGTACAACCAAAACTGTTAAACACATATTTGTTTTGAAGCGTTTCGTTGTTTTTAAATGACGTGCTTGTCACTTTGAGATCGGCAGCCATAACGTTGCCTGCAAAAAATAAACTGGTAAATAAAAAGATAGTTTTCATTGAAGCTCCTTTGTTGTTCATTAAAAAATTTTTATTAAAGTGTTTTCATGTCGATCACGAAACGATATTTCACATCACCTTTGATGGTGCGTTCATAGGCTTCGTTAATTTTGTTAGCACTGATTAATTCGATATCCGAAAAAACCTTCTTTTTGGCACAGAAGTCGAGCATCTCTTGAGTTTCTTTAATGCCGCCGATCAATGAACCGGTGATACTTTTGCGACCAAAAATAATCGCCATGGCAGAAACTTGGTTTGGCTCTGGAGCTGCGCCCACAAGCACCATGGTGCCACCAATTTTAAGGGCACTCATATAAGGCGAGAATTCATGGTTTGCCGACACAGTGTTGATGATCAGATCTAACTTGCCCGCCACTGCTTCGAAATTTTTTGGATCCTTCGAAACTACAAAATGCTTGGCGCCCAGTTTCTTTGCGTCGTCTTGCTTATTTGGAGACGTGCTAAATACTGTGACTTCGGCACCCATGGCTTTGGCAATTTTCACGGCCATGTGGCCCAGGCCGCCCAAGCCTACCACGCCAACTTTGCTGCCTTTTTTAACTTTGAAACGTTTGAGTGGAGAGTAGGTAGTGATCCCAGCACATAAAAGCGGTGCCACGCGATCCAGTTGTAATCCTTTTTTAATTTTAAGTGTGTATTTGTCTTTCACCGTGATGTGCGAAGAATATCCACCAAGAGTGGGAGTCTTTCCGTCTTGCTCAGTGCTGTTGTAGGTAAACGACGTGTGTTTGCGACAGAATTGTTGCTCGTTGGCTTTGCAGCAATCACATTTTCCACAGGAATCCACAAAACAACCCACACCGGCGAGATCGCCCACTTTGAAGCGTTTTACTTTTTTGCCTGTGGCAATTACGCGTCCCACGATTTCGTGGCCGGGAACACACGGGTAAGCCGCTGGGCCCCACTCACCGCGAGCGGTATGAATGTCGGAGTGACATACTCCGCAGTAATCAATTGCGATCACAACGTCGTCGGCTTTTGGCGAACGGCGCTCAAATTCGTAGGGCTGAAGAGGGGAGGTGGCAGAGTGATTCGCGTAAGCTTTGGCTTTGATCATGAAGAACCTCATTTGTTGATGTTGAGGCACTGTACTTCGTTTGCTTCAACAATACTAGCCTCGATACAGTGATTCAAATTCAAATCTGGTTTTGATTCCAGTCACGCACCCACTGAGGAGTTTCTAGGGGAGGTGGGGTGATTTTCATCGCCGTGAAAAATTCTTGGGGCGGTACCGAGCCGCCCGATTTTTTTAAAAATCTAGCTCGCACCACCGCATCGGCAATACAGACCCCTTTACGGAAAAATTTTTGCTCCAGAAGAAAAGCTTTTTCGTCCCAGCCCACAATTTTTGTTTCAATGGTAAATACGTCAAACAGCTCAAGCGATTTACGAAAGCGAATAGTTTCGGCCACGACAACAGGATACCAGTTTTGCGCGGCAATTTTTTTTGCAAGCCCCGCGCGATTCATTAAATCGACGCGAGCTAAATCCATCAAAGAGAGGTAAACGCCGTTGTTCATGTGTCTGAGAACATCAAGATCGGTGGGCAAACAGCGAAAGGGAGTGGTGCAGGGGCCCATAATCGAGACTGGAGAGCGAAAGCGTCCAGCTAAAATAGTCCAAAGTAGTCGAAAAAAAAGATTCATGATCTATTCCTAGTAGATATTAGGTTTAAATTTCCAAATATAATTTTTCACCCAGCGAGGCGACATCAGGCTCACCAATCGTGCGGAACGTTTAACTCGTAAAAAACTTTTCATGGACCACGGGTAATGACTCAACAAAATTTCGCTATCCAGGTGATTAAAAAAATAATCCAGCACGATGGCCATCAAAACCAAATCATCCATCACGCCAATGATGGGTATCCAATCTGGTATGATATCCACTGGCGAAACGATCAAGGCGATCATGGTCAAAAGGATTTTTTTATCAGAGTCTGGAATGCGCGGGTCATTGGCTACATTTTTTACAAACTGCAAAAGCTCTTTTAAATACTTCATTAAGGATTTCCTTTAGGGTTGGCGCGAATGTCAGCTTTGTCGGGATCAAATTCGCTAAAGCCTTTACCAGATCTTAGGTCTTTGCGCGCAACAGTGGCAATGGCCGCATATTTTTGACGGATCAGATTTACTTCGTAGTCCTCCAGCTCCTCAAGATCAATCAATGAGTTATGAGCTGTGTCAACAGCGCGAAGGAGTTCGTCCAATTTGATTTGCAGGGCTGCCGAATCGCGATTTTGTGCGTTTTGAATCAAAAAAACCATAAGGAAGGTGATGATTGTGGTGCTTGTGTTAATGACCAACTGCCAGGTGTCGTTGAAATTAAAAAGTGGTCCGGTGAGCCCCCAAGTAACAATAATTAGCAGCGCAACAAAGAAGGTGGAGGGGAGGCCTGCTCGAAATGCGGCAGCCTTTGCGAGACGATTGAACCAGGAGCGTTTTTCATTCATAGGAAGACAGCATAATGGGTGGGGGCCGTTGAGTCTACGGCTGTTTAGATCGAATTTGATTTGAGACAATCAAAATTGACTGATCTCGCAAGATCGAGCTATAAAGGCGCACCTAATAATTAATGGCGGACTAAAGGCGGACTATGTCAAAAAAGAAAAATACCCCCGATTTATTCAATGACCCTGTAGATAACAGCTCCCAAAATTTTGCCGACCTGTTCGAAAGCTCGATGGCGAATGTGACCAAAACGTTGCGTGTGGGCGACACGTTTAAGGCCGAAATTTTGAGTATCGGAAAGAGCGAAGCTTTTGTTTCTACCGGAACAACTTTAGACGCAATTTTATACAACACTGACATTTTAGATGATAACAAAATCTTAAAATACAAAGTGGGCGATGTTATCGACGTGGTAGTTGTGCGCGCCAATAGCAACGAAATTCGTGTGACTCGCAAAGGTTCAAAATCAGCTCCCGTAGATTTTGACAGTTTGGAAGACGCCTTTGATATGGAGCTGCCAGTCGAGGGAAAAGTGACCGAAGCCGTTAACGGTGGTTACCGTGTGAGTGTGCAAGGGCAATCGGCGTTTTGTCCCATCAGTCA
>JAYUKO010000398.1:0-23594 GCA_043764415.1 Bdellovibrionales bacterium | reverse complement strand
CTTGGGATCGTAAAGGAGAACGTAGGGCACGCGCAGCTAAGTACCACGGATAAGTATTTCTCTGCATCTGGCATAAAAATGAAAGGCCAAATGGATAGACTACGAATTCAGGTACCACAGGACGGACAGGCTGTTATTTTACCGCTCAAGGCGGTAAAATAATTGACCCCTGCCAATCCCTGCCATTAGTATGCAACTATCTGAAATGAGTAGGGTTCCATACCCCGCTCCAATTCAAATATCTAAATTCATGAATTCGCGTATACCCGTTAACTTGTATACCAGAATTCCTGTAGATTTCGCTCCGCTCCTGCCTGCGGCGCGCGCCTTAACGTTTAGCGTTCGCGTGGAGCGGGCGCTTTGCGTATGCGATTTCTAAAGGCCGGTGCACGTCGGGTCGTCAGAATAAATGAGCATTTTTTTGCCAAATTTATCTTGGAATTAGTATTCCAGAACTCGCCCGCTATTTACATCTGAGATTAATAAGTTGTTTGCCGAAGTTAAAGTCGTGTATTTTGCATTGTTAAAATAAGTTCCAGGGAGACACACTTTCTTAAAGGCCAATGCCGGGGAACTCATATTATAAAAGTTCGCTGGGATTTCGGCCACCAAGAGGGAATCAAACGAAGACGCAATCAAATAGCGAGCGCCCTCGATTTGCATCACCTTAAGGCTGCGAAGGGTTACGCCTAAACCCGTTGTTGCGATGACTTTGTAGGGCGCCGACAAATCAGACATGTTTGCCATTCCCAGCTGCAGTTTGCCAGCTGTCGAGTTTTGAAAAATCAGCAACTCAGAAGCAATCCCGCCATCGTTAAATAAATGCGATGTCATCGCAGTGATACTGGCGTAGCTTTGACCCTTGAGACTCACATTGCTCAGTGGCGCCGAAATTGGCGGAGATTGTTGACCGACGACGATTGACTGCGCGGTTTGTGACGTCATTTCTGCAATGAGACTCGTTGGCGCCGTCCCGTTTGCTGAGTTTGTTTCTAAATAAAATCTTGCGATCAGAACTTTTCCACTTGGAGTTACATGCGCTTCGGAAGCTCCCCATGAAGAAAGATTACTGTAGCTCCGCTGCGTACTCACCAACATGGACTGAGCTTTTTGCGTTTGCAAATTGAAAACGTTGATAGACTTATTTGCGAAATAGTAGCCACCAATGGAAAGAAAAAGTCGTACCTCTCCCACCTCGTCTGCAAACAAATCAAATTCTTCGTTCGGATGCACAATACTATTAAAAGTGACATCTTTAAAATCTGTACTACTAAATGTTTTTTCTGCCACCTTTGCTGGACTCCCAAGAAACGACGTCATCTGCCCGTTACCATCGACCCGATAGATCGTGCTATTGAAACGGTCGAAAACGTAAGTCATACCATCTTTTGTTTGCGTGATACCTGTGGGATTCGGTAAAAACATTTCTGTCGCAACCGATGATTTTTCCGTTGTGTAATCGCGTCCCCAAACTGTTTTAACCTCAAAAAGAGATGAAACTCCAAAAACTTGACTTAGGGCCGTTGCTGTTAATGTTAAAGACTTTACACCATACGGTTGATTTTCGTCGCGCTCGTTGATGAGCAGGCCCAAAATCCAAGGATTCGTGGTGGATCCTGCTTTTGTGGGGCTAATCACTTGCATTTTTATATCTGTAAAATCAGCAAGCTTAAAAGTTACTAAATTGACCGGCTTATCTAAGCGTCCGACAAAAGCGGCGATATAATCCTGATTATCTTTTTTGTATTTTGCAAAATCCATTTGGCTTGCAACGTGCGACAGCCCAAGCTCGTATTTTTCGAATTGGGTTTCGCCTATTTTTTTGTAGTACGTCAAAAGAGATCTTCCATCTATGTCGTTGTTATATTGACCAATCGGATTCACAAGAAGATCTCCGTTTTCTAGAACGGAAAGCGCTCCGGGATAATCCACGGATTGTCGAAGATCAGCTTCATCGCTGCTCACGGTTGCAACAAAACCCTTTGGCGTCACTGTCTTACGGGAAGAGATTTTGCCATTCCCGAGGATCCTATAAGCAGCCAACTGGTTGGCCGCCAAAGGTGACGCATCTAAAGTCACAAGATTGAACTTAGAAATATAAGCCAAAGCGCTCGATGCCGGCACTGCTGTTTGACTATTACAGGCCGAATGCAGAAAGAGCTGGTCGTCTTGCATGGGAGTTTTCAAGATGTCGATCAGATTTTTACAATTCGGATTTGTAATTCGCAATTCCCACTTAAAAAGATTATCCAGTTTAACGAGCTTGAAAACTCCTTGAAGATTTCCCACATAGAGATTGTCGTTGGAGTCAAATTCCATGGAGTTAATATTGTTGAGAGACGAAACTTGCGCATCCACATTCACCGTGATGCTGGCTGCCCTTCCGTCTCCGGCAACTAGCGATATGATCCCGTTTTCATCAACTTTGCGAATGTTATTAAACTGTGAATCATAAATAAAGGTTTCATTTTTTGAATTTTTGGCAAGTAGGGCCGGCGATTGAAAGCGCACGTTTTGTGAATTAATTGACCCGCCATTGCCCTGTGTATTATCCCCGGCAAAGACTCTCCACAAGCTGATCATTGGCTGCGACATAAGACTCAATTTGTTCCCAGCATTATCAGCCACAACAACACAGATATAAAAGGCTTCATTCGGTTGTTTTTGTGGCCAGCTGAGAGTGTAGGAGCTCGCGTAAGGAGCTTTCGCAAGAACAACATTGACTGCGGAGGACGAACAATCTGGCACCTTGGTCGTTAAGACTGTCATGCTCTCGCTCGAAAGACCGGACGAAAAGCCCGCTTCACTTGCTGAGTCCGCAATATCCCAAGAGATTGTTTCTTTTTGCCCTTCAGAAATTTGTTTACCCTGAAGCCCTTTGCTCAAAATGCCAAGCAGGCGTCCTTGCGGCGGAAGGGTATCAAGCCCAATTTCACTTGCAAGAGGTACAATCTCTCCTGAAAATTCCTGCAGCTCAGCGTAGATTTTCTTTGCCCCATCAAACTTGCCATCCAAAGACCAGTCTCCGCGTAAATCAAAGGTCGTTTGCGCACTGTAGTCGACCCAAGGAGAATCGACCTCACTCATCTCTTTGACCAGCGAAAGTCGCATCTTTAAATATTTTCCGGCTAGATTTTGAAATTTAACGTTTAAAACTTTTTTATTGGTATAAAGTTTTCCGTCCTCGATGACCATGAAATTGTCTTGGGAGCCGAGCCGAGTATTGTCAGGATTGCTGCGAACCGTAAAACTATTTTTAGAGCAGTTCTGAAAAGCAAAAAGCGACAGGATACCTAATATAAAAAACCCTAGCGAAACGTAAATCCGTTTTTTTTGATTTAACACAAAGCCTCCCCCGACGTACAAAAAAGTGATGCTTTTATTGTATTTTCAAAAGCACATTTCTGTACAGCACATTCTCAAAACGAGACAGTTCGTGGACCGGAATGCTTTTTAAACTTCACCTTGAACGTCAACCGGTCTTAAGACTTCGGTTTGCCTTTCAGATCCTGGCGGCCAACACGTTGGCTGGAGTTCTTTTTCATGTTTGGTGGTAAGTGCAAACGGTAACCGGCGGGCACCACAGCTCCAGTTTTGAAAGCACTTTGTAAATCTAAATTGTAACTGAGGAGTTCTTCGTTGCTCACACCCATGATTTGCGGGAGACGTCGAACCTTGGTTTTTTGTGCCAGTCGCACTTCTTCGCGCTTACGAAGTGGTTCGCGCTGGATGTTTTCGAAAAGCAGTTCATGATATTTTTCTGCATACAGGGCCGCCAGAAAACAAGTGTAGAAATTGCTCGAAGCAAAGCGAAAGTCGTTTTGGTGATACCGTTGAATGATAATGTCGAGCTCTTTGGATTTGGCGCTCTTAATCGCTTTTTTGATATTTCCAATGCCGTTGTTGTAGGCGGTTATGGCGAGCGGCCACGACCCCAAGGTGCGATTGTAAAAACGCAGCAAGCGTGCCGCGGCCACTGTGGCTTTGAGCGGAGAATTTCGCTCGTCGATGTTGTCGTTGACAATCATATACGATTTCCCTGTCTTTGGCATGATTTGCCAAATACCACTGGCGCCAACTTTTGAATAGGCGGCTTCGTTAAAGCTGCTTTCGACAAACGGCATGCGTGTTAATTCTGTGGGTAATCCGGCTTTGTGAAATTCTTCTTCCATGTAGGTTAAATATTTGCTGCTGTTTACGAGCCCGCGCTGAAAGAAATCTCTTTGTCCCAACTGACTGCGCAGGTTTTGCGAAGCAAACTTAAATACTTGTTTGCGAGTACCCGGAACTTGCGCCATAGCATCGAAAAGTTTTTGTTCAAGGCGCGGGAGATTGTCGTAGTGCTTTTTTTGCGAGAGGTTTGTGAGGGCATTGCGAATTTCTACAATTCGTTTTTTAGCTAACTTGTCCCCGCGCTCGCGGCGGAGCCAGAGAGGTCCTTTGCTGTGCAGAACTAAATCGGTGGCGTCGACAACTTCGAACACAATCCACGGAAAGCGCATATGATGAATCACGTGATGGGCCTCGCCATAACGAGTGTAAATATCAAACCAGAATTCAGCCCGCTCGCGCAAACCGTCAGAAATTTTAAATTCACCGCTCAGACGATTGCTAAAATCGTTTAAAACTTTTGCTTTGAGATCATTCCAACTTTTTTCGGACAGTTGCTCTGTGGGAAGGGGTCGTTGCTGATTGTAGGGTATCTTTGTAAGGGGGAATACTTCTCTCGTTGTTTGCATAGGAGCTGCTGAGTGTGCAGGTACAAAAGTCGATAAAATTCCAGTTAAGATTAAACTCTTAATAAAAGTTTTGTTTCGCATAAGCATTAACAAAGCAATAACGAGGCCGCGCCGGAGTCGCAGGGGTTGGGCTATTACTGTTATAAAGTAGACAAGTGCCGTAATTCGGCACTTTCAAGGGCCGCCCCCTTTACACCTCTCGGGTTAGCATTTATTCTAAAACCCATGAAAACAATAGGAATCAATCTGCACGGTGGCGGAGCACGGGGAAGTTATCAGGCCGGAGTGCTGATGGCCCTGGGCCAAATCCTTAAAAAAAGAAGTCTTTTAGGCGACAAAAATCCCTTTAAAATTTGGTCGGGAACCAGTGCGGGAGCTATTAATGCCGCCTTTTGCGCCTCCCAGGCCACCGACTTGGATTTTGCTGGCGAACAGCTGGCAAAAATTTGGCAAGAGATCACTCCCGAACAAATTTACCGCACAGATCTATTAAGCCTTAGCAAAAATAGCGCGAAATGGATCCGCGATTTGACCTTTGGGTCGTTGTTTCAGAAGAAGTTGGCCCAGTATCTCCTCAACGCCACTCCTTTGATTTCTTTGCTAAATAAAAAAATCCATTTTCAGCAGATTCAGGAAAATATTGAGCAAAATATCATCCAGTCATTGTCCTGTACCGCTTACTGTTTTAACACGTCAAAGACTGTATCTTTTGTTCAGGGCAATAGCCCTTCGTGGAAGCGTTCCAACAGGCACTCTGTGCACGAGACCATTGGCGCTTCGCATATTCTTGCCTCGTGCTCGATCCCCATGCTGTTTCCTCTCACGAAGATAAAAAATCAATACTTCGCCGATGGCGGGTTTCGCAACACGGCCCCTTCGTCGTCTGTCATCCATCAAGGGGCACAAAAAATTTTAATGGTAGGTGTAAGATACCAACCCATCAATGACGACGAACTTAAGGACGATCAATCTGTTTTTTTATCTGAGCCCGGCGTGGCAAAAGTTGCGGGCTCCATGCTGAATGCACTGTTCTTTGACAACATTGATTTGGATCTGGAACGCCTGGAGCTTGTGAACGAAATCATCCAAAGCGTTCATCAATCCATTCAAACAAAGCGGTCGGACTACTCAGCCCTCGATTATCAGCTCATTCGCCCCTCACAGGACATCGCAAAAGTTGCCGAAAGTTGTTCGCATAAAGGCTTCCCAAAGGTGCTACAGTTTTTAATGGATGGCTTAGGCTCTCGACAAGACACGGCTGACCTTTCAAGCTATCTGCTTTTTCATCCGAGTTTTACCAAGCCGTTAGTGGATCTTGGTTACAAAGACACTATGCAAAAACGCGATGAGCTTGAAGATTGGATCTGTAAGGACTCTGGAGTGTCTCACTAAATACAGGTTTTGTGTGAAGAAATCTCCACTTTAGCTGTGTGCCGGTTCGATATATGTTAACCAGTTAGGAATTCATCTATGAAGACATTGTGGCGAGATCTTTCAGTTTCGAAAAAATTGTATGCAGTGGTTGGCCTCATGACCATCCTAATCGCGCTGGAACTCTTCACTTTGCTTTTTGCAGTGAACACACTTTCCGCTGTGCGCGCCTTCGTCAATGGTGAGGGAGTCTGGTCGAAGTCGCAAAAAAATGCGATTCAATCTTTATACCTATATGCAATTTATCAAGACGACAAATACTACAAAGAGTTCCATCAACACTTGGAAATCCCAAAAGGCGATCGCATAGCGCGCCACGAACTGATGAAGCCGTCTTTGGACTACCAAATCGTAAAGAAAGGGCTTATTCAAGGCGGCAACCACCCGAGCGATATCGATGGGATGATTGATCTTCTTCGCCGCTTTAATCGCATCAGCTATATTAACGACGCAATTTCGGCGTGGTCTAGCGCAGATGCTTTGATGGAAGAGTTGATTAAGGTGTCGGAGGATATTCATCAAGGGATTCAGGTGGGAAGTTTTGATCGCGATCGTTTACGTAAGAGCATGAATCGCGTTTCGGAGATCAATGCAGAAATCAGCAACCTGGAGAACACTTTTTCTGACTCCCTCGGTGCTGGTTCGCGCTGGCTTGAGAGTGTCTTAATGTGTATCCTGCTACTAACGGTTCTCACTATCGAAAGCACGGGATTGTTTTTAACCTTTCGTTTTGGAAAGACTCTCAGCGTTGCACTCAAAGAACTCACGCAAACAACAAACGCCGTGGGCCAGGGCAACTTCTCTCAACCCGCGACGGTTCACTCTAATGACGAATTGGGACAGCTCGCGCGCTCGGTAAACAACATGATCGAGGATCTCAAAAAAAATATTGGCGAACGAAAAGATGCTGAAAGCGCAAACCAACTCAAGTCGCTATTTCTTGCCAATATGAGCCACGAGATCCGCACACCTTTGGGAGTTATTTTGGGATTCGCCGAAGCTCTGAAGGACCCACAAATGAGCACCGCAGATCGCACAAACTACCTAGAGATCATCGAACGTACCGGAAAGAATTTGAGTCGTATTATCAATGACATTCTCGACATTTCGAAAGTGGAGTCTGGACACCTGGAAGTCGACAGCACTACTTTCCCCCTGCAAGAGTTGATCGACGAGTTGCAGATTCTGTTTCAACTCCAAGCCCAAGAACGTGGCAATGTTATGCGATTTCTTATCGAGCCCGCAGCACCCCTTACTGTTTTTTCCGATCGAGTCCGTCTGCAACAAATTTTGATGAATCTGATTAGTAATGCTCTCCGCTTCACCCACCAAGGCGAAATCACAGTGACCTGCTCTTTTCATAACACCACCTGGCAGTTTCGTGTCACTGACACCGGCATCGGTTTGGATGAAGAGCAAAAGAAGAGGTTGTTTACGCTTTTTTCGCAGGCCGACCAGTCTACCACGCGCAAGTACGGAGGCACCGGACTTGGTTTGGTGCTTTCAAAACGGCTGGCGCAAATCCTTGGAGGAGATGTGATCTTAGAAACCACAAACCTCAATCAAGGATCGGCTTTTGTCGCGACGATCAGCGAGTCAAATACCTCAAAGGATAAACTGACGAAAACAGAAAAGACTCTGGCGAATGGATCGGTGGAGAATCTTCGCGGCAAACATGTTTTGGTGGTTGATGACAGCGAGGAGAATCAAATTTTATTGCGATTTTACCTCACCAAGGCAGGCATTGAAGTACAAAGTGCGGCGAATGGTGCCATGGGTGTTGAAAAAGCCTTAAAAGATGATTTTGACTTAATTCTTATGGATATTCAAATGCCGATCATGGATGGTTATACGGCGACCAAAACCTTACGGGCTGCAGGTTATAATAAGCCGATCATTGCCTTGACCGCCAACGCCATGAAGGAAGATCGCGAACGCAGTATCGCCAGCGGCTGTCACGACTATCTCACGAAGCCTATCAATTCCACTCGCCTGCTCGCGGCTTTGGCCAAACATATTTCCTAGCCGCCTTGACCCGCTGCTCACCGCCCGTTACCATCAAAAGATGAAAACAATTTCTCCTCTCCTATTTGCGTTGATTTTGACACATGTGTCTGCGGCATTCGCCGCTCCCCCGTCTGACTTTGGCGCGGGTTTGATGATAGGAAGCATGGTCTCGGCCACCGGCAAAGTTTGGCTCGACGAGCAAAATGCGGTGGATTTTGGCTTAGGCTTTTCAGGAAGTGACGATGTGGCGATCTATGCCGATTACCTATGGCATGCTCGCGGCGTATTTGGTTCGACCACCCGGTTTGGCCGTGAAACCACTGGCTACCTGGGTGGTGGTGCAGGAATTAGCTTCTGGAGTGACTCCTACGATTGCGGCCGCTTCGGTTGCGATCGGCGGCGCGATGACTCTGGCACGGGCGTTTTTATTCGAGCGCTCCTGGGATTTGAATGGGTGCCTGCCACCACACGTTTTGGAGTTTTTGCCGAGATCGGTCCCTCGTTTTTAATCGTACCCGAAGTGGATGGCGATTTGGATATTGGCATTGGCGCGAGATATTACTTTTAGGAGTTCGTGTTGAGCTGGGTAATTATTGGCTTAGTGATTTTTTTTACAATTTGTTACGTGGTGATTTCCATACTATTTCCTGAGTGGGTGGGAATGACTGGCAAAAAGGCGCTCCAGATTCAAAAAGAACAGGAAGAAGAATCTACAAAAAACCATTCGGGACGTCCCTCGTGAGCAAGTCACCTTGGTTTTCAAGAGCTAAATATTTACTTTTGCTCATTCCGGTGGTGGCTATCTTTCAAAACTGTGGACGCACAGAAACTACCGGTGCCGGCGTAGAGACTTCTTCGATTGTTACCTACATTGACGTTCGTAGCACTTCAAGCTTGGGCTACAACAATTTTTTAGGCGGCGCCTGCTCGGAACTCAGTTTTACCGTGAAATACAATAATGGAAAGCTCGCCCTTTCGGAGGAAAGCACAGGAGTGACTCTAAGAGCCACTCTCGTTAAATTCCCAGGCACAGCGGACGTCGATGACAGCCTGTTTAGCGAACAGATCACCTACGAGTCTCTGGATGACTGCCTTAATAATATCAACGGAATCAGCATGTTTACGTTTCCCGCTCAGACTGGATTTGTAAAACGATGGACGATCTTCGCCGCCAAAGATATGACCAAGGCGCAAGACCAGCGCATGATCCGTATGAAAATAGAGAATCCTCTTTTCAATACTCAGTATAGTGGAAGCTTAAGCTCCTACGGAAACATCAATATCTATTCAGATACCGATCAGGTCATCTACTTAAGTGGACCCGAGTTCGCACAAAAGGGCGCCTGTGTTGCCTACGATGTGGGTTATATGAATTTTAAAGGAGAGCAGTTTAGCCTTCCTAGTTCTGGATACTATTTTTCTAATTATTCTCTGAGCGGAGACACCCCTTACAAGGCGTTTTCTGACGCAAACTGCACATTGTCTATTTTAGCGCAAAAAAATGTAATGCTAAGTAAAGTATTTTTAAAGTTTTATAATGAACCGTACACCGAACGAGCAAATCCTACTGTGGTCCTGGTGATACCGGGTAATCCGCAAATTATAAAAGTGGGATGGCTGATCGTTTGGACCGAGAACTAAAAACTGCTAATCCTTGGATTGCAACCAGCCCTTTTGTTGAAACCAACCATATACTCCCATAGTACTTGCAATCATGACGATGAGAATGACCCAAAAGCCGATTTGGTCATTTAAAAATGGCATCCACGAAAAATTCATTCCATAAATACCTGCCAAAAAATTAAGTGGCATAAAGAAGATCGAAACAATGGTGAGGGTTCGCATCACTTCGCTGGTCTTGTGCGAAGCCTCGTTGGTGAGCTGCGAGGCGAGAGAAATTTGCAGGGACAAAAGAGACACAAGGTTGTCGTGCACCACGTCCGTTTGATAGGACATCTTATCGATGAACTCTTTGGTGTTTTTGTAGTCCTGTCGACATTTCGGAGGCGACGCCATCATCAGACCAAGGATTGGCTCCTTCATCAAGCTCAGCACTCGTCGCATAATATTGATTCGGCGTTTTAAAAGATAACTCTGGACCAATTTTACTTTTTTATTTTTATTAAACACGTCTTGTTCAAAGGAATCAAACAGCTTGTACATTCCGTGCAGAGCAACTTCGTAGGTTTTTGTGACTCGATAAATAATCTCGTTGGCTAAGGCAAACGTGGAAAAAATCTTATCTTTGCTATCGATTTGCGTTTTTTCAAAAAGCTCTCGAATGTACGGTTGCTCTTGGCGATGAATAGTGATCAAAAACTGTTGGGAGATAAAGATGGCGACTTTTGTGGTGATGGTCTGCACTGAGTCGGATTTTCGATCGGCCTCAAAATCATAGGCTCGCAGAATAACAAAATGAACGTCGTTCAGCGTTTCATGCTTAGGCAGATGCTCGGGCTCCATACAGTCATGTATTGCTGTGGCATCTAAAGAAAATTGTTTGCCAATTTTTTCTAAATCCGCAGTCGTTGGGTCGGTGATATCTACCCAATGAAAGGAATCTGTTTTGATTTCCCGAGTCTGCATTTACGCTTTATTTTTTGCTGCGTTGTTTTGCTTTGATCATTCTTTTCTTTTTAAGAATTCTCTTAGCATGTAGACGGTTGCTCTTTTTTTTCTTTTTAGTTTTAGCCATGGCGGTCTCCTTGTTGTTTCCTTAGTATGAGGGGGTTCTCGCCGGCAGGCAACGAGAATGTCACTTCGGAGACAAGGCTGTTCTTTTAAATTTTTTGAGCACTATTTTTCTAAAAAGCTCGGGCATATGGTGAGCCACAAAGACTCCCACCGAGGTCATTCCCGAAGGATAAAGATGGGGCTGATCTGTCTCCACGGCATGCACCACTTTTTGTGCCCACTCAGTGGCTGGGATGGAACTCAAAAAGGAGAGATCTAAATTATCTCCGTAGCTTGTTGAAATTTTATCGTACATGTCTGTTTTCACACCCGGCGTGATTAATAGCAGCGTGGAAACCGGCGTATCCGACAGTTCTCCTTGTAGACTTTCAGTGAGCGCCACCACACCCGCCTTGGCGGCGGCATAGGTGTTTGCGCAGGGAATAAACATCTTTCCCGACACGCTGGCATTGTTGACGATTTTGCCTCTCCCCGCCTTGATCATGCGAGGAATAAAAAAGTGACACAACTGAATCACCGCCAACAGATTCACTTGGATCATGGCATAGATGTCGTCGAGGTTTTGCTTTTCGAGTAATCCGCCTGTCAGTAGACCAGCGTTATTTACTAAAATATCCACGGGCTGTTGAGTAGACTCAATCGTTTTACAAAACTCATCCACACCTTTTTTACTCGAAAAATCCACAAGAATTGTTTTTACTGACAGAGCCCCACACGTTGTTAGCTCTTTTTCCAGTTCTGAATCTGGATTACGAAGCGTGATGATAATGTGCGCTTGCTTTTGCGCAAAGTTCAACGCTAAAGCGCGACCGATACCACGGGAAGCCCCGGTAATTAGCACATGGGAATTTTTAATTACTGACACACTCCAACCCTCACTGTATCTGCGGCACATTCGGTGGGAGTGGCCGTGGTCGGCAACTTCCAAAGCCCATCCGCTGAGCATGTAAATCGAATACATTGCGAGTTCTTAGCTTGTCCACACTTTTTATCTTTTGCACCGACGCCAAAACATTTCCAAGCACAACTTTCAAAAATACCTGCTGGCAAAGCACACAGTTCTTGACTGGATTTTTCAGTACTGGCAACCCCTCGGATGTTGGACTGCCTATTTATTGGCATTTCAAACCGATTCTTCGCCGTAGGTGCTTGTTGAGTGTCCTTCACTGCCAAGATTCCTTCGTCTGTGCTTAATTGAATTAATCTTTTGGGCTCTATGAACTGTGCTGTGGATATCAACTCATTGCGCCGCAAGTAGCCGGGACCCTCGTCGTTCAGAATGCTGTATATATTTTGCTGAACACTAACGCCAAACACACCTTCGCGCTTCGCCAAGCGCCACAACCCTGCATCCACGGCATGAACAAGTTCTGTTTTACCCAGAGAGACAACAATGTCGCCTTTCTTTAAATCCAACCACAAGACGTCGTCGTCCGTGCGCGCCGACCACTCACTGCCGGCGGTCATTTTAACTGTAAACTGACTTTTAGCTCCGGCAATACTGATTTCGCTTTTGTCGCGCGCTTTTACCGAAAACGAGGATTGAACAGGCACTGGTTTTTTTAAATTTTTAAGATTTATTTCCACTTTTCCATACACCGATGTCACTTGAAAGGTGATCGGTTGTGGCTTTGGCAGCATGGAAGCGAGAGTGCGCACGGGCTCTTCTTTTACTTTTGGCAAAACTAGTTTTTTAACGGCGGGGGCGACCTCTTCATTTTGTAAATTGATCTCAGCCGTCTCCGAAAGTTTTTTAAAATCGATGGCTTGAGGGGGTTTTTCTGCGGGGTCTTGCGGTTCGGTCAACCGACTCATAAAGTCCTTGGGAGAGGCATGCACCGGACTTTCGCCAGCTAAACACTGAAAAAAATTGTCCACGTTTTCGCAAATATATTTATTGCACGAGCCCTTACCCGTGGCTCCACACTTAACGTCTTCCACGCCCAACAGAATCAGACGCTGACAAGGTTCACATTGGACCTGCGGGCACAGACAGCTCTCCGCAAAAGCAGATGTCGAAAACAGCAGCAATAAAAATACAAAATTGACTCTCAACACCATAGCTCCCTATCGGTTTCAATGAAGGGCAAATTAAGACTGATTCAGAGAATAGACTTTATTTTTACAACTCGTACCACTACAATGGTCGAGTCAGGGAGAGTGGTTATGAATAAGTTTATGAAAAGTTTGATGGTTGTTCTCATTTTAGGTTGTTCCTTCAGCGCCAGTGCTTACCAAAGTCTAATGACCAGTGGTGATCTGCTCCAGCCAGAAACCTTCCAGGTATTGCCTTATTTAGAAAGTATTTTTGACGATCCCATCGACGGACTCAATCTTAATGCCCGCCTTACCTATGGACTCAATGACGAATTGCAAACGGATTTTGAAATCGGTACCGGCGAAATGGATGTCATGCTCGGCGCCTTTTTAAAATGGGTTCCAATTCCCGATTACGAAAAACAACCCGCCATCGGTGTTCGCGGCGGTATTAGCTATATCGACACAGATGCGTATTCACAAACCAGCATTACGGCTATGCCATTTATCAGTAAGGGCATCGAAACCAAATACGGTCGCATTGTTCCCTACCTGGGACTTCCCATCGCGATGAATTCCAACAAAGACGACACGTTCTTTTCGTCGCGGTTGGCCTTCGGAACTGAGTGGACTCACCCCGATCACAAAGTATGTCATGCCGTCGCCGAACTCGGTCTCGAGCTCAGCAAATCCTTCAGCAGCCTCAGCATCGGCGCCGCCTACGACTTCTAAAAGGTACCAAGTACCTTTACCGGCGGCGAAGCGTTATGATCCTTTCTAATAACTGGAGCTGGCTCGAGGATTACCGTATTTCGGTTTTGATCCTTGGGAATTTTGAAATAGCGTTTTTTCAGTGCCACTTGAATAGCGCCTTTTTGTGAGGAATGAAATCCTTGGTTTAACCAGTCCAAGTCGACGTTGATCGTTTTCGTTTGATCGTAGAAAAAATCGGACAACTGAAAAATAGGATGTTTGGTTTTCAGAGAAGAATAGGTGTAATCCTCGGCTTTGATGCATAGTCCTGCTTCCACTGGATTTCGAAAAACATATTTAACTGTATTAAAAAAATAGTCCTCTTGCAAAATCAAACACCATTTGTATCTCCCACCGAAGAAATGATTGATCCGTTTCGACTTAAAATTGGCACGCTTAGCAACTTCACGGTGGAAATACAGCATACAGGTACTCAAATTTTTCTGGGGGGTATGAATAACCATATGATAATGATTCGACATCAGAACTAACTGCAAAATTTTGCAGCCATATTCATTCGATAAAATATATAGGACGTCTAAAAAGATATTCCACAATTGAGGTAGCGGAAGATCGAAAAACTCCCGATTGTTGGAGCGATTGGTTACGTGATAGGGGAATTCGTCGGTGAGTAAAAGATGTTTTCTAGGCATCCACTACAAGAATGCAATGTTTTTGCGCCATCAAACGAAATTGAGGATGGATACAAACGTACACATCCTCATTTCGAACACGTTACCGGAAAAGGTACTTGGTACCTTTTAGTTCACGTCTTTGTAGTCGGCGTCGATGACGTCGTCGCCGCCTTTGGGGGCGGCGCCGGTGGCGTCTGAGGCTTGTGTGCCATCAGCTCCTGCCGTGCCGGGAGGTGGTGCTTGCTTGTAAAGTTCTGCACTCATTTTTTGCGTAATGGTTTGCAGCTTTTCAAACTGAGCCTTTAAATCATTCAACGGAGCATCTGTTCCTTTAGAAACTAACTTTTTAGATTCTTCGAGTTCAGTTTGCGCAGCCTTCACATCATCAGCAGGAAGCTTGGCTTCGTTGTCTTTGATCAACTTCTCTGTTTGATAAATCATGTTGTCGAGTTCGTTTTTCGCAGTGATCACTTCTTTTTTCTGCTTATCGGCCTCGGCATTCATCTCAGCATCTTTCACCATGTTTTGGATTTCGTCTTCGGTCAAACCAGAGCGCGCCTTAATTTGGATGGCTTGCTGTTTACCTGTGCCCATGTCTTTTGCGGACACATTCAAAATCCCGTTGGCATCGATATCAAAAGTCACTTCGATCTGCGGAACTCCACGGGGTGCTGGTGGCATCCCTACAAGTTCAAAACGTCCCAGCGATTTGTTACCGGAGGCCATTTCGCGCTCACCCTGTAACACATGCACTTCAACACTGGTTTGATTGTCTGCAGCCGTCGAGAACACCTGCGATCTCTTTACAGGAATTGTCGTATTGCGCTCGATCAAACGAGTCATCACGCCGCCCAGAGTTTCTAAACCCAGAGAGAGAGGTGTTACATCCAAAAGAAGAACATCTTTCACCTCACCGGCTAAAACTCCACCTTGAATCGCAGCGCCCATGGCCACAACTTCATCGGGGTTCACAGAGCGATTTGGCTCTTTGCCGAAGAAATCTTTAACCGCTTTTTGCACAGCCGGAATACGCGTTGATCCACCAACCAATATCACTTCGTCGATATCGTTTGTTGTCCAACCAGAGTCCGCCATGGCTTTTTTGCACGGCTCAAGAGTTCTTTGCACAAGCTTGTCTGTTAATTGATCAAACTTAGCACGCGAAATTTTCATCATTAAATGTTTTGGACCCGTTGCATCTGCCGTAATAAACGGAAGATTCATTTCGGTTTCCATAGAAGAACTGAGTTCGATCTTCGCTTTTTCGGCGCCCTCTTTCAGACGCTGAAGAGCCATTTTGTCGTTTTTCAAATCGACACCTTGGTCTTTTTTAAATTCTTCGATCATCCAATCCAAAATAACTTCATCAAAGTTATCCCCGCCCAAGTGCGTATCGCCGTTGGTGGATTTAACTTCAACAATACTGTCGCCCACTTCGAGAACCGAAACGTCAAACGTTCCACCACCCAAATCGTAAACGACAATTTTTTGCTCTTGTTTTTTATCAAAACCGTAAGCCAAAGCCGCCGCTGTGGGCTCGTTGATAATGCGCTTGACGTCGAGGCCGGCAATGCGGCCCGCATCTTTGGTCGCTTGTCGTTGCGCATCGTTAAAGTACGCAGGAACCGTGACCACCGCTTCGGTCACTTCTTGGCCCAAGTAGTCTTCTGCTACTTTTTTGAGTTTTGCTAAAACTGTGGCTGCCACTTCTTCGGCAGAAACAGTTTTTTGCTGGCCCTTTTCCATCACCTGAAAACCAATATCATTGCCTTTTTGCACAACTGTGTAGGGAACTTTTTTGATCTCTTCTTGAACTTCTTGAAAACGTCGGCCGATGAAACGTTTTGCCGAATAAATAGTGTTTGTAGGATTGGTGACAGCCTGGCGTTTTGCAATTTGCCCAACAAGACGGTCACCGTCTTTGAACGCAAGTATTGAAGGCGTGGTCCGCGCTCCTTCTTCGTTCACCAGAACTTTGGCTTCGCCGCCCTCCATCACAGATACACAGGAGTTTGTTGTCCCCAAGTCGATTCCGATAATTTTACCCATTTGATGTCTCCTTCATGATTTACAAACTAAATATGGTGGCCCAATTGCTGCCGTCAAGGTCCGCTAACAGTTAGGCCCCAAAAAAGCCTTTTTTATCCAGCACAGCCTCATCGCGACTCTTGGCGATCTCGCGCAAAAGCTTCTCCTCGTCCTTGCCGAGCTTTTTGGGTATTAAAATCTTAATGCCCCAACAAAGATCTCCACGGTTTCCACCGCGAATGTGCGGAATGCCCAGACCCTTCATTTTTAAGAGTTGGCCCTGGGACGTGCCCGCAGGAACCGTAATTTTTTTGCGACCGTCCATGGTGTCGACTTCAACCTCAGCCCCTAAAAGAGCCTGCACGTATGAAATTTCGAGGGCTCCATAGAGATCGTCGCCCTGACGCTCATAACGAGCATCATCGCGCACGCGAATTTCGACATAAAGATCTCCGGAAGGACCGCCCATATAGCCGCCCTCACCTTCACCGGAAATTCGCAAGCGAGTCCCCGTGGCGACACCCTTGGGAATGGTGACGCGAATTTTGCGATCCTCCATGGTGCGCCCTTTGCCTTTGCAAGATTTGCAAGGATGGCGGATGAGTTTTCCGTTGCCTCGACAGGCCGGACACGAGGTGGCCACCGAGAAAAATCCCTGGGAGCTCACAACCTGGCCAGTGCCACCGCAGGTGGGACAGATTTCTGGTTGCTTGCCGGGTTCGGAGCCATTTCCCGAGCACACGCCGCAGGATTTTTCCGAATCAAATTCCAATTCCTTTTCGGCTCCCGAAATAACTTCAGCCAGGTTCACTTCGAGCATATAACGCAAATCGGCCCCGCGCCGCTGACGCGATCCGCCGCCGCGCCGAGCGCCACCCATGTTGCCGCCGAAAAAATCGCCAAAAATATCGGAAAAGCTCGAGAATATATCTTCCACATTGTCGAAGCCTTGATGATATGCGCCGCCGCCAGGTCCCTGAACGCCAGCGTGGCCAAAGCGATCGTATCTGCTTTTTTTATCAGCATCGCTGAGGACACTGTAGGCTTCGGACGCCTCTTTAAATTTATCCTCGGCTGCCTTATCCCCCGGGTTTTTATCCGGATGATATTTCATGGCAAGCTTGCGATAAGCTTTTTTAATCTCGTCCGCAGACGAGTTTCGATCGACACCTAAGGTTTGATAATAATCTTGTGACATGACTCGCTAAAATTGAGTCTAAACGCAAAATGGTCAAGGTGAATTGTTGAGAGCTCTATTTTTTATTCGCCTTAAGCACGGCTTCTACTTCTTTGAGTCGACTTTTGATCCGCTCTTCCACCTCTTTGGGGGGACCCTTTTTAAGGGCGTCGATCAAAATTTCGTAGGCATACTGGGCCTGCCCTAATTCTGTATAGAGGCCGGCAATGAGTGACGGTAGGTAGGGCGGCCCTCCACTTTTCAAAGATTGGAACAGGAGTGCTACCGATCGATCAGGATCCTGCATCTCCCAGAGGTAGTGGTAGCCGGCTGCGTAGGATAAACGCCAATCTTCCGGGTAAAGTTTAAGACCTTTTTCAAACATCAGACGTGCGCCCTCGCGGTCATCCACCGCGACACTTAAAAAAGGCGCCCCGATGTCGTAGGCTATTTTGAATTTTGGTTGGATTTCGGTGAGCACGTTGAGCATACTGTAGACCCAACCCTTGTCGCACTTAGATGCCTTTAGTTTACGCAGCAAAACGCCCTGGATTTTGTTTTTTGCGTCTGCTATCGGCGGTACGTAATCGGCATCTGAATATTTACCACCCTCACAGTAATCAAAGTTTTGTAAGACCCGTATCCACAAAACGCCTGCCATCAAATCGTGGTATCCGAAGGTGAAATACTTAATGGCATCAGGGGGCCGCAAAAACTGAGGCTTTGCCTGCACGGAAACTGAGTTCCATTGCAGCAGAACACACACGAAGAGTAAGAAGCTTAAAGAAAAATAAGATTTGATAATCATCATAGAAAAATTAAGACGACGCTAAATAAATAGCGCCGTCCAAAAAAATATTAGTTCACACCACTGTTTACGTTGAGCAATGTTTTGGTCTCAGTGATGGACCAAGAGTCGGCATCTGCCACTGTACCACCACTGCGGATCACAGCGCCAGCGCAAGCTCTGAAGGTTGCGGAAATTGCAGTTGCAGATAAACGCACGCAAGCTGCTGTTGCTGCTACAGGGTAAAATGAACCCACGGCAGCAACTTCTTGCCACTGTGCTACATAAGCACCGGCGGCTGTAACCGCTGTGCCCGACCACGATGAAGTGGCGGCGTTGCATGTCGGCGCGGCGGGAGCGTTAGGACCCGTAGTGATACAAGCTGCAAGATAAGGAGCTCCATTTGCCGGATAAGCACCCCCAAGAGGGACGGCCTGTGCCTGAGTCTCAATGCGGTAGTGTAACTGACCAGTTGGGGCAAAACCTGCCGTCACGAAATTGGCCCAAAGTACGCCGCCATCCGCTTCTGTTGATTTAATGGCAGTGAAATACGAACCAAGAAGTGTTTGGCCTTCTTTTTGGCGCGCGCGCGATTGAAAACTCGCGTACTGCGGAATTGCAAAGCTCGCTAGAATTCCGATAATGGCCACAACCACCATCAGCTCGATGAGCGAGAAACCTTTATTATTTTTTAACATACGTCCTCCGTTTAAAAACCGTCTTGGTTCTTTTTTTTGTTTTTGTGCACGATCAGGTTAGCAAAAATCAAAGCAACTTCAATGAGATAAAAATAAAATTAACTTTATTTTGTGTCTCGCTCGGCATTTTTTTGTCTTGTTCTCTATTTTGGGCGTATCGCCAATGGTCTAGCCGCGCTACTGAACCAACGAAATGTCTATTTTCGATACAATGAAGCAAAAATTTGTTACATTCTAGGAATGAGCCAACAAGTCCATAATCAAGACGACAATCAAACATCGACGCAAGTTTTAGACAGAGTCAAAACTCAAGAGCCGTCACTCTACAAAGTCCTTTTGCTCAACGACGATTACACACCCATGGATTTTGTGACGCATATTTTGCAAAAGTTTTTTCAAAAGACCAAGGAAGAGGCTGAAAACATTATGTTACAAGTGCATAAAGAAGGTCGAGGAATTGCCGGGATTTTTAATTTTGAAACCGCCGAAACCAAGATGCACATTGTGAACACCTACTCCCAACAAAACAAACATCCTCTACAATCGGTCATAGAAAAGGAGTCCTAGCATGCTAAGCCCACAAGTTGAGCACGTTTTAAATCAGGCTATCCACTACTGCCATCAGTACAAAAACGAATTTGTAACCTTAGAACATTTGCTTTTGTCGCTGATGCAGCAACCAGTGATTCAGCAGGTGTTGCAACACTTTCAGGTGCCACAAGAAAAACTCACAAACGATCTTGTTGAGTTTATGAATCTTAAACTCACCCACGTCGACAAGCCCAAAAAAAATCCTGAGTTCACCCTCGCTTCCCATCGCCTGCTTCAACGCTGTATTATTCAGGTGCAAAGCGCCGGTAAAACACAAGTGCAAGTGGAAAATCTTTTAATCGCCATGTTTGAAGAAGATCAATCGCATGCTGTGTTTTTTTTAAAGAAGTACGAACTCGAGCAAGTAAACATTATTCGGCATGTGACTCACAATCTTAGAAAAGCTTTAACTATAAATATCAAAACTGGTGACAGCAGCACTTCCGAGACGGCAGCCACAAAAACCAAATCCGCTTTGGAACAATTTGCCGTGAATTTAAATATTCTTGCCGAAAACGGTAAAATTGATCCTTTGATCGGCCGCGAAGATGTTTTGGAACGAGTGATGCAAACGCTGTGTCGGCGGACCAAAAACAATCCCCTCCTCCTCGGCGAACCTGGGGTGGGAAAAACGGCCATCGCCGATGGCCTGGCATTAAAAATTGTGCAAAAAAAGGTGCCATCGCCGCTCGCAAATGCCGTTGTTTACAATCTCGATATGGGCTCTCTGCTTGCGGGCTCTAAGTACCGTGGCGATTTTGAAGAACGCATCAAGGCCTTGCTCAATGAACTCGAAAAGATTCCGTCTGCTATTTTATTTATCGACGAGATCCACTCTTTGGTTGGCGCGGGCTCCACCAGCGGACATTCTTTAGACGCTGCCAATTTATTAAAACCTTACCTTGCTAAAGGAAAAGTTCGCTGCATTGGCGCCACTACGTACAAAGAATTCCGCCAGCACTTTGATAAAGACCGTGCGCTCTCTCGCCGTTTTCAAACCATCGATATTCACGAGCCAACATTGGAGCAAACTGTAGAAATCTTAAAAGGCCTCAAAAAAAATTACGAGGATTACCATCAGGTCAGCTACAGCGACGACGTTCTCCAACATATCGTTAAGCTTTCCAGCAAGCATCTTTACGACCGAAAGCTTCCCGACAAGGCCATTGATATCATGGACGAAGCCGGCGCTTACCTGCGATTGCAAAAAGCGCACAATGTAGATATCGAGCCGGCAGTTAGCACTGCGGTGGTGGAAAAAGTCGTTTCGAAAATGGCGCAGATTCCTCTGCAATCCGTGTCGTCAGATGAAAACGAAAAGCTGCGCAATTTAGAACTGCGTTTGAAATCGTTAATTTTTGGTCAAGACAGCGCCATCAAAAGTTTGGTGAATGCGCTTAAAAACAATCGTGTTGGTTTGGGTCGCAAAAACAAACCCATCGGCTCGTTTTTATTTGCCGGTCCAACTGGGGTTGGTAAAACCGAAATCTGCAATCAACTTGCGCATCACTTAGGAATTCCATTGATTCGTTTTGATATGAGTGAATACATGGAAAAACATGCTGTGGCCCGCCTGATCGGCTCGCCTCCTGGCTACGTGGGTTTTGAAGAGGGCGGTTTGCTGACCACTTCTGTGCAAAAGACACCCTACTGCGTTTTGCTGCTGGACGAAATCGAAAAGGCCCATCCCGATCTGATCAATGTGTTGTTGCAGGTGTTTGATAACGGCACGCTCACCGATCCCCACGGGCAAGTGGCGCATTTTAGCAATGCCATTATCGTGATGACCACCAACTGCGGCGCCAAAGACGCTTTAAAATCGCAAATTGGCTTAACGGCAAAAACGCAGGTGAGCGTTTCTGTAGAATCGATTAAGCAACACTTTGCTCCTGAATTTTTAAATCGTTTGGACGACATCGTTTACTTCGCCGGCCTCAACGAAGAGATCATAAAACAGGTTGTGGAAAAATTTCTCTTCGAACTCAAAGAACAGCTGAAAGAAAAAACCGTCACCATGGACATCGCCCCCGAGGTGAACGCATTGCTGGCGAAAAAAGGCTTTGATCCACTTTACGGCGCCCGCCCCATGGCCCGCACCATTCAAAAGCAACTCAAAGACCTCCTCACCGACGAACTCCTCTTCGGTCGCCTCAAACAAGGCGGCCACGTGCACTTCGTGGTGATAAAAGACCCAACGGGCGAGGACAAAGTCGAAGCCCATTTCGATACCCTCGCACCAAAAAGCAAAAAGACCCCCGAAAAGATCAAAGCGTAGGCAATTAGGACCTCTCGCAAACAGGATGTTTCGAGCTGCGAGCGAGTCCATGGATGGACGTGTCTTAAAAAGAACTCCTCAAAAGAAATGAGATTTTTTTATGCAATGAGTCCCAAAAAGTGTGTCCGTACCTTGCTGTTACCCCAGCAGTGCACATAATATCCCTTAACGGAGGTTCTATGGGTTTTATGCGTGGAGCGTTTTTCTTTGGGTTGGTAAATATTTTCGTGATGCTCACAGTGTCTGTGATCGCTTCTATCATTAGCTATTTTGTTTTCGGAACGGCAACGCCGTCCACTGGCTATCTGCCTCTTCTGCTCATGAGCTGCGTTTGGGGAACAGGCGGAGCTTTTATCTCGTTGATGATTTCTAAATTCATGGCAAAAAGATCCATGGGCTTAAAAATGATTAATCCGCAGTCTTCTCACGGTCAAGAGCGTGAGATTTTAGAAACTGTTCACCGCCTGGCCCGCGCGGCGCACCTTCCTGGCATGCCTGAAGTGGGAATCTACGAAAGCGCTGACGTGAATGCTTTTGCCACGGGCCCGTCCAAATCCAATTCGCTGGTGGCTGTTTCAACAGGTCTGTTAAATACGATGAGCCGCGATCAAGTGGAAGGCGTCCTTGCCCACGAAGTGGCGCATATTGCCAATGGCGACATGGTGGCTCTTACGTTGATTCAAGGCGTGGTGAACTCCTTTGTGATTTTCTTCTCGCGCATTTTGGCGTCGGTCATCGCTGGCTCTTCCAACGACGACAACCGTCGTGGCTCAAGCGGTTCGGAATTTATGTTGATCATGCTATTCCAAACTGTGTTTGGCCTTCTTGGCAACATGGTGGTTTGTTACTTTTCTCGCATGCGCGAATTTCGTGCAGATAAAGGTGGGGCAAACTTTGCTGGCAAGGGTAAAATGATTTCGGCGCTTCAGGCTCTTCAGGCCCAGAGCGGTCGCCACTTGCGCGCCACAGAGAACGAAGAGCCCAACGACACTTATGCAGTGGCTAAGATTTCTCACATTCGCGGCACGGGGCTTTTGGCGCTGTTTAGCACCCACCCTGCCCTCGAAGTTCGCATTCAAAAGTTGCAACAGGCCCAGTAAAAGACATAGACTGATTCTATGTCTTTTTTATCGACTGTCTATTCTCGTTTTTTAACTGCAGGAGTGGTTCTCTTTTGCTCCTGCTCGTCGCATCCAAAACTGGCCCCTGAAACAGCGGACCTGGTTGACTATACCAAAGCGAAGCTCCTCACCAGCACAGAGCCCGAAAAAGCCTGTGAGCTTTACACTTCGCTGACCAATCGTGAAAAGTTCATTTTAAAAGACGCGGCGTATGTTCGTTCTCTGCAAATCTGTGTAGTCACCGAAAGCACCGATTGGTCGAAACCCGTGCCACCATGGCTCGAAAAAGAAAAACAACTCACACACTATAATCATTTAAAAACCGATCTTGAAAGAGCTCTGTTTGTGGAAAAAAATGCCACTTATTTTTCGTCCCCTGATAAAATTCAAATTTACCAAAAAGGAATCGCCAGCCCCGATCTCAAGGACGAAGACAAATCAGTCTTAAAAACAGCTCTGTATAATCTGGCGCCGCGGTTTATGGAAAAACCCACAATCAAAGATCAATTTCGCATTGTAAAAGACTATCGCTCTGTGCGCCAATTTGATAAAGCCAAATCCTTCCTCAAAAAAATTATTGATAATCCCAAAGTAACTATCGACGAAAAATGGACCGCCTAC
>JAYUKO010000397.1:0-1910 GCA_043764415.1 Bdellovibrionales bacterium | reverse complement strand
GACAGACGCGCCGAATAATCAGGTGTACTGCAATAACAAGGTTCTCGATCAGGCCGCTCAATACATGACAAATGCAAAAAAATGCATTCAGCCGTAGTTCTTTTTTAAAAAATTGCGTAGAATTATTTTCAACAGGAACACAGAAAATGAATCTCGCGCAGTACAAGCTAAATCAAGCAGAACGTTTATCAAACCAGCGAAAATATCGGGTGATCTGTGAGGTGTGTGACCAGCCAGATTTTTGCTGCTATTGCGCTCAGGTGACTGCCTTTGATCCACAAATCAGCTTTGTTATTCTCATTCACCCTATTGAAGTGAAGCGTCGAATTGCCACAGGCAGAATGTCCTATCTTTCGCTTAAAAATTCGCATTTGATCGCAGGTCAGGATTACTCCCAGAACCCGAAGGTGAACGCTTTGCTCGAGGAAAAGGAATATCATTCGGTGGTACTCTACCCCGGGGCCACATCGCAAAATTTATCCACATTGAGTCAGTTAGAAAAAGCCAAAATATTTCCCGGTGAAAAAAAACTGCGCATCTTCGTGGTGGATGGAACTTGGGCCACAGCCCGTAAAATGATGCGCTTGAGTGAAAACCTCAAAAATCTTCCACGGGTGTGCTTTTCGCCGGATAAGCCTTCAAACTTTCGCGTGCGCAAGCAGCCCCATCCCCAGTGCTACTCCACGATTGAGGCCATTCATCACACCATCGAACTCCTGGGAGATTCTCGGGGGTTTCCGGTGAAAAATCGTCTTCATGATCGACTTTTGCGAGTGTTTGAGTATATGGTCGAGCGGCAATTGCAGTTTATTAAGGTTTCGAAAGAGACGTCTAAAATGGGCAATTACCGCAAAATAAATTTAGATCGAGAACTCTGAGGACCCCATTTTGAAAGCAAAAGACTTTAGCTCCCTTCCCTTGTCGCACTCCCTGTTAAAACTGATCGCTGAAATGGGTTTTTCGGAAATGACCCCCATCCAGGCGGCAAGTATTCCTTTGCTGCTGTCGGGAAAAGATCTTGTGGGTCAATCGCAAACGGGCAGCGGAAAAACTGCCGCGTTTATCATACCTATTCTCGAAAAAATCAAAGTGAGCGATCTGTTCGCCCAGGCTTTAATTCTTTGCCCCACCCGGGAGCTCTGTGATCAGGTTCTGCGCGAATGTCGCAAATTTTCCAAGGCTTTCCCCGGTCTACAGACCGTGGCGCTAGTGGGCGGTCAACCATACCCACAACAGCTTCAGGCCCTCGAGCGCGGCGCCCAACTGATCGTGGGTACTCCTGGTCGCACCTTAGAACACCTCAACGAGCGAAACGCGCAGCTCGATCGCCTTAAAATCTTTGTCTTGGACGAAGCCGATCGCATGTTGGAAGAAGGCTTCACCGACGAGCTCACTGCCATCATCGACCAGTTGCCCAAAGACCGACAGACCGTATTTTTTTCGGCAACATTTCCCGAAGGCGTGGAAGTACTTTCGGATCGCTATCAAAAAAACGCCGAGCGAATTACGATTGAACAAAGCTTGTTAAACACACCGCAAATCGAACAGTATGTTTACCCCAGCGAAAATCCAGAAAAAGAAGAAACTCTTTTCAAGATTCTAAAAAGTCACCCATCGCAGTGCACGTTGATTTTTTGTCGAATGAAAACAACGGTGGCGCAAATTGGCCAGCGGCTGGCAAAACACAAAGTGAGCTGTGGGGTTTTGCACGGGGATCTCGAACAGGTGGAGCGCGACAGAGTGACCACTTTGTTTCGCAATGGAAGCCTCAGGGTTTTAGTGGCCACCGATGTGGCGGCCCGTGGATTGGACATTGATACCTTAGAACTTGTCGTCAATATGGATATGCCTTCGAGCACGGAGATTTACGTGCATCGCATTGGCCGCACCGGCCGGGCTGGTCGCAAAGG
>JAYUKO010000396.1:0-6447 GCA_043764415.1 Bdellovibrionales bacterium | reverse complement strand
ACAGATTTAATGAATCAGCGGTTCACCGTCTGGACCAAACTTGGTCACCCGATTGTTAATGCTGTCTGTAACCAAGATGTTGTCCATGGAATCGATGGCAATCCCCGACGCTGACCACATCTGTCCAACACCGATTCCCGAGGAACCAAAACTCAAGCGCGTGCTGCCGTCACTATTAAAGACGCAAACCTTGCTGATCGGATTGCCGCACGTGGCGTAAATAAGTTCCTTGGAATCCACCGCCACATCGCCCACGTGTTCGTAGGCCTGCGTCGACATTGATGCTTGCAATACACCTTGGGGGTTAAATTTTAAAATGCGCGATAAGGACGGATTGACATCGTAGTCATGATAAAACACATAATAATTTCCGCGCGCATCTTTTTTTAAAGCGTTTTGGATCCCTCCCAAATTTCCAGAGAAGGACCTAGCTGGAAATAGGATCTTTTTGGAATTCGCCATCAACACAACGCTCGAAGTGGCTTTTGCACTCGTCGAGCCCGCCGACAATTGATAGAGATCAACTTTTGATTCCGTAGGTTTCAAAATCAAAACGTTGCCCTTTTGATCTTGGGTGAACGGACCATCATTGGTGGTAAATCCAAACATGGCGCCACCGGGCTTTCCAGCCAAATCATAGCGCAATAAGATCCCCGAGTAAGACACTCCAGGAGCCCCGCCTTGCACAATGGTCGTATAGTTTCCTGTCCAATAAACATAGACGCTGCCATCCGCTCCAACGAAGACTTTGTAAGGCAGTAGCGCCGTGAGGAGAGCGGTCGTAGATCCGTCGGTGTACGTCAGATCATTTTGAATTTGAAAGATCGGCGCGCCTGAATTATTGAAAGCCTTTACGGCCCCGTTAAGTTGATCGGCCACGTAAATGTTGTCCTGCATGGCTACGGCTAAGCTCGTGGGCCCGTACAAGCGACTTGGTAAAGTGCCCGCGGATCCAAATTGCGTGATAAACACTCCTGCGGGAGAGAATTCTTTGATCGTTCGCGAATCCGCGACGTAGATGTTCCCTGATGAATCCAGCGCCACAGCGTAGGTCCCTTGGAGTTTAGTACTCGTCGGCGATTCCGGGTAGATCTGCGCAAGATATTTGCCAAGAGAATTAAATTTCAAAACTCTTCCGAAAGAATCTCCAACAAAAATATTATTACCGCCATCAATCGCCAGCGCGCGAATACCTGCAAAATAATTGATGGGCACACCGCCCGGGATTGTGGACGAAACCGTCGATGGCAATTGCAGCTGCCTTATAACTGTTCCTTGGGCATCGAATTCTTTCACCCAAGATGTTTTTGTGTTTCCATCTGGAGCGAGGCCCGACAAATAAATTTGTCCCTTTGAATTGATAGCAATGGCACTGGGTTCGCTGGCTTTAAAATCAAACAATCGCGTCCAGCTAGGTGCACTGGTTTTTGTATTATAGGTATAGACAGTGGATACAGCGTTTTGACCGCGAACCACAGCGTAAATCACCGAGTTTGCAACAGTGAAAGCGTTGGCGACGAAGGGTGCATTGTAAGATGCAATAGAGTTAAGATTGAGATCAAACTTCATAATTGGGCCGTTAAAGGTCACTAGCCCGTTATTTGTGGCGTTGACGTAAACAAATCCACCCGAGAGCACGAGACCTCCAGGATTTTTAGGGAGCGACACCTGACGGAGCACTTTGTTGTCCTTTGACAGGGCTACCACTCTCTTGTTCATCATGTCCGAAACAAACACGGTGCCGACGGGATCGACAGCAACTCCATAGGGGTAATAGAGTGCGGATTGTTTTTGATTTAACGGAAAAATATCTTTCTTAAATCTTAAATTCGCAACCTGACTTGTAACGAGCCCGAAGGCGTTTTGCACCGTCACTGAATACTGCCCGATATTTGCCATTTTCGCATTTGGGATTTCGAGAGTTGCAGAATTTGCGCCGGGGATGCTTACACCATTGAATTTCCAAAAATACGCGGGAGCTCCACTGGCCGTCACTTGGAATGTGGCACTAGCGCCCGGCTCTACAGCCACCGACAGCGGCTGCTGCAAAATGCTTGGTGCCGTCTGGCCCGAGGTTAAATTAATATAAAGCATTGAAACGGCCGACGCCGCAAAAATTCCAATCGCCGACGCTATGACTTTCACTTTCATCGTATTTCCCCCACTGAAGCTTTAAGTCCTTTGATCGGGGAAATAACCGAAAATCTTGAGTGAGAGTCGTCATTGGTGTTTCAAAATAAGGCGTTTTGCAATTCGACCAGCGCGCTACTGGTCGACGTCCGCTTCGCCTGCAGCCGGTGCTTCTTGCTGTGCCAGATACTGTGCGCAGTTTGTTCCCACGGCCTTTTTCACCGCCTCAAAGCCGTGAAGTGCTCGAAGACTGCGCTCTAAGTATTGGCGACGGTCAGCCTTGCTGGGTGCTTCTGCTAGAAGTTGAGTCGAGGTAAAAGAGCGCGTGATTCCCTGACCGCCGCGGACTTTTGCGCGCAAGCGAGAAATGGAGTCTACGCCAAACCCATTGGCATTCAGATCAAGCTCATAATCGGTTTCAGGCCCGGGCAAATCGATATTTAAACTGCCTGCCCGAGGCGTTGTAATATTAAACGTCCCACCACCGTTTGGGTAAGGGCCAGAGGCGAAACCCAAATTAACACCGGTGACTTCGCCAGCTGGGCTGCAAGACGTCACAGTAAAATCGGGCCGCGGGTTGGTTAAACTCAGATCGCTTTCCAACTTGTCTGCAAGCTCTGTGTACTTCTCGCACATGCGGGTGTCTTGGGCCATGATGCGATTTTGTTCGGCGATGGGCATATCTAAAAATCGGCGAGTATTGGTGCCTAAGACAGGTAGATATTCGCAGTTGGGGCCGAAATCGGTGTACATGTGGATCACTTCCGAACAGCCTGCCGGGCTTGCATCGAGGATCGCCGAACCCACCATAAATATTCCTGAGGCAGCAAGCGCCCCCATGGCCCTGAAAGAAGTCGGACCTATGAAACGCATGGTACGAGTATGTATCTTGCTCAAACGATCGTAATACGCCATCTGCGTATTGTGGTTTGCGCTAAGCATGCGATAGATTTCGCTGCTCTGTCCTCGAGCCACAGCACGATCGTATTCCGAGCCCCCTCTGAGTCCTGCTTCCACTTCCCGAAGTCTGTGATTCAAAGCACGACTCTCGTCGCCAGCTCGGGCAAGATTGCGTCGAGTCTCTCCTTCTCGACTCAATCCTTGGGCCGCGTAACTGCCGGTTAAGCCCCCGACCGCAATCGCCGCAGTCCCACCGAGCAGAAGCATGCCGCATTTCGTGTTGGCAGTGTAACGGTCGAAATTATCATTCTGGAACCTACCAGCGTCAGTGGCAGCAGTGACAGGCCGCTGACCATTGTAAAAGAGATTCATACACATAAATTTATTCACAGCGGTTTGCACGCGAGACAGCGTTGTTTCCGCATTGCAGGGGCGCTGGGCTCCCGTTTGGGCAAAAGCCTGCGTGGGAAATATTAAACCGAGCGCGATAGATAGACTTAAAAATTGATGCATGTGTGCCCCCTAAAGGGATTGTGACATAATCGCATAACAATTTAAAGTTAGACCAAGAGGTTATTTTTAACTTAGACTTACGTTGTGTTTTTATTCAACATGCGCACGTCTGCGCGCACGTTAGATTACTTTTTCTTTTTCAAAATCACTTTTTTAGCAGCGGGCTTGGCCACGGGCTCTTCAACCTTCGCGGGGGCCGAGGCTTTTGCTGATTTTGTCGTTTTGTTGGTTTTTGCACTTTTAGCGGCAGGCTTTGCCGAAGTTCCTTCTTCAACAATCGAGACTTGCGCGCTTTTTGCCGTCTTCTTTGCGGCTTTTGCTTTGGGCTCCGGTTTTGCCTTAGACTCCGCCTTGGCGGCTTTTTTGCCTTTGCCTTTTTTCGCGGTGCCGCCGCGGGCTTCGATCAATTCCAAAGCTTTTTCGCGGGTGACGGCTTCCACTTCCATGTCCTCAGGCACCGACGCATTCACTTTTCCGCACTTGATGTACGGGCCGTATTTGCCGTTGAGCAGTTGGATTTTATCGCCGCTGTCGGGATGTTCGCCGAACTCTTTTAATGGAGCCGCAGCTCCGCGACCTTTTTTAGGTTGCGAGAGAAGGTTCATGGCAAAAGCAAAATCCACTTCGGTGAGTGGTTGAGTTTTTGGTATCGAGCGGAAATCACCATCGCACACCACATAGGGTCCAAAACGGCCGATGCCCAATTTAATTGGTTTTTCGAGAGTGGTATGGGGACCTAAATCTTTTGGCAGCGATAATAAAAACAACGCCTTCTCCATATCCACGTCTTCCACCGTCATGCCGGCGGGAATGGAGGTGCGCTTTGGCTCGTCGTCGCCCATCTGAACATAGGGGCCGTAACGTCCCGTGAGAACGTAAATTGGCAAACCCGTGTCGGGATGTTTTCCTAGAGCATCGGCGCCAGAAATTTTTTGCTCGATCAGTTTGTTCGCATCGTCCACCGTGATGTCGGCTGGAGCCATGCTGTCCTGCAAGGAGGCGCACTGCTCGGCTCCGTCTTGCGTGCGGCAAACGTAAGCGCCGTAACGACCCACGCGGAAGCTGAGGCCTTTGAGGCCATCAAATTTAATTTCGCGCGAGGTTTCCGGATCGATTTTCTTTTCCTGTTTTTTAACCTGC
This sequence comes from Bdellovibrionales bacterium, assembly GCA_043764415.1. GTDB lineage: Bacteria > Bdellovibrionota > Bdellovibrionia > Bdellovibrionales > JAGQZY01 > JANPLN01. The sequence continues at coordinate 1,764 of JAYUKO010000396.1, read as the reverse complement.
TCCACTAAACCTTGGGCGCCAAAATAAATAGAGTCTAAATATTTAAGGGAATCCAAATCTCCCGTGGCGATGTCATCCAGGGATTTTTCCATCTCGGAGGTAAAACCCAAATCCACATAGGTGGGCAAATGATCGCTCAAAAGTTTTGAAACAATCATGGCCGTGAACGTTGGCACAAGAGCTCCACCAAGTTTATGCACATAACCACGATCCATGATCGTGCCGATGACTGCTGCGTAAGTGGACGGCCGACCAATGCCTTCTTTTTCCATTGTTTGCACAAGCGAAGCTTCGGTAAAGCGCGATGGCGGTTTGGTTTCGTGCTCTTTTGGCAGCACGGATTTCAAATCCACCACGTCGCCGGCCTTTAACGCTGGCAACTTTGTTTCTTCGTCGGTGTTTTCTTCTTCGTCGGTGTTTTCTGGATAGACTTTTAAAAATCCCGGAAACTCAATCACCTGCCCTGAGGCATTAAAGATGCAATCTCCCACGTTAATCTTAACGCCCATTTGCAAAAGACTGGCGTCTTTCATCTGACTGGCGATGGTGCGCTTCCAAATCAGTTCGTACAGATCCAGCTGCACACCCTTAAGGCGCGTCTCCTCGGGCGTGAGCATGTCGGTCCCCGCTGGGCGGATGGCTTCGTGGGCCTCTTGGGCGCCTTTGACTTTTTTGCCCTGATAACTTCTTGCTTGCGGCGGCAAATAGTTTTTACCGTAGAGAGTTTCGATCTTTTCACGGCTGGCTAACAAAGCCTGTTCTGACAAAAAGGTAGAATCCGTTCTCATGTAGGTGATGAAACCTTCTTCGTACAACTTTTGCGCCACACGCATGGCCTCTTTAGCGCCGAGGTTGAGTTTGCGGTTGGCTTCCTGCTGAAGTGTCGACGTAATAAACGGCGGTGCTGGTCGGCGAACAACGGGTTTTTCTTCCACGCTTGTCACTTTCCAACTTTGGTCTTTGATGTTTTGCATAACATCTTGGGATTTTGCTTCATCGATCAATACAACATCTTTTCCATCGAGAATTTTTCCAGTGTCTGGATCAAAATCTTTCCCGGTCACGATGCGTTTATTTTTAAAAGAATACAAACGGCTCTCAAAGCCCGTGCCTGATTTTGCGTTTTGCGCATAGACACCAAAGTATTTTGCTTTTTTAAATCGCATGCGAGCCAGTTCGCGCTCCACGATCATACGCACAGCCACCGACTGCACGCGCCCCGCAGACAAACCGTAAGCCACTTTTTTCCAGATCAGCGGCGAAATGGTATACCCCACCAAACGATCTAAAATTCGTCGAGCCTCTTGCGCCCGCACGAGGTTGTCATCGATGTTACGGAAGTTCGAGATCGCTTCTTGAATGGCCTTTTTGGTGATCTCGTGAAACACCATGCGCTTCACCGGAACCTTGGGTTTTAAAAGCTCCAGCAAATGCCAGCTAATGCTTTCCCCTTCACGATCTTCATCCGTTGCGAGGAGCACTTCACTCACTCCCGCCATTTTGTCTTTGAGGTTTTTTACAATTTTAGTTTTATCGCGCGGAACGCAGTAAATGGGCTCAAACTGCTTGTCCACATTCACACCGAGGTGGGACCATTTTTCTTTTTTGTATTTTTCGGGGATGTCTTTGGCAGATTGTGGGAGATCGCGAACGTGACCCATGCAGGATTCAACAATGTAATTGGGACCGAGAAATTTTTTGATTGTTTTCGCTTTTGTGGGAGACTCAACAATTACCAGTATTTTTTCATCCGCAGCCATGGCT
>JAYUKO010000395.1:0-1941 GCA_043764415.1 Bdellovibrionales bacterium | reverse complement strand
AGCTCACGGGGAGCGAGTTAAATATCAATGATTGAAACTCTCCGCCTCAGCCTACAGATCGTTAAAAGAAATTGGTGGGTCTACCGCAAAGACTTTATCGCTAATATTTCGCCCACCATCGCCGATCCCGCCTTTGTGATGATTTCGCTGGGTGCTGGTTTGGGCTCCTACGTGCAACAGGTCAACGGCATGACTTACTCCGCTTACATTGCACCGGGCTTAGCCATATCCACCGCCATGTTCACGTCGTTTTTCGAAACCAGCTACGGCTTTTATGTGCGCATGACTTACGAAAACATTTACAAGGCGATGCTCACCACGCCGATCAATGCGCGCGAAGTAATCGTTGGCGAGTTTTTATGGGTGAGCGCAAAATGCGCGGTGATGGCCACCTCGGTAACTCTTGTTTTGCTGCTATTTGGTTTGTTTACAAACCCTCTCAACCTCCTCATGATTCCCTTCGTCGGCATTCTCATTGGCCTGCCCTTGGGAGCCATGGGCTTGCTTTCCACCTCTTACGTAAAAAACATCAATCAATTTCAAACCGTGTATGCGTTTGTTATTTCGCCGTTGTATTTTTTCTCGGGCATTTTCTTTCCCATTACACAAATGCCTGACTATCTACAGTGGGTGGCTAAGAGCTTACCGCTGTACCACGGAGTTGTGATTTGCCAGGCGCTGTATTGGGACAAAGATATTTTAAACTCGTGGCTGACTAACGGCTCGGTTCTGGTCGGCTATAGTATCGTGTTTGTGTTTTTCGCTTATTCTAAAATTAGAAACAATCTGCAAAATTAGATTTCCATTGCTCGTCTTAAACGTCAGTAAGAGCTGGTTTTAAAACGTCACGACACCATTGTTGAAGTGATGTGGGAGACGAAGTTTGTGGGCTTCGAGGTACTTTATTAAAAACACCATTTTTCATAGAAGCATAAATATCTAACAAACCTTGAGCGGCAGCTTCTGTCGCACCAAACTGAAGCAACGTCGTTTTTAATGTTTCTTCTGCAACTTGCTGATAGACGATTTCCTTGCCGACCACTTCTCTCATGATTCTTGCGATGTCCCCATAAGAGAGATCTTCCGGGCCCAAAACGCCAACGGCATCGATTCCAGTCCAGGTCTTATTCTTTAAAAGTCGAACCGCGGTGTCTGCTATATCTTTGGTTGCAACCCAAGGACATTTTGTGTCGGTCGGAACGGTGGTAGAAAATTGACTCTTAAATCGAAGAGACGGAATTGAGTGCAATAAGTTTTCCATAAAGGTACCGCAGTGTAAAACTCGTACCGCTGCGCCGGTTTCTTCGAGCATTTTTTCAACGAGATACGAAGCTGATACCGGGCCCGCTTTTTTTTCAAATCCCAAGCCTGTTCCCGATACAAAAACCACGCGTTTCACCTTTTGTTCCTTAATAGCTTGGCAAGTGATGTTAGCGAACTTCAAGTAGTACTCGTTGACGTTTGAGTACTGCATGCTGGGGGGAACAACAAACAAGATGTCGTCAATTCCCGCGTAGGCTTTTGCCACGCTGTTGGCATCATCGAGTGATCCCTGGATGATTTCTACTTTTTCACCCAAGTCAGATATTTTAGAGGGATCTCGAGCGATCACGCGAATTTTTGCTTCCGTTGTCAGTAGTTTTTTTAAAACTTGGCCGCCAATGTGTCCCGTGGGTGTTGTAACTAAAATCATTTCGTTTCCTTTTTAAAGTGTGTTCGAGCGCAAGTAATTGAGCCCACCAGTAATTGCGGCGATCTGCGCTTCGATGCAAATGGCGTCAGTCACTTTCGGGCTGTCGGGATAAACTTCGGTGGTGGTCGTGTACTGGGCGTCCGAAAATCCTGCGCACAAAAAGAGTTTTTTCACATCGTAGTTAATAACGCCATCTTGCTCGATCTCAACGCCGATGATTTTTCTATTTTCATCGTGAGGTGCGATAT
>JAYUKO010000394.1:0-6492 GCA_043764415.1 Bdellovibrionales bacterium | reverse complement strand
AAAATTAACAAAAGAGTTTATAATTGAAAAAGAGACTTGTTGGCAACCCTAATTTATCGTATACAGTCAGATTCCTAACCCATATTAATGGAGTGATTAAATGAAAGAGACTGGAACAGATAATTCTTTACGCAAAGTGATCCGCAACAAGTACCGCACAGATCTTCGCGGCGATCATTTTTTCGACTATAAAGATCCAGGAAGCCTAAGCCGCTATGTTTCTGAAGGTGGCAAGATTACCCCTGCACGCATCAGCAAATTAAGCCTTAACCAGCAGAAAAAGCTATGTTCTGCCGTTAAAAAGGCCCGTAACTTGGCGCTTTTACCAAATGGTGCACCTGCTTACGATGAAGGCGGGATCCCAGAAATGATTTCTCCAAAGCCATTTTCGATCTAAGGTCGGATTAAACCCTGTCATCCGAACAGGGTCCAGATAATGCGGCCAGCAAAAAAGCAGCCTGCAAAAACAAGCTCAGCGCAACAGCTGGGCTTTTTTTTTGGCACCTCCAATCTTTCTCTCTCGCAGATCCTTCGCTCACGCTCAGGACGACGTCCTGGAACTGGTATTTTTTACACGGCGTTCCCTAGAAAAAAAATCCGATTTTCTATTTCGAGAGCCCTCTTTTGTCCGAATTCCGAAAATTTTTGTCACCAAAATCCGAAAATTCCGAATTTTTTTATTTAATACGAATTTAAAGCGGACACTGCCTGGCACTGCCATTGCTCCTACAGTCTCTCGAGAAACAAGGGAGATACCATGAAAAAATCACAAAAATTCACACTAATCCAGATGCTCACTCAATTCGGACTCGATCCGGCGGAGTGGTTGATCGACAGCAACGGGAAAGGTTTTTTTGATAAACTTTTACTCGTTAACAAAGACGATCCCAATTTTCGTTTGATTGGCGAAAAAGATCAAAAAGGCTGGAAGAGTTTGCAGCTACTTTCAATCTAGTGCACGGAGATGTAAAATTTCTGAGAAATTTAGAAAAGTTCCCAGCAGCTCAATGCGCCACGGGGATTTTCGTATTTGTAGATCGCAGTTGGTAAAAAGTCGACGAGTAGATCTTGAAAGGATCGCGTTGCGATCGGCGGATTTTGCGCGAGGATTTCGTGCCAGGTTTTATTTTTAAACTGCGCCACCAAGTAGCCGTCAATAACCACCACGTAGCTGGTGTGTTTTTTTAGTCTTAACCACTCTCCGTTGATGAATACTTCTAATTTCTTTTTTTTCTCGCGAACATCGAAGTTAAGCTGCGGGCTGTACGCGCCCTTTTCTTTTCGTTCGTACTCCTCTCGACGAGCGAAAAAAAGACTTTCAATGTCTTGACCCAACAAACGAAAAATAGCGGACTTGTTTTCAAATGGATACATTCCGCGAAGATCAATTTCGCGCAGGCTTCCCGGTAGCAGTGGCTCTTCTCTCCTGTAGGAACTGGAATTGACCATTGCGATGACTGGCTCCGTCCACGAGTTCATCAGCGACCGCGCCCACAGGAGATGGGCCTCAGCCAGTAAGCTTCCAAGATCCGTGCGACCTCGCTTCATTTGATACTTGTGGGATTCGAAACCCCGGGTCCACCCCAAAACACGGTACAGGCGCTGGTCCACCTGTGAAATAAATCTATCGACTTTGTCTTTAAAATTTTGCAGTTCTAAATCGGTCGCAATGTCTTTGTCGCTCACCGTATTGAGAGTGGCCTGCCCTTCGGGGAAAAGTTGCTTTTCGATGCGGGACGAGGACTCTTCAGAAATTGCGACGTGTAAGATAGGAGTGCGGACTTGCGCAGTGTCTCGGTCAATGTCGATGACATTGAATGAGCCATGGGAACCTGCATCGGTGATTAAAGACTGATGTCGCCGATAAGCGGTGACCACGTGATCATCGGCTCCCATCACCAAAGGAACGTTCATGTTCAGCGCACTGAACTTTTTTGTCAGTTGCGCTAAACGCTCATGGCCCTCGTGAATTCCCAAAAAAAACTTTTGAAAACCCTTTTCTTTCAATCCAGGAAGATTGCGCTTGAGCGCATCCTCGTAGAGTTCCACATCTTCAAATAGGGGCCGTGCGTTTTCGGGAGTTAAATTTGATTTTGAAAAAAAACTTTCCAGAGTCATTCCAACGACGGCTGACTTTAAAGATAAAGTTTTCAGCTCGTAGTAAGGACGAATAAAGTCTCGAAACGGTCGGCGAACTTTGGTGAGGTTTGAAACCAGGACCGGTATTTTCCATTCGTGAAGCTGCTGCATCTGCCGAAATAATAACTCTCCGCCAAAATTTAATCCCCAATCGAGGGCGTCGTGATTTCCGGGAGTGAACAGCACTGTGTAGCCGCGCTCTTTCAACAAGCGCAAGGCATCGAGAGACAACTGACCTTTATCGACCTGGCTGTAGGGGCTTATGGAGGTATGATCTCCTATCACGTAAACAATAAATTCACCTTGTGGGTGTTGGGCGTAGAAGGATTGGGCGAGAGCATCCATGGCCTTGAGTTGCTGCGGAAGCGTAGTGAGCGTGGAGTGGGCGTCGGACCATTGCACAATGCGCACCTGCGAAAAAGCCGATGACGCCAATAAAAAAATCGCAAGTCCGCACAAAACTTGCAGCCGAAGTCGCATTTACTGGTCTCCTTGAATGTGCGAACTATATTCGAGGCCCCGAGACAGCTGTAGCAAATTGAACGGCAATGAAGATAATGCAAAAATCTTAGGTAATTCATGACTGGTTTTTTGAGAGTTGTTTATCGACTGGTCACTGCAAGGAGCGCGGGCAGCTGTAAGAAAGCACAGTGCGCTCCCAAGCATCCTTTGCGGGCAGTTTTTTTAATTTGATCAACTGCGCATGCAAACTGTTTTGCAACTGCACGTAGGCCTCTTGGCCGTAGAGCCTTATATATTCACTTTTTAAACGGCAATAAATGATTAAATCCTCTTGATCCAGCCAGCCAAAAAGTCCCCGGCGAATATTGGGGCCGTCGTTCCACGAAATTTGACTAAACGTGTACATGGAAATCGTCATCCACTGCTTAAACGCAGCCATAGGGTCTGCGCCGCCGGTAAAGTGTTTAAGTTTGCGAAGCGAGCTGAGTTTATCGGCGCTGCACTCTGTGGGAATATTGCGACTGGAGAGCAACGTTTTTTTAATTCCTTCCATCCAACCAAAACAGGCACCGGGTGAGTTTTGCTCCTGGCACATCGTAAGTTGTTTTTGATACTCTGGAGAATGCCTGACGGAGCGTTTAACGTGGCCGTAGATGTAGTTTTGATTTTCTTTTTGAAAAATCTCATGCTGCAAATCACAAACAGTTTTTGGCGGGTCGTCGTACACAAAGTACAAAATCACAAGTGCCACGACGAGGGGACCAATCAAAACTTTTGGAATCGACGCAAAAAACTGATCCATCTATTCCTTTAAAAGAAAAAGCCCACATCGAGAATCACACTCATGATCGTATCGTTGAGCGCGTACAGCTGAGTGGGTACTCCCCCTGTGTAGGCGGTTTTCATGGCATCACCCGGTTTGAGGATGTTAAAGCTGAGTTCCAAGTTAACGCCACTTCGATAGGTTTTTCCGACCCAAAGATCAAACTCGGTGCCTAGGGATTTTGTGTTCCCAAATTGCACGGCGCCCGATTGCAAGGCGCTGGAAAGATCGCCAGTGAGGTAAGAACGTTCTAAATAATTGGCTGCTCCGGATTTGCTTTTTTCGAAAAATAAAACTTCGCCGCCCACATACCACTCCGACGAAAAGCGCAGCGAAGCCCCCGAGCGGAGATACGTGAGGTTGCCAAATTTAAAAAAGTCCAAGCGCCCAGCGTTTTGGTGCAAGTTGTAATTGAGGGGCTCGTACTGACTGTCGGTTCCGTCGCCTGCGAGATCATCGCCACTGTCGGAATGATAACCCACCCAGAGTTCGAAGTTTTCCCAATCGGGCATTAAAAATTTAGCTTCGGTATCAAGCATCAGTTGCTTCACTTTATCATTCACAGTGATGCCTTCTTTGGTGCCAGTGACGTAGTTGATGCTGCCGCCCACTTCGTAATAAACGCCACCAAAAATAAGATCAAAGCCAAAACGTTGCACGCGCTGCTTGCGAAGCACGGTGGTTGTGCCGGGAATTTGTCCCACATCTCCGAGAACTTGCACAAAATGAATATCGGCCATGCGAATCATGTCGGAGAGATCTTTAAAATCCAAATCTAAAATATAGTTTGTGAGTTCGGGGTCCGAGGCGACAGACGACGGTGCGACGCGATCGAGCTCGTAAATCTTCACTCCGTATATCGAAAGCTCCATCACGTCCCAATCAAACAGCAAACCAAAGCCATCATAATAGGTGGGAACATTTTCCCATTGGTTTTCGCCGTAGGAAAGCCCGCGGCCAATCACAATGGGTTGACGACCAAATTTTAAGTCCAAAAAGTCTGCCACTTTCCAATTGGCCCAAGCTTGCTGGAGAATAAATGTGTCGCTATTGGTACTGTTGACCTCGCCCCACTCGCTGTGATGAATGGCGCGAAAAAAAGTTTCGAGATACTCGCCTTTGTTGAGTTGTAAATCCAACTGCGCGCGATGGTTGGTGCTGACCAAATCTTCGTCGAACGGAAGGTAACCACCGGTGGAGTTTTGATTATACAATTGCCGAAGCCTTAAGCCCCCACCCATTTTGTAAAAGATGTCTTTTTCTTTGTCGGGATTTTCCTGCGCGGAAAGCGCTAGCGGAAGAAGACAAAGTGTAGCTAATAAGTATTTGAACATATTCATTATTTTAAAAAATTCTTGGATCAAAGGCAAACAAGTTTTTGTTCTGCACACTCATCTAAGACCTAGTCCTTCGTTGGTGCACCTGCGCGGCAAAACAACCGATAGGAGGTGATGAAGAAAATTCCCTTGTTGATCGGTATTTTATTTTTGCTAACGTCCAGTCTGTCGTGCGCAAAAACGCAGCCGGTTTCGCAATCGGAGATTCCACCCGAGGCACCCGCGCAAGTTATGCCGCCCGACGTGGTGGGCGAGTCCACCTGGAAGATCGCCATCATCTCCGACATGAATGGCTCCTATGGAAGCACCACCTACTCAAACGCAGTTCCAAGCGCCATCCAGCACATCACCGCAAGCGGCGTGTCGGCGGTTCTTTCCACCGGCGATATGGTGGCCGGGCAAAAATCAGGCTTGGACTATCAAAAAATGTGGAACGCGTTTCATGCATTGGTGACAAAACCTTTGTCGACGTCAGAAATTCCTTTTTTACCGTCTCCGGGAAACCACGATGCCTCGGCGGGAAGCAATTTTAAAAACGAACGCGATATTTACATCAACAACTGGAACACCTATCCCATCGAGCGTTTTAATGCCGCACGACCTGACAACGCAAAATTAGAATTTATTTCGGGTGTGGTGCAAAACTATCCGCTCAATTACGCCGTCAAAATGGGCCCTGCGATTTTTATCAGCCTGGATGCCACAGCGGTGGGGCCTTTGATCAATAATCAACTGACTTGGCTTGAAGACGTGTTGAGCAAAACCGCCAGCGCAAAAATAAAGGTGGTGTTTGGCCACGTGCCGCTCTATCCCTTCACCTTTGAGCGAACAACTGAGTATCTCGCCTACGGCACAGCAAAAACGACATACGCCGAACGCTTCGAAACAATTCTTGAGACCCACAAAGTGACTTACTATTTAAGCGGCCACGACCATGCGTTTTATCCCGGCCACCGCAATGGACAGGTTCGTTATATCTCGGTTCCGCTGTTAGGCACCGGCGCGCGAAAAATTTTGACCACAACGGGCGAGGGCGCGGTTTCGAAAACCAGTTTTTTATATCTCACCTTCGACGCTGCTGGAAATCACAGCCTTGAGGCCTTAGAAAGTCCATCTTACAAAGCCATCCCCTTCCAATCCCTCCCCGCCGCAGTCTCAGTTCCAAAAACCGACGCCGCCGATTGCAGAGAGTGCAGCACATTTCCGCAGGAGTTTTTCCTCACCCCCCAATCCCGCGATCTCTTTTACCGCCTAACCGAATAAATTGCCCCGGTTAAGTGCCCGTTAATTGACTGTTAAGTGGGCGAACATACTAATCATTTAGAAAATTTAGCCGCGCACACCACCAAGCGCGAATAAAGCGCCAATAAGTGATTGATCTTGTTGATTTTTGTTAAAAATCCAACTAAGTTCTCGGACTCGGTTCATACGAAAAAACATTGTGTCGGCCTTTCGGGGAGTAGCGCAGTCTGGTAGCGCATCTGGTTTGGGACCAGAGGGTCGCAGGTTCGAATCCTGTCTCCCCGACCAATTAAACTATTCAGGGTTTTCAAAAAGGATCAAAGATCCTTTTTGAAAACCCTTTTTTTTTGCGACCTCGGCGCAGCCGAGTGTTCGATTCGAAGTTCAGGACTGTGCAAGCAGTAACATAGGTTACATTTTAGTAAAGAGACATGGGTTACAGTTTTTTACCCCAAGGACGGTTGAGTGGGGTTAGCAAACGGTTTAAAT
>JAYUKO010000393.1:0-1964 GCA_043764415.1 Bdellovibrionales bacterium | reverse complement strand
GTGGCTCAGTAAAAACAAACTCATCGCAACATGAAACATCATAATGTTTTTTGCCCTTCATACGCTTTGATTAAAACATCTCGCGGCTTGCTGCCGTTCGCGGGCCCAACCACGCCCTCGCGTTCGAAAAGTTCGATGAGACGCGCCGCTCGTGGATAACCTAGACGAAACTTTCGTTGCACGAGCGAGGCACTCACTGACTTCAGGCCCGAAACCCAAGCGAGAATCTCATCGTAGCGCTCATCGTAATCATCAGATTCCCCATTGGCGCTGTCCCAGGCACCCTCTGCGCCCTCTGCAAAGGCGGGCTGACGGGTGATTGCACGCATGGCCGACTCGTCATAGTCTGGCTGTCCTTGTTGCGACCAATAAGACATCACTTCGGCGATTTCGGTCTCTGTCACCCACGGTCCGTGATGCCGCTCGGGCTTTGCAACGCCCGGCGCTTGAAACAACATGTCCCCGCGCGCCAAGAGACGTTCGGCTCCGGAATCGTCAATAATAATTCGCGAATCCATCTTGCTCGCCACCTTAAAGCTAATGCGGCCAGGAATATTTGTTTTGATAAGCCCCGTGACCACATCTTTTCTTGGGCTCTGCATGGCTAATATTAAATGAATCCCGCAGGCGCGCGCCATTTGCGCCAAGCGAACCACCGCGTGCTCCACATTGTTTTTATCCACAGCCATCAAATCACCAAACTCTTCCACGACGATCACTATATATGGTTGTGGAGTGTAATAGTAGGAGTCCACGGGAACTTCGCCCGAATTATTGTGCTTATCATGAATTTCGCTATCCTCTTTGCTGATCTCTAAAACCTTTTCGTTAAACGACTCCAAACCTCGCGCGCCAAACTTGGACATTGAGCGATAGCGTTTTTCCATTTCGCGCACAGCCCAGTTCAACGCATTCACTGCTTTTTTGGGCTCGGTCACCATAGGCAATAATAAGTGAGGAATATTATTAAAGGCCGCTAAATCCACTTGTTTGGGATCGATGAGTATCAAACGCAGCGTTTGTGGGGAGTGGCGAAATAACAATCCCGTGAGCGCACAAACTACAAAAACCGATTTTCCCGACCCGGTTGTTCCCGCCACCAGAAGATGCGGCATTTTACGAAGATCCACAACCTTCGGAAGACCATCCGCTTGTCGACCTAGCGCTAAAGGTAATTTCATGTCGTCCGACCAAAATTCATCGAGGGCTAGAACATCTTTTAAATACACAGTCTCACGATGGGAATTTGAAGTTTCAATCCCCACCACATCGCGCCCTGGAATGGGAGCAATGATCCGCACGGATTCACTGCTAAGCGCCAAAGATAAATCATCGGCGAGTTCGGTAATTTTACTGATCTTCACGTCGGCATTGGGTTTGAATTCAAAAAGTGTCACAGCCGGCCCTGGCTTTGCGCCCTTCACTTCGCCCTTGACCGAAAACTGCCCAAGTTTATCTACTAATAAAGCGGACTTCATTTTAATTTCCTTTTCGTCCACTCGATAGCGAGATTCTGGTGGATCTTCCAAAATGCCGATCTCAGGAAGTTTCCAGTTAGCGATTCGGCGTTGCACCTTTTTCTTAAGATCCACTCGGCGGCGTTTGAGTGGCGCAAAAAGATTTTGCAGCATGGGAGCCGCCGGCTCTTGAGTTGTGTCCTCGTTGTCATCGACAGTATCTGTGGGCTCGTCCTGCTGGGTCTGATTCATGGTCTGGGCCGGTGCCGCTTTTTGATAATCAATTTTGAGGGATGTGGATTTGTTGAGCGCCTCTGTTTTTCTGAGAGCCTCTGTCTTTCTGTGCTCCGCTCTTTCGCGAGACTGTTGATAATTTTCTTTTAATTTTTCAAAAAAGCGAAGGATCCACTCTTTGCCGTCCTCTAACGCTCGCGGACCAAAAAGGATCACGTGCAATGCCGCCAGACTTGTCCACAGAATTATCCCCACACCCACGGTGTTAAAGAG
>JAYUKO010000392.1:0-6569 GCA_043764415.1 Bdellovibrionales bacterium | reverse complement strand
TTGCCTTCGCTGTACTTAAAAGTTTCGCCAATGGCTGCCGAGATTTCCTCTTCGGTTTTGCCTTCGGCCATCAATGCCTTTTTAGCTTCGATGCCTTTTGTCAAAATGTGTACTGGAAATTCACCCATTGCTCGCATAATTCGTTCCTCGTTAAAGATTTGGGCCCCATATTGGATAAAAATCCCCTTCTGGTCAATATCTGATCAAATGAATATGAATTTTGTTTGTCGTTGGGATCCAATTTAAGGTAGGGCTTACCTATGGCAATGGAAAAGTGGGTGGATTTTTTCAAATCTGAGGTGCGTAGCGCGGGGCAGGCCTTTGTCAACAAGGGGCAGGTGGCATTGATGCGCCCTACGGACACCGAGCTTCTGGCCTACGTTCGAGCCTCTACGTCGCTAAAAGTGCAGTTAAAAAGTCCATCCATCGAGAGCCCCCTCTTGACGGCTTTTTGCAATTGCCCCCAAGGAAAAAAAGCGAATTTATGCAAACACATCTGGGCCACCATGGTTGTGGTGGAAGAAAAAAATCCTGATTTTTTTTCCGGCAAGACCGAGCTTACAACACCCACCGACGCAACGTCGGCGCCAGAGGCCCTAAGACCAAAGCTTTCGCAAACGCAAATCGACTCTCAGGCCGCTTACAAATTAAAACAAGCTGACTACCGAAAACAACAGTATCAGATTCAAAAAGAACGGGCGCAAAAATTTAAAAAATCCAAGAACACCAAAACGCCGATGGCACCCCTCTTTCCGGACAACGTCGCGGAGGCCTTGCGGTATTTTTCCGAAAACGGTTTTGTATTGACGGACACATTGAGTGCCGAGGCTGTTGGTTTGGCGCGAAAAAAATTGGCCCGCGTGTTTCATCCTGACCTGGGCGGCAGTCATGACGAAATCTTAGAATTGAATCGATTTACCGACGTGCTTATCAATTTTTGCGATTCGTGATCAAGGGGACTATGGAAAAACCAGATCCAACCCTGTCAGTTTGCACCTACCGTTGGAATTACCCAATCATTAATTTTGACCGTTTGGAATTTAGACATTGCTGCAAAACACCAGCTCACAAAGTCGATTTTTCGGAGTTGCGCAAAAAAGGCGAAGCCTATTTTAGCAAAAACGATCTGATTATCAAACGTCGTCAAGAAATGCTCGATGGCATTCGCCACCCAGAGTGTTCGGCCTGCTGGCAGCTGGAAGACAAGGGCATCGCCAGCTTTCGCAACCATGCGAAGAAATTTTCTGATTACATAGATCCTGGCGGGCAACGCCTGGGCGAATCAGAAGCAGACCATCTTCGCCGATTGCGAAAAGAAAAAGATTTAACTTCGAGCATCGCCCCCTATACCTTAGAGATTGTGCTCGATAACACCTGTAACATGAAGTGTATCTACTGCAACGAGCAGTTTAGCTCGCTATGGGAGCAAGAAAACATCCGGTTTGGCTTAGGAAAAAAACAAACCGCCACCCCAGAAAACTTGCAGCAGATCCATGAATTAAAAGATATTTTTTGGAACTGGCTTGAGCAAGGCGCCATCCATGAAATCGACACCATATCGCTCATCGGTGGAGAACCTTTTTTAAACAAAGACTTCTATCCGTTGATCCATCGGCTACTGACCCTCGCGAAAGATAAAAAAGTTAAAAAGTACCAAATTGATTTAGCGATCATCACCAATCTAAACTTAAATCAGAGGCAACTGGACAGCTTCAAACAAATTTTGCCGGAGCTCACCGAGTTTTTTAACGTAAAACTTTATCTCAGCATGGACAGCGTTGGCCAAAGAGCTGAGTACATTCGCTTTGGCTTGGACTGGCAACGCTGGAATGAAAATTTAGATCAACTATTGAGTTTGAAGGCCGAAAATTTTCATATTTCTTTTTTGATTGCTGTGAGTGCACTGAGTGTTCCAACTTTGCAGGGCTTCTTTGAGTACCTTTATCAAAAGTATAAACACTTTAACGTGCCTATTTACATCAAAAAAATTGTCGTCACTGAACCAGCCGTGCATTCTTTTCTGTGTCTCCCGCCGAGCTTTTCGAAGTCTCTTGATGACGCCAGTCGCTTTTTAGAAACTGTAGAAGATGAAATGGATTTGGCCACAGCCGTGAACGGTTCTTGGAAAAATTTCCGCATTGGCTTGAGCGAAATGAGTCGTGCCCTTGCTTCTCAACAGCGAAACGATATGCAAATGATTGAATTTTTTAATTGGTTTTCAGCCAACGACCGTAAACGAGGACACTCCTTAGTAGAAGCTTTTCCAGAACTGGCGGACTTTTGGAGTGAGTGCTCAACAAAATCGCCGGGGGCGAACCCATAGGAGCGGACTGAACCCTCTAATACAAACGCTTCAAAGGCCGTATCTGGTGATTTTACACAATTGAAGGTTTTTTTATTGCTCAATTGAAACTCGTGATACAAGCCCGAATTCATCCATTTGAGGAGTTTTCTAGTGCCAATTTTTATATGCATCCTACTTGTTTTTATTTCGAGCTCTGTGTTTGGTCAGGATACGGGTTGGTGCTATTCCTCTTTACAAAAGTCGACAATGATGGAGCCGCAATTTGAAACTCCAACACGGAAACTTACAGATACTTCCATGGAGGACCGTCACTGGTTGGCCATGAAAGCTTCCAGCTTAGTCTATCAACTTCCCGATTTAGAAAATACTCAAAACGGGAGCGAGTTTATTGAAAACTTTGTGGGATTTGTAGAGAGTGGCGTCGCCGCGCACATTCGGGGTTACCATTATTTCGATTCCTATTCCAATCGTCAATCGGGTTTAAAATTTGCGATCTTTGCTCCCGATGATTCCTCAGCACCATGGATTTTTGCGTTTGCGGGCTCCGAAACCGCTATCGATTGGCTGGCCGATTTAAACATGGGCAGAAACCAAATTGAACACATAGAGACTATGGTAAAAAAAATGACCGACTGTTTGTACATCGATAACGCCGGAAACCCCATTGCCGGAAAAAATTGGATCATCACAGGCCACAGTTTGGGTGGGGGTATCGCGCAAATTTTTGCTTACAAAGTTCAGAGCTTGCGCACGCTGATGCGCTTTACTCCTGGTCGAATTGAGCTCGTTACATTCAATGGCTTTGGCGCCTTAGAGCTGGCTCTCCCCAATTCCGCCGCCGCCGAAATCGTGATCCCGCAAATGTTAACGTCGAATTATTTTGTACAAGGCGACATCGTTTCACGTATTGGACAACACGTTGGAGAAACAGTCGAAATACCCACCGAGAGCATTGGCATCCCTCTTATCAGGGTCGCTCAGCGCCACGTGATGAGTACGGTGGAAGACCTTCTCAATATAGACGGCAATATGAATTTGAGTGAAACTCGAAGAGTCGCCCCACCCTTTTCCGACCGATTAAATTCGCTAAAAGGCGCAGGACGCGTATTGGGATTTTTGGCTTCGAACCAAAGCGACACCGTTATCGCACGACTGCAAAGTGTGAATACATTGCACCAAGCCGTCATAGAATTAAGCCACCGCTCCCTCAACAACCCGGTCGATCACCAACTCCTCACCTATCTGCAGATACTGGCCACTGAATATAAGGATCATTTGGAGGCCGAAGTTCAGACAGGTTTCAGAGACCAACTCATCACCGACTTAGAAAATATCCTAACGGGAATCAAAACTCGAAGTCAGTAAGCTGGCAATTTATTTCCAACTACAGGCCGATGAATCAAAGTCCATAACTTTTGAACCGAAAACAGTGATTAGATTTTCTTTAGAAACTTTCGACAATGGGTTATCGGCCACCCCAAAGTTCTCAAGACTGCTTACGAGATTTTTAAGATTCAAAGGGTCGATTTCCGTAATGTTATTGTTCTCCAGATCTAAACAATTTAGCTGATCCATATTCTCACCAAAGCGAGGAGGGAGTTTCTCTATGCCGAGGTGGCCCAATTTTAGAACTCTTAGTATTTGCGGATTTGGAACTAGTCGCCCATCTATGGGAAAATTCAAAAACAGGTTGATCATTGGAGATGGCCAGGACCCTGAAATATCCAGATAGTGCAAGGACACTAAAGGATTCAGTAAACCTTCCGGTAAAGCAATGGGCCCACCTTGCAAATCATCTAAAGCGAACAACTCGAGTCTTTGTAACTGGGTTAAACCAGCAAAGAAATTAGGACGAACTTTTACATTATAGCGCTGGAAGTTTATATAGAGTTCTTTAAGATTGACCAAGGGAGCTAGTATTTGGTCAGGATAATCCATCACTGAAGCATGCAGATATAACATTGTGAGTGAAGAAAGCCCTTCAAAATCCCCTTTGAAAAAAGTTACTGACGCCTCGTAATCAGTATCCACCCTCAATCTGTTAATTTTTTTGAGTTCAAAATCGTTAACTTTATCACACGAGGTGAGGTAGGTTGCTTCTAATATTGCCTGCTGAACAACTGGACTTCGACCGCAAACGTTAGCTATCGCCACCGAACCAAAAAAATTGATACAGACTAAAAAAAATAACAACACTATTTTCATTTATAATTCTCCTCATTTTACAATTTAGCTTTAATCAAAAATGATGCTTGCACGATCAAAAGTCGAAAACAAGTCATGACATAACGCCCGGAGATCCATCGCAAAACTCAGGATGACGGTGAAGTTAAATAGGGGTGCACGCATGATCGCGAAGCGATCTGTCCGTGCAGGTGAACTAACAAATGAAAATGGAAATTCGAAAACCACAAAACGAACGATCGAAGTTTGGTAGGGGTGCACGGACTTGAACCGCGGATCCTCCGGTTATGAGCCGGATGCTTTAACCAACTAAGCTACACCCCCATGATGCGCTTGCGCGCCCGGAATTCAGGTATACCCGTTAACAGGTATACGCGAATTCCAGTAAAGATTTTTAACTGTCTATAAACGCTTTCAACTTGGCAGAGCGTGAAGGATGTCTCAACTTACGAAGCGCCTTCGCCTCAATTTGACGAATCCGTTCGCGAGTCACGTTAAAATCCTGACCCACTTCTTCTAAAGTATGATCGCTTTCTTCGCCGATACCAAAACGCATACGGAGAACTTTTTCTTCGCGCGCTGTGAGCGTCGAAAGAACTCTGCGTGTTTGTTCGGCCAAGTTGAGGTTCACAATGGCCTCTGCTGGATTTATAACTTTTTTGTCTTCAATAAAATCTCCCAAGTGCGAATCTTCCTCTTCACCCACTGGGGTTTCGAGACTGATTGGCTCTTTGGCGATTTTTAAAACTTTGCGGACTTTATCAACATGCATATCCATTTTTACCGCAATCTCTTCAGGCTGTGGCTCACGGCCCAATTCCTGAACGAGGTAGCGCGACGTACGAACGAGCTTGTTGATGGTTTCGATCATATGCACGGGAATACGAATTGTGCGCGCTTGATCGGCAATGGCACGTGTGATGGCCTGACGAATCCACCACGTTGCGTACGTGGAAAACTTGTATCCACGACGATACTCAAATTTATCAACGGCTTTCATCAAGCCGATATTGCCTTCTTGAATCAAATCCAAAAACTGAAGACCGCGGTTGGTGTATTTTTTTGCGATGGAAACCACAAGTCGAAGGTTGGCCTCAACGAGTTCGGATTTTGCGCGGTCGGCATCGCGCTCACCACGCCAAATGGCAGTGTTGGTTTCGCGAATCCAGTTAAAATGCATCTGCGTGTCTTCGGTCAGTGTGGAAACACGCAACTGTGCGTCCGACGCCGACAAGTAGTAGCCACGGAATTTGTTAAAATTTAAACCTGTTTCACGAGTCATCACGGCGATTTCTTTTTCGCTGGATTCCACTTTTGCATAGCGCTCGGCAAGAACCGTTAGATCTTTGGAGAATGTTTTTGCAACGGCTTCTTTAACACGACCTTGGAGCTGCGACATGCGCTGAACTAAGTTTTTAAACTTAATCACAACACGGTTGATGGTTTTGCGGTTAAAGTTAATGGATTCAAACTTCACCATCAATTCGTCCACAATCACAGAGATTTCCTGCTCAGCATCTTTTTTGTCTTTTTCAGAAACTTCGACTTGCTCGAGAACTTTAAAAAATCTCTTGGCTTTCTTTTCGTATTTTTTAACTTCGCCAATCAATTCGTGAATTTTGTCGATGTATTCTTGTTCGTTGTATTGAGTTTCTTCGTCCTCAAGACCACGGAAGATCGCTTTCACCTTGATGCGGCCTTCGTCTAAACGGCGACCCAACTGGATGATCTCGTATGTCCCTTGCGGAGACAAAAGAATGGCACGAACGATCTCGCGCTCTCCTTTTTCAATACGACGAGCGATCTCAACTTCACCCTCACGAGTAAGCAAAGATACGCTGCCCATTTTACGTAGGTATAAACGAACAGGGTCATTCCCCTTAACATCTTCGCTTTCAGCTTTTTCTTCTGCGTCTTCTTCGTCTTCAGAATCTGGATTTGCTAAGAAAGCATCGATCTTCATCTGTCTTACTATCAGCCAACTCTGTAATTACTACACCGTTAGCTTCCAACGCCTGCATGAAAGAATCTAACACCGATGGTGCAAGAATCTCTGGCAAAAGCATTTCATTGATTTCCT
>JAYUKO010000391.1:0-6610 GCA_043764415.1 Bdellovibrionales bacterium | reverse complement strand
AAGGCAGCGGTGTGTGATTTAGGTTTTCAATTGCGGAAAAAGTTGACGACGAGTTGCTCGCCAAACTCGGTCAAGATGGATTCAGGATGAAATTGCCACCCCTCGATTGGAAAATATTTGTGGCGCAAACCCATGATTTCTTGATTTTTTGTTCGAGCGGTGACTTCCAAGGCTTCCGGCAGAGAAGGTTCATCAACGATAAGTGAATGGTAACGTACGACTTTCATCGACAAAGGCTCCCATTGCGCCATTGCCGTGGGGGCGCGTTGCGGCGCTGTAGTTTCCTGCTGCGCTCGAGAATCTGGATTCGATAGATTATTTAAAAAAGAAAACAACTCTTGCGATGAAATTGGTAAATCTTTAAACGCCCCTTGCGAGGTGTGCTCGATCACGCTTACTTTGCCGTGCATGGGTTTTTCTGCGCGAACCACACGGGCGCCAAAGTATTCGGCAATCACTTGATGGCCTAAACACACGCCTAATATTGGATGGGTCGAGGCAAACTCTTTAAGGATTTGATGGCACAGCTTTGCTTCCGAGGGATGTCCCGGCCCGGGTGAAAATAAAAAAGCTTCGATCAGCTGTTGTCTTTGGCAAATATCTTCGATGGTCCACTCATCGCTTTTGATCACTTTTACGGCAAACTTGTTTTTCAAAAGAATCTGCACCAAGTTGAAGGTGAAGGAGTCATAATTATCAATCACGAGGATCATAATTCACTCCACAAGACAGGCACCCTGCCACGCACCGAGTTCGTTAGGAGAATTTCGTCCGCCGCGCGCAAATCTTCTACAAAAAGAATATCTTCTTTCGCACCCAGTTCGGCAACGGCTTGCTGGCGAGCGATTCCAGGTAGCGCCCCCGAAGACAGCGTCGGGGTTTTCCATGCGCCACCAATTTTTACAAAGATGTTATGACGGCTGGCCTCAGCCACTTCTCCCCGTTCGTTTAAAAATACCATATCGTAAAAACCAGATTGCTGAGCCCGTGCAAACTCAGCATCATAAACCTCACGATAGGACGTTTTATATTTTTGAAAAATACTTTTCGAATTTATTTTTTTAGATGATAAGGAAATCCTCAGAGTCTTTTCGCCATCGATTAATTGAGACGACTCATTCACGCTTCCCGGCCTCGGCGAAAAATCTGGTGTTGATTTCGTCGCCGTCGAAGCTCTCGAATCTAACCCAGCTGCCAACTCGGCAATCTCTATTTCAAATTCACCATCGTACTGCAACTTCAGTTTAACCTTGTGTGCGCGAGACAAGCCCTGAACTTTCGCCAACGCAGTTTTTTGGATTGGCTCGGTATTCATTTCAAAACCTAATTCTTGCGCCGACGTTTTAAGTCTCTGTAAATGCAAATCCAAATCTCTACACGTCTGACCATCAAACAAAAAAGTTTCAAAGAGAAAAAATGAACTATTGAGCTTGCGGACGAAACGCGATTTCAAAAGCACTTCCTCAAATTCCGACTGCACTTCAGAATCAACTATAATCCCTCCACCCACCCCCAAAGTGAATCGGTTTTCTGCAGCCATAATTGTGCGAATCGCCACATTAAAGCACTGGTCATTATTGGGCTCGATGTAACCGATGGCCCCCGTATATACACCGCGTGCAGATACTTCTTGTGCATTAATAAACTGCATGGCACTCCACTTGGGGGCGCCGGTGATAGATCCACAGGGAAACAGACTCTGGAACAATGTCAGTACCGGCGTTTCTCGTTCAATCTTCGCCGAAATCTTCGAAGTCATCTGGTGTACGGTCTCAAGCGTTTGCACCTTAAAGAGCTCGTTCACTTCCACACTGCCGGGGTGAGCAATTTTACCGAGATCATTGCGCAATAGATCCACGATCATTAAATTTTCTGAAATATTTTTTTCGTCATATTTTAAAACCTCAGCGTCTTGCGAAACTGGCAAGGTGCCCTTCATGGGTTCTACAAAAATACTTTCACCGCTCTTTTTATAAAAAAGCTCGGGAGAGAACGATAAGATTTGATAATCAGGAAATTTCAAAAAAGAGGTATAGGGAGTTTTTTGTAACTTTCGCAATTGAAGATACAATTCTTCAGCGCTCTGCTCACAGATAAACGAAAGCTGAACTGTTTGGTTTTGCTGGTAAATATCTCCGCTCAATAGGTGTTCACGAATTTCATTTTGCAATTTGGAATATAAAGCAAACGACGTATCCCACGCAAAGTCAGTCAAAACTGCCGAAGATGGTTGATCTGAGGGGGTTTGGGTTTGCTTATCAAAAAAGAGTTCTTTGGGGAATCCGTGATGTTTTTGAGAGAAGGTGTAAAAATGCAATAGCGGCACCTTTGATTTTTTTAAAGGTCTTTCCGTTGCAGGAAAAAAACTATACCCTGCCTCATAGGATACAAAACCCGCCATATAGAGTCCCTGCTTACGGAGTTGATCCATTCGCTCGAAAGCGGCCGCTACCATGGCTGGTTCAAACACAACAATCTCTTCCGAAGGATTTGAAAAGTAAAACGCTTCCTGCTTGAGGGTGTCTTCAAAGAGTAGGAATGGCGTGGTTTCTAGGTTCACGAAATATCTCCAGGGCGAACAAAACAAGCCCTGGAATCTTATAAATGAAAGTTACAGACTTTTAAAGACCTTCCACGCCTTAATGTAATTGTAGGCCTGGGAGGCTTGGTAATCTTTCGATAGGAGGTCTGTCTTTTCGGTCCGGCCCTTTGCATCAAACTTCTTCCACCACTGGGTGGATCTGCCCTGGCCGCGCGGCATTTTTTCGGCCTCACCCTGCAGATGCCCCTGGATATCGGCCTCGCGCTTCACGCTCTTATTTATCACGGCCTTTCCGTAGGAGTCGGAATCCACGTCATCAACCTCTACGTCGGGCGTGATCCCCTCCGCTTGAATCGAAACTCCACTCGGCGTGTAATAGCGCGCAACGGTAAGTTTTAGTCCGGACCCGTCGCCCATTTTGACAACCGACTGTACAGAGCCTTTTCCAAAGCTGCGCTTTCCCATAATCAGAGCCCGCTTATTATCTTTCAATGCACCTGCAACAATTTCACTGGCGCTGGCTGAGTATTCGTTGATCAAAACAATAATTGGAAAGTCAGTATAGGCGCCTGTCGATTTAGCTAAGGTTACTTCTTTTTTGCTCTTGTCGCGCCCGATTGTACTCACAATCACGCCTTTGTCTAAAAATAAATTGCTGATCTGAACAGCCTGATCCAGCAATCCACCAGGGTTGCGGCGTAAATCTAAAATCAAACCGCGAATGGTTTTATTTTTTGCTTTAAATTCGGCGATTTTTTTGCGCATCTCGGCCCCAGAGTTTTCGATAAAACTTGTAAGTCGAACATATCCGTAGCCGTCTTCGAGATCGACAAATTTAACCGACTTTACTTTTACTATGTCGCGGACGATGGAAAACGTTTTGGGCTCTTCAAAGTTATCACGCATGATTCCTAAACGGATTTTAACTCCATTTTTGCCTTTCATTTTTTGTGCGGCATCCACAAGGCTCATCCCTTTGGTTGAAACACCGTCGATCTCCACAATTTTGTCGCCCGGTTCGATTCCAGCCTTCCATGCGGGCGTGTCTTCGATGGGCGAAATAATTGTGAGCAAACCATCTTCCATGGTAATTTCGATACCAATACCACCGAATTCTCCGGAAGTTTCGGTTTCAAACTCTTTGTACATGTCAGGTGGCAAAAAATTCGTATGCGGGTCGAGCTCCCGCAACATTCCTTTAATCCCCCCATAGATCAGCTTTTGCGTATCGATGGGCTCTACGTAATACTGCTGGACGATATTGAGAACCTTGGCGAAAATTTGCAGATTTAAATACCTGTCTTCCGCTGCGAATAGTTTCCAACTCGCAAATGAAAATCCCATCACAACCAAACACAACATCATTGCGAAACTTTTCTTCATAAACTCTGCTCCTTCACGGAAGATAAATTGAACTTCGAATTTTTAAACCATTCAGCGGGGTCCTCAGATTGAGAAAAATGGCGCATCTCAAAATAAAGTCCCATACCATAAAGCCGCGACACTCCCGATTCTCCAATGGAGACGAGAGCCTCGATATCATCACCTAATTGAACATTGATTTTAGCTAAGTTGGCGTAGACCGAGTAAAAGTGATCTCCGTGATCAAGAATGACTACTTTTTGGTAATCACTCCAATCGCCCACAAAAGCGACCTGTCCTTTGTAAACAGAACTCACTGAGCTGGTGATCGCCGAAGAGATAAACCAGCCTTTGTTATAAACGCGAATCTTCGGGGAGTTCATTGGCAGTAGCCCAAAACGTTTGGTGACCACTCCCTGCACCGGCAGATTTAAACTTCCCTTCTTCTCGTAAATACCACCCAGAAACAAACCCTGTAGCACAGGCTCTTTATCACCCAGCAGACCGCGATTTTGTTTTTTAAGGTCGTTGATTTTTTCGACAATTCCCTTGTCCTGGTCACTGAGCTTCTTCAATAGATCCATTTGCGCGACGTAGGTTTTCTTAATTCGCAATTCTTGCTTTTCGAGATTCTTTTGCGTTTTCTCAAATTCAGAAATCTTGTTTTCGAGTTTACCTTGCTGTTCACTCAACAGATTTTTCAAGCCCCTAAAGGTACGTAGCTGCTCCACGTCTGATTTAGAAATCTTATACATGATTCGCGCGTTTCGATCCATTTCGGCAAGGTCGTGGGCCCCCAGAAGGGACTGGAATATTGTCGGCGCACTGATGCGATGAAAGTTACGCATCCGCAAAATTATTTTTTTACGAAGGTCTTGAATCTGCTTACTCACGTCTTGAATATCCACCTGCAGATCAGCCATGTCCGCTTCGAGCTCTTCGCGCTTTTGTAGCTGCTCTGACTTTCTTGCGGCTAATGTTCGTTGCCGCCCCGTCATGCGGTAGATGTCAGACAAAATTTCCTGCTGTTTTTCTTGCAAGTCCGTTGATTTTTTCTCTAGCGCAGCCTCTTGCGCCAAAGCTTGGCACAAAAAACCACTTAAAAAAAGAAGCAACGCCGCTCTATACACTAATTGGTCCTATTCGACAGGGCCCAACCCGTATTGATGGAGCGAATCGTTATAAAACCTGATATTAATCCCACGACGCAACTAAGAACTAGGCCCGTAGCTACAAAAGCTAACGAAGGTGATACCACGATTTCGGCCAAATGACTGAGCATGGAGTTACCGGCAAATTCTTCTGATATCCAAACAAAAAGACAAATATTAACAAACATGCCAACAACATAGGCCATAAAACTAAACATGAGTCCTTCAACAATGTAAGGCATGCGGATGTTGCGTGCGGTTTCGCCGATCAGCTCGAGAATTTCGATCTCTTCTTTTTGGTTGTAGACGAGCACTCGGATGAGATTTGAGATAATAACCAAACTCGCAAGAATAAAAAGAACAACAATCACCGTGACCAAGGAGTTTGTAACTCTTAAAAACGCACCGTAGCGCTCAATCCAACCTTGCCCATACGAAACCTCTTCCACACCGACGATTTCGCCGATTTTTTTAGATGTTTCCTGAATTTTGGTAAAATATGTCTCGTCTTTCAAGCTTCCTTTAAGAGTCACTTCAAAGCTCTCTTGGAAAACTTCTTGGGTTTTCAGATCCTCCAAAAAATCTTTCGAAAACAATGAGTTTTTCGATTGGAACTGCGTCACTGCGTCTTCCTGCGATATAAATTTGGTTTTTTTAGTTTCCGCCATGGCAAGAATCGATTTTTCAATTTTCTCGCGAGTTTGCGGAGTTTGACCGTCGCTCAGATACACAGTTACCTTAGTGGAATCCCCCCAACGGTTCATAATTCCCTGGAAGTTAAAGGCGGATTGGATCAAAAACAGAGTCACTGAATAGGTAAAAATAAGAATGACGAGAGTGGAAACCCGCAGTCGGGTTTCACTCACCCAGGATCGTTTGGAGAAGCGCAAGTACTTACGCAGTAGCGGCATCATTGTTTACTTCTCCTTGCTTAAGACTGATTACACGTTTTTTTTGTTCTAAAACAAGCTGTTGATCGTGAGTCGCAATAAACACTGTGGTCCCCAGTCGATTGCACTGCTCAAACACCTTCATCACATCGCGGCTCAGCTGTGGATCCAAATTCCCTGTGGGCTCATCGGCGATGATCACCTCTGGCTGACTGATCAATGCGCGCCCGATAGCCAAGCGTTGTTTTTCTCCACCCGACAGTTGATCAGGATAACAGTTTTCTTTTTCGAGGAGACCTAAGGCACTGAGCATGTGCAGTTTTTTTTCGTTCATCATCTGCTCGCTGGCGTTGATGACCTCTAGAGGAAGAAGCAAATTGTCGCGCACGGTGCGATTGTTTAAAAGTTTAAAATCTTGAAACACAACGCCGACCTTGCGACGGAAATAAGGCGCTTCGCTATCTACCAATTCGTGAATGTTGTAATCGGCCACCATGACAGTTCCCGACGACGGACGGTCAAAACCAGCAAGCAGATTGAAGAGAGTTGTTTTTCCTGCACCACTGTGGCCAGTTAAAAAAACGAACTCACCTTTGTTGATTTTAAAATTCACATCGCGAAGCGCATGAATTTCACCACGGAATGTTTTATAAACATGTGAAAAT
>JAYUKO010000390.1:0-1982 GCA_043764415.1 Bdellovibrionales bacterium | reverse complement strand
TGAGGAAGTTCTATGGCACAAATTGAACAGAGCGGTGGTAAAAGAAATTCAAACTTTGAAGTGAACCTTGTTCCCTTCATCGATTTGATGAGCGTGTTGATCACGTTTCTGTTAATCACTGCCGTTTGGACACAGGTTTCCATGATTAAACTTGGAAGCTCCTTGTACAGCAAACAAAACACGGATGAAGTCGATAAACCTCCTCCAAAGTCTGAGGTTCCACTCCGTGTTGATGTGAAGGATGCAGGGCATATTATTGTGATTGGAACAAAGAGAATTGACGTACCAAAAAAGGGTGTCGATTACGATATCGAAACCCTTGTTATGCAATTGATGCAAATCAAACAAGTGTATCCCGAAAAAGTGGATGCTGTTGTTACGGTGGACGAGCACTTGAAGTATGACTATTTGATTCAAGGAATGGATGCCCTGCTGCAAGCAGGCTTTCCTGCGATCTCCGTGGCCACAGGAGGAGCAAAGTAATGGCTATTTATACTCCAGGTAAAAGAAATCGTCGCAATCAAATCACCGGTGGAAAGCGCAACACCGTGGTGATGCTATCACTGACCGCGATGGTGGACATGTTTACGGTTCTCACTATTTTTCTTTTACAAAATTTTAAAGTGGATGCCATAAAGCTCAAACAAAACGTTCCACTGCCAGAGGCTTCGGCGATTAAAAAGCTAAAGCCCTCTCACGTGGTTGTTGTTACTCAGGATAAAATTTACGTGGACGAAACAGCCATTGCCGATTTTAGAACGGTGAAAGAACAGCAAGACTGGATGATTCCCGCTCTGAAGG
This sequence comes from Bdellovibrionales bacterium, assembly GCA_043764415.1. Taxonomy (GTDB): domain Bacteria; phylum Bdellovibrionota; class Bdellovibrionia; order Bdellovibrionales; family JAGQZY01; genus JANPLN01. The sequence continues at coordinate 1,181 of JAYUKO010000390.1, read as the reverse complement.
AAGGCCTTGCGCTGAAAATCAAAGAGAGCAAAGAAAAGCAAGAGTCGACTCTCAAAGAGCAATTGAAGAGCACCATCAGTCAGGGCAAAAAGATGACTCCCGAAGAGATTGCCGAAGAAGAGAGCGAAAAACGCAAAGACTGGGGCCGCGTCACGGTACAAGCAGATAAAGAAATTGATTTTTTAACAATCAAAAAAGTTCTTTATACAGCCACCGAAGCCGGCGCCACAATTATCAACTTTGCCGTTTCACAAAAAGAAAAGCCAAAACTCGTCGAATAGTAGTTAAGCCTAGAAGCGCCTTCAGCGCTTCTTCCTGTATAAAGTGTGTCCGTACTTTTAAGCAGCAGCGCTGCTTGATGATGCTGGAATAGCGAAGCGATTCACATACTCGATGATCAAGCTTTCAGCTTCCGCATTCATCGCCGCAAACTCTATTCCCGTGATTCCGTCCCGCGAGTGGTAAACCACTCTTCCTTCGGCGTGAATCGGCACCGTCATGCTTGGACTTTCGATGCGAACGTCCACTTCGGTGCCGATTGGAAAGTTTTTACCGAGACCGGTAATTCCAATTCCACCTTGGCCAATGATATTTACTTTTACGAGATAACTAAATTTTGAATCGGATTTGGTAACTTTCGCAGTCGCCACGATAGGAACTCGTGGGAACTTTCGGCGTGTAAGTTCCAAGGCATTTAAAAACACAGAGTTATTAAAGATGCTATCCCAAGCATCACCTTCACCGCGTTTGCAGATAGAGATGGCGTTAGAGAGCTCGATTTGTTTTAAGTAGTCTAAGCACTTATCAAACGACATATAGGGTGTGACTTGTTCGCTAACTTTAATTTTCCATTCCACATTGAAGTGCGACTCAAGACGCTTCACGATTTCGGGGTAATCCACTTGCCACTTCGAAATAGCAATCCAATCTTTTTCACCCTTCCACCAAATAAAGGAAGTTTCTGCAAATTTCCCGGCCTGCACCTGAGTGTTTACATCTTGAGTGCTAAAGGGGCCAAGAACAGTATTTTTGTGATAGATAAACCATTCGAGTTTCATATGGCTTCAGATCGGCCTATTTCTTTTAAAACTTTATAAAACGACTCCACTTATTTTGCAGTCTACGATAAGCTTTGCCTGTGAATAAGTGGATGCTGCTCGCGGCCTTGGTCGTGTTCGTTA
>JAYUKO010000389.1:0-24615 GCA_043764415.1 Bdellovibrionales bacterium | reverse complement strand
ATTTCAAAACCGTGACTTGGAGGCTTCGTAATGGCAAGAATGAGAGACGTTATTCCTGGAGGCTCCACCGTGATTCGTTTTTTCGTAGGCTTTGCTCTTGCAGCAGGTGTCGTTGGTTACCTTGTGTCCATGTACATCGAGGTCGATCCCATCGTTGCAGCTGAATACTTCGGCTATATGATGGCCCTCAGCGTGAGTTTGATTTTTATGAAGTTTGGATTTGCAGGCTTTCGCATTTGGTCCATAGACAACGACTTTAGAATGCACCTCATCAGTCAATGGGATCGCGTTTTTGGAATTTCGGGCTGGCTGCTCATGTGCATCGGAATCATCAGTGCGCTCTCGGGAGCTCCCGACAAAATGGCCGCAAACGCCAGCCTCGCCATCTACGGATTGCTTTACTCCTACCTCTTAAAGGGATTTGTCCTCACAGCCTTGTATCCAAACCCCGACGACGACCTCTTCTACGTAGAAACCAACCACACCCGCCAACGCAAAATCGAAAACGGCAACGAAATGGTCCTCCATTAGGTACCAAGTACCTTTACCGGCGCAACCGCGTCATCCACTGCCGTAGCGGCAGTAAGTTGTAAGATGTTCGTTCTCGACACTGAGTATACAGATATAGCGATTGAACTCCACTTGGCTCGTCGCAAGCCTTAGTCTAGTTTACATTGAATATAAAATAAGAGACCCTCATAGAATGAACATTTTATTGATTCTTATAGTGTCTTTTTCTTGGGCCCATAACGAAGAAGAATTAACGGTGCCGAAAGCTGCAGAAAACATGCATGAACAGGAAAAAATACCGGTTAATTTTGATGACGAACTCCTTGATACTGAAGAGGAGCCAGAGTTTTTTGTATTACTTGAGGCCGGCTGCCACGAATGTAAACACGAAGACAACTACGTATTAACGGCTGAAGATTAATACACTTACAAGTGTGTGCTACCTGGCTGTAAGAAAGAGAAATGAAATTATTGCCAGCGTTTGTCATTTTATGCTTGATGTCTGGTTGCACCACTTCTAAGCCTGTGACTACGGTCATGAATCCTGAAGAAGAAATGTATTTCTCTGTTGAACCAAATTCGAAAACTCGAATAATTACATATCATGTTGAGATTAAAAAATTTTCGCCAGGACTACAGAGTGAATTCGAACAAGCCATGGCTCATCTTTCGGGAAAATGTTGGTTTTGGGCCGTTTCAGACTATTGCGTAAAGTTCGTTAACTTTACAAATAGTAGCCCTTTGAAGCTCTATAAACGCGAACAATCTGATATAAAAATGCTTCTAACCGCAATGGACCAGGAAGACAAAATTCAGGCCCAAAATTTTAAATGGGATGGACAAAAGCTACGACGTACAAGCAACTCAGACTTAAAACTGTCAAGCGAAGGAAATCAGCAAGATCGCTTGGTAAAATTTATGGTACTCTGGGCACTCAAGTAGTAAGAACTCATCGCAAACCTTGGAATAGTTTATAAATTTATTTAAGTTTAGATTTGAACCTTTAAGACAATCTTAAATCTGTTACACAGATTCATTCGAAACAAACGGAGATTATATGAAATATTTATTTTTACTATCAATGCTTTTTATTTTTCCCGCTTCTCAAGCAAATGTCTCGGAAATCTGTGGAATAGCTTCTACACCAGATTCTTTAGATGGGACTCTTGTTGAGAAAATATGCTTTATTAAAAATCAAATGGATGTGTACCTAAGATCGGGGCAACAAAAATCATTCGAAATGACTGATTTTGATCCTGAAGACGGCGAGGGTGTTAATACGCTTACATTTGCTGATTCGAATGGATCGGAATTTTCATTGCAGTTGATAGCTGATGAAGAAGGTAACTATGTAAGGCTCAAACCTATTGATAGAGAAAAATATTCATTTACCTTATTTTTAGTTAATTTTTAACCCTATCGATGAGCCTTGGTTTGGTCTTCACTGCCGCAGCGGCAGTGAATTGTGCAGGCGCATCAAATTGCGGGAATATCACATTCCAGAATAGATTGTTCTGACGACTGATGCACCAAAAGGTAGGGCACTCCAGCTTTGTCGACTTTTGTGTATTTTGTTTTAAATGTAAAGACGGTTTGCCAAGAGCTCTTAGACACGTATTCGATAGTACCTACAAAGCTATCGGCATCAAAAAGTCCGCTTGAGTAGAGAATCACATTGTCAGCATCGATCATGACCATTTTGCCTGCTTTAAAATCATAAACGTCCTTCATCAAAACACCGCTTGGAAAAACCGACATAGTTACATCTAAATTATCACAGCTGCTCTGATTAATTGCGAATCCCAATTCCGGGGTTTTAACAAGCTCAGGATGATCAGGAAAAGTTTCGGTGCAGCGGCCTTGAAATTTGCCCGAAATATCTGGGCACGCGTTTGCAAAAGTATTGAACGATAAAATAAACATAAAAAGACTTAGTAGCTTCATATCTCCCCCTTAAAGTTTTGAGATGCACCATCATTGCCTGAATTTGGCTTTTTTCAAATCACTCTGCGTCGGTCTCGAGCATTTCGTCTTTGATTTTTTTCATCACGCGAACTTCCATCTGGCGGACGGCTTCGCGGGTCACGCCCCACTCGGTGCCGATGTCTTGCAGGGTCACCGGGTCGTCGGCGAGCAGGCGTTTTTCGAGGATATAAAGTTCCTTTTCATTCAGCTTGGGTCGCAACTGGCCGATTTTTTCTTCCAACAACATGAGGGCTTCTTTGCGGGCCAGCTGATCATCCACAGACTCGTCACTTGAAGCCTCCATGTCCAAACGCACGCCGGAACCTTCGTCGGAAAGCGGAGCATCTAAGCTGATGTCTCGTCCCGACATGCGCTCTTCCATAATGCGAATTTCATCTTCGGGAATACCTAACTTCGCACTCAGTAATTTCACGGTGGGCTCTTGACCCAGCAGATCCAAGTGGTCCTTTTCTTTTTTGAGATGGTAAAAAAGTTTGCGTTGGTTTTGTGTCGTCCCAATGCGTACCATGGAGTGCTGGCGCATCAAATACTCTTGAATATAACCGCGAATCCACCAAACCGCATAGCTAATGAGGCGAACTCCTTTGTAGGGATTGAACTCCTTCACGGCATGCATGAGGCCTACGTTTCCTTCTTGAATGATATCGATGAGCTTATTTCCAAACTTTGAATATTCAGCCGCAACTTTCACCACAAAGCGCAAATTGGATGTCACTAAAATTTCTGCATCTTTGGGGTTGTGATCATTAAAGTAGCGAAGAGCGATGACGCTTTCCTGTTCGCGGGTAAGCAGGGGATATTTATTCACGTTGGCCAGATAAGCAGAAAGAGTATCGCCCACCGGAGTGAGGGCCGCCGAAGAATTTTTATAGGAGGTGACTGTTGGCTCGACAATCTCGGCGGCCACCGAAACAGCTTTGCGCCCAGTGTTTTGTTTGCTCACAGCTAACGTTTGCGGTTTTTTCGCTGGCTTCTTTACGGAGACTTTTTTAGGTTCTAATTTCATAGCAGGTTTTTTGGCTGTTGATTTCTTAGTGACAGTTTTTTTTGCCATAAAAAAAGCGTGCCCTTAACCCAGCATCGACGACAGCTTCTTTTCGATCGTCGATTTGATTTGCCCCTTAAATGCAGAAAGCAAAAAAGGAACTTCCACGGCAATATTCACCACAGATTGGTCCCCTTGGGAGTTGACCTTAATGTCGGCCGCAAACTTGCTGCCCTTGGCAGTTCCCGAAAGCTGGCCATCGTCGAAGGAGCTGGTCATTTGCGCATCAAATTTTAGAATCTCGCTGTTTTCACCAAAAAAGGTCTTGATCTTGGCGAAGGTGTCTTGGGCATTGAATTTGGAATTCACATCAACATTTACTTTAGCCATGGGGGAGAAAATAGTCTCCAGGCTGGGGCGTGTCAACCGCTTTAAAAACCAACAGATTGTTTACTCTCTCAGTCTCTGCCGTTATTATGCACGGCTGTAAACCAGGGGATTCCATGGAATTTTTAAAGACTAAGAAGCGAACTCACTACTGCGGCCACCTGCGTGAAACTCATGCCGGTAATAATGTTGTCCTGATGGGGTGGGTAGATTCTCGTCGCGATCATGGTGGACTTATTTTTGTCGACTTGCGCGATCGCGAAGGAATTATCCAGGTTGTTCTCGATCCGCAAAATGCCAGCATGGCGTCGTCAAAAGATGTGCGCGGTGAGTTTGTGATCGCGGTGGCGGGCGAAGTTCGTGTACGGCCCGAGGGTATGAAAAATGCCAAACTCAGCACGGGTGGAATTGAAGTTGTCGCCAGTGAATGTCAAATTTTATCAAAAGCTCAACCGTTGCCATTCCATTTAAACGATCCAGCCGTTTCCGAAGCGGTTCGCTTGAAGTATCGCTATTTAGATCTCCGTTCGCAGACGTTACAAAAATTTATTCGCACTCGTCACGAAGTGGTAAAAAAAGTTCGCGATTCGCTTTGCGGCCAAGGTTTTTACGAAGTGGAAACTCCCATCCTTTACAAGAGCACTCCCGAGGGAGCTCGCGATTATCTGGTACCATCGCGCGTGAACCAAGGAACATTTTTTGCCCTTCCACAAAGTCCGCAAACGTTAAAGCAGCTATTGATGATCAGTGGCTTTGATCGTTATTTTCAAATTGCCCGCTGTTTCCGCGACGAAGACTTACGCGCTGATCGTCAGCCTGAGTTTAGCCAAATCGATATCGAAATGAGTTTTGTCGACGAAGACGACGTTCGCCGAGTGAACGAGTCGTTACTGCGCGAAATTTGGAAAGAGTTCCGCGGCCGTGATGTTCCGCAAATTCCAACTTACACTTATCAAGATGTAATGAATCGCTTTGGCTCTGATAAGCCCGATCTTCGCAATCCCATCGAAATCAAAGATTGCGGCGACCTTGTTAAAGCCGTGCCGTTTAAAGTTTTCACTGAAACCCTAGAGCGTGGCGGAACCGTTCGCGGTATCGGTGTGCCGACAAAAGACGAAGTCTCACGCTCCATGATCGACAAATGGACCCAACTTTCAAAAGATAATCACGCCCGCGGATTGGTGTGGATTAAAAAAGATGCCGAAGGCTACCAGTCGCCTGCCAATAAATTTCTCGATCAAACAGTGCTCGAGAGTTTATTTAAGCGCCTTTGCCCGGAGGGTCACGGCGTCGCTTTGATCGTGGCTGATGATTTTAAAAACGCGGTGTCGGCACTCGGCGCGCTTCGCAATGCCGTTGGAACACAATTCAACCTCATCGACACAACTGTGGATAAGTTCTGTTGGGTTGTGGATTTCCCACTGTTTGATTACGACGCTCAAGACAAACGCTGGGTGGCCTGTCATCATCCATTCACTATGCCGAAAGATGAACATGTTCAGTATTTGCAAAATGGGGACAACGAAGGTCTCGGAAAAGCCTTAGCCAAAGCCTACGATCTCGTTTGTAACGGCTACGAAATCGCTGGCGGCAGTATTCGTATTCACAATTCCGAAGTGCAAAGCATGATGTTTAAATCCTTAGGCCTTTCGGCAGAAGACGCCAAAGCAAAATTCGGTTATTTTATCGAAGCTCTCAGTTACGGCACACCTCCGCACGGTGGAATTGCGTGGGGCGTAGATCGCTTGATTATGATTCTATGTAACACCGATGCCATTCGCGACGTGATTGCATTTCCAAAAACCGCAAAAGCGCAGTGCTTGATGTCGGAGTCACCAAGTGTGGTGGACCGCCATCAGCTTTTGGAACTCGGCATACGCCTCAATACCAAAGAGAACAAAGACGTTTAGAGGTTACAAACGTCGGCTCCGTAACTTTATTTTTCGTTATCACGGGGATCCCAACCGGTTTCCTCCCGCCATGTAAAAAGCTGCTCCACTTTTTCGCGGGCCCAGGGGGTTTTTCTTAAGAACGTTAAACTCGATTTCACTGACGGCTCGTACGTAAAACAGCGTATATTAATTTTCTCACCCAGTCGTTCCCACCCGTAATTTTCTACAAGCTTAACGACCATCATTTCTAGGGTAATCCCCTCCGCTGGGTATTTGTTTTTTCGAGGTTTCATAGCAACTCCTGCGCAAAAGATGTCGTACAGACTAAAGTAAAGAAATACAGTCAGTAGTCGAGGTCCGTTATTAATTCAATAAATAATTCCGATATACATTGTATAGAGGAATATATTTTTGGCAGCACTTAAAAGCTTTCCACAAATTCTTGTCGACGCTTCCGTACTCAATCCACAACAATTGAGTCAGGTACAGGTGCGTCTTCCGCAGTTTGCCAATCGCATCTCAAGCACTGTCATCAGCATGGGCTTTACCGACAGTCACACCATTGCGCGACTGATTGCCGAAAACTACAGTCTGCCTCTGGTGGATGTAGCCTCGGTGAATATTCAAAAACCGCTCACGCAATTTGTAAAACGCTCCTTCTGCGATAAATTTTTTGTGGTACCTCTGATCAAAACCGAAAAAGGCATTACAATGGCTTTTGCAGACCCAAATTCCCTGCATTTAAAAGCCAATATGGAATCCATTCTCGGCTGCCGGATCGATCTTGTCGTCGCCCGTGAAGAAGAAATCAAAGCCGCCCTCGAAAAGTATTACGAACCTGCACCGCAAGTGACAAGGACGAACATCGAGGCTCCTCAGCAACATACGCGCTCTTCAATCCAGCAAAACCCCACGCGCAGTATCACGTTGCAGGGAGATGAGAATTCCGTTCAGTTTATCGACAAAGTGATCAGCGAAGCCATTGCACAGAAGGCTTCGGACATTCACCTCGAGCAGTTTGAAGTTCGTTTTCGGGTGCGCTTTCGCGTCGATGGTCAGATGGTCGAGATGCTTAATATTCCTGGCCTCAATGCCACCGAGGTGGTGAGTCGTATAAAGGTAATGTCACAGATGGATGTATCGGAAAAACGCCATCCTCAAGACGGGCGATTGAAATTTAAATACAAGGACGAACACTACGACATGCGCGTGAGTGTGATGCCTACTCTATTTGGCGAAAAAATTGTCATTCGTATTATCGACAAAAAAAATCTAAATCAAAATTTAAGTATGTTGGGAATGACGCCCATTCAGATGAAAATTTTTAAAAAATGCCTGTCAAAATCCCAAGGGATGATTTTAGTAACGGGGCCCACGGGGAGTGGAAAAACTACAACATTGTATTCGGGCTTGCTCGAGCTTAACGCCATTTCAAAAAATATTTCCACAGCCGAAGATCCTGTCGAATTTAATCTGGACGGGATCAATCAAGTTCAAGTCAACAGCGAGATTGGGTTTACTTTTGCCGAAGCTCTGCGCGCGTTTTTGCGCCAAGACCCCGATGTCATCATGGTGGGAGAGATTCGCGATTTAGAAACTGCAGCAATTTCCTACAAGGCTGCGTCCACTGGGCACCTTGTATTGAGCACCTTGCACACCAACGACGCTATTTCAGCTGTCAGTCGCCTGATAGATATGGGTGTGCCTAAATTTTTAGTGGCCGAGACGACGTCGCTTGTTGTGGCGCAAAGACTTATTAAAAAATTATGTGTTCACTGTCGCGTTCCTAAAACGCCGTCACCACAGTATCTGTTGGATCTTGGAGTTTCCGAGGCCGATTTAGAACTTTACGAAAAAATCTTTGAGGAGCGCGGATGCCAAGCGTGCAATAACACTGGCTACAAAGGTCGTGTTGCCATCCACGAGCTGTTGGAAATGACCACCGAAATTCGCGAAGCGATCAACAAGAGTGTTTCCACCCACGACATCAAGGTGCGCGCCTTGGAGACGGGATTTTTAACCCTGCGAATGCAAGCCTTGGCAAAACTCCGCGATGGCATCGTATCGCTCCAAGAGGTCGTCAACTCGACCTTGTCTGATAAAGACTCGTAAGGAGTCTTTATTTCTCAGATAAAGACTCTTAGATCTGGATCAAGGTCTCGTTCATTTTGAGACACTCCTGCCGATAAGTAGGATGAACCGCAAGAGGCTGTTCAAGGAGGCTCCATGGATAAGGTAGCAGGACTTCAATTTATAAACGCGCCCGTCCCGGCAACAACAACACCGTTTTCGTCACTCGAACGCAATCCCATGATTCGCGGTCATCATTCTTCCATCAGCAAGGCTGTGGGTGCCCACAGGCAAATGGTTGAAGAGCGCCAATCACGAAACGCGACACGCAGAGAGGCGGCAGGTATTACGCAATTTGGAAACACTAACGACACAGTCATCGCACAACAGGTCAGCGGCGATGGTCTTGCATCAGACGTTGCAGACAGTGAAGACTACTCAATGTACGAAAATTCATTGATTGAGTTGCCTTCAACACAAGCAAAAATGGCGAGCATTCAATCGTTTCAATCGTCAGAACCCGATCGACCCGTAATTGGCGAGCCCGTCCCTAAAGGTAGCTATCTCGACGTAGAAGTTTGAGCCGAGTTTTCGTCGAAAACTTTTTCCACGGTAAAACCAAATTCCTCCAACGAGGAAATTTTATAAACTCCTTGCAGACGCCAGGAGTTTTTTTGTTTTTGTGTCACCACAATAAAATCCACCGTTAACTGGATCAATCGGCGGATGGCGCTCAGGCTCCACTGCGAAGCTCCCATTTGCACCAACATTTCTAACCGTAGCAGAGCCTCGTTTGCAGAGCCCGCGTGCAAACTCGTCATGGAGCCCGCGTGGCCTGTGGAAAGTGCCATGAGCAAATCTTTGGCTTCGCCAGAGCGCACCTCGCCCACAATTAATCTGTCTGGCCGCATGCGCAGGGACTGCCGAAGGAGATCCGATTGCGTCAGCTCCCGCAAGTTACCTTGGTAGTCTTTCCGGGTAAGGAGTTTGCTACTAAACGGATTGGCGCAAAGCAGTTCTGGAGTGTCTTCGATGAACACACAGCGATCGTTTGGGGCCTCTGCTACCAGGGAATTCAGCAAAGTGGTCTTTCCACTGCCAGTTCCGCCCACCACGACGATATTTTTTTTATTGCGAACACTGTTTTTTAAAAACTCCGTAGACTTTGAATCACACCAACCCCTGGCCTGCAGATCCTCCAACCGAATAGAGCTTTGTCGCAGGCGGCGAAGGGTGAGGCAAACGTCTTGTGAAATGGGGGGGGCACAAATGTGCACGCGAAAGTGCTTCCACTGTCCGTCTGCATGGGGGTGCTCGTAGTTAAATTGAATTCCGGCCTCATCACAAAGTTGGTGCAAAAAATTTTGATGATGAAGCGAGGATTCGAAACAGAGAGGCGCTTTGGTAAAAACACCGCCCTTTTCAAACCAGATTTCATTCAGGTTCAAAATAATAATTTCGGTGATGTCTAAATCCTGCCAAAATTCTTGTAAAAATGTTCCGTAGTCCGTGATTGGCTGAGTCGCTGAAAGATTCATTGTATAACTCGGGGCGTGACAAAGAAGACGAGCTCCGATTGGTTGTTTTGATAACTCTCGCTGCTAAACAGAGGACTCAGTATGGGAATCTTAAGCAAGCCAGGGAGACCGGTCTTAGTATTTCGCCACTCGTCTTTGATTAAACCTGACAGCACCATGGTTTTAGATTCTTCCAAATTCAGATGACTGGTCACTCGATGCACGATAAGGCCGGGAACGCCAGAGTCGTCCTCCCGGGTATCGAGCGTGGAAAACTCGCAGTCGATTTTGAGATCCATTTTTCCATGGCGATCGGCTTGCGGTTTAATTTTTAGAATCAGTCCATACTTTTTCCACACCACGCTGGATTGAAACTGGTTCATGGCTTTAATGGGAAATTCGCCGCCAGAATGGAAGGTCGCTTCTTCGCCCGATTGCGAAATCAAGGTGGGTTTTGCCAAAATGCGTCCTTTGCCGATCTCTTCCAGGTGATGGATGGTCGCCATCACAGACGCTTGCGGATTGTTAAATTGCGGCAGTGCTTGAAAAGCGGTGGCGGACGGCCATTGAATTCCAAAACGATTGATCTCACTTCGTTGCACTTCAGCGGCAATGATCGACACCTCAATCATAGGGATGGATTTTATGGCAAGCGACGAGTCTTGAATTTGGATTCCGTAAGAATTGAGGATGCGTTTGTAGTTTTTTAACTCTTCTGCGGTGGTTTTTCCCAGCGTTAAAGTCCAAGAGGGTTCTGTGGCAAAGTACGAAAACGACAGATTGTTTTTTTCGAGCAAATTCTTTAAACGTTTTTCGATTTGCTTTTGGATGTCGGAATCTATTTTCGCCGTGATGACAAAATCGTCATCATCGCTCACAAACTGCGAAAGCAAATCCCAATCTTCAAAGATCAAAAACTGTCCTTGAATTTGCAGCTGATGGTTTTCGATGGAAAGCTCAGGGCCTCTTTTTTCGGCAAGCCACGACTGCAGTTTTTGATAGGTTCGATAAGTTTTAGCGCGCACAACCCAAACGTCGTAGGTTTGCTGGGCTACCTTCAGTTGCACCTGTCCGATTTGTTTTCCGATGATTTTGAGCTTCCGTCCTCTTTCTGCCAGGCGAACAACAGTATTTTTTGCCAGAAACACCATCTGGTTTTTAGCCAAAGGGATTTCGGTGCTTGTGCCCGGACTGAGGATGATGGTTTTGGCAAAACACAACTGCAAAAGGAGATAGGTAATGATTGTCATGCGGAGGGGTGATGCAAAATTGAGACTTCAAAAAGTCATTCGTTTTTGCCGGACACATTCCATAGGTCCGGAATACGTTTTTCCGTCCGGAGAGTGCCGTCCGCTTATTTAAGGAGAGAAAATTTTAACGAAAACTTTTTATCTTTGGCCGAAATTTCAAGCTCGCCACCCATGGACTGAACAAGGGAGCTCACGATCGCCAAACCGAGACCAGTGCCTTGCGTATGGTTCATAATTTTTTCGTTTTTGGTAAACGCCGAAATCAAACTCTGTGGCTCGACAAGTAAGGGCTGAGATAACGTATTCGTAATCGAAATGTTATATTTCTTACTTTCAGGGGTTAAAGCAAAAACCACGTCGCTGTCGGCGGGTGCGTACTGAAAGCAATTCGTAAACACGCGTTTTAATATTTCTGTTAAAAACGACTCCGAAGTTACAAGGGAGCTTTCCTGCACTTTTAAAACAAGATTGAGCTTTTTTCCTTTTTCCGAAGCGCTCTTCCAAACTTTTTTAGCCGTGGCTTCAATGTCCACCGCTGTGTATTCTTGTTTGGGGCTGTCGGTTTTGAGTCGAGTAATAAACAAAATATCTTCGATGAGTTTTTGCAAGCGCTTCGTGTTTTTATCGATATGTTCCAGATATTTTTTTTGATCAGTATTTTTAATTTCTTCTTTTAAAAGCTCCAAAAAACTTGTAATGCCGGTGAGGGGAGTGCGCAACTCGTGGGTTACAAGCACCATAAAATCAGTTTTCAGTTTGTCGAGATTTTTGAGAATTTCGTTTTGTTTTTGCAGTTCGATCCGTAAAAGATAAGTTTCGTACGCCTTATCGATGGTCATAAGAAGATCATTTGGCTCCCACGGTTTGGTGAGGTAGCGATAAATTTGTCCCTCGTTGATGGCGGCAATGACAGATTCTAAATCTGTGTACCCTGTGAGCAACAATCGCATGGAGTTTGGCGATAGTTGAATTGATTTTTTTAGCAGCTCCACTCCCGTGATCAATGGCATGCGTTGATCGCTAATGATCAGGGCCGGTTGAAGTTTTTCGATCAGATTCAATCCCTCTTGCGGCTGGGTGGTGGTGTGAATCTGATATTTTTTCCGCAGCAAACGCTCGATGGCTTCGTTGTTGTGGGCCTCGTCGTCGATACAAATCAAAGTTGGTAACATAGCCAAATTATAAATCTATTTTTTCGTGCAGAGAACGACTCTGCAACAAACCAGCCTCGCCCTAGGACTAGGGACATGTCGACGCACGGATTATGAAGTTCCGCTTATTAAGTTTCGCGTCAATAAAACCGAAAATACGGTTGGTAGAATAGGTCTACTGGAGAACTATGATCGTTAAATCGCTCGCTCTTATAATATTTTTTCCTGCAATGGCATTGGGATTTTGTCCCTATCCGCAGCAAAATTTTCCCACGGAGCCGCAAGACGAGCAGCACTCCCTCGGCGTTCAAGTTCGCGAAATCAAAACCGCCCGCAGTCAACTTGAACGACAAATGCCTCAACTCAACTCAGAAATCTCGCGCACGCGCGGCAGTATTAACTACTACTTAAGAGCACCCTGGGCCGATGCGGTAATCGCCCACATGGATAACGGCTTTGATTGTTGTGACGGTACACGCCGCACAGCCATGATCGAAGGCAACAACGATCGCCGTCCCGCCGGCGGAGACAACATCGACACCCCCGTAACTGGAGGCGGCTCCGAGGTTGTTGATCCTTTACCCTATTACGATGAGCCGGCACCGGCGCCAACCTATCCCGAGCCTGCGCAAGATCAGTATCCTGGTCAGGGCTCTGGCAACGACTACTCTTGCAATGGCTATTCCGGCGACTTTTGCCAGCCAAATTGGGGGCGCAACGAAAGCCCCTCCAATGGCGGACTGTGTTTGCAAACAGGTTTTGCCGCTACCAATGCTTGGTACAACGCCTCTTGCCGCAGTGGTGGTCGCGTAAATCCGGGAATTTGCGGCGACGCGCGTATTAGTAAATATCCAAACGACTATGAACAGTGTGTGCAAATTTTAAATGAATACTATCGATTGTCGCGTGCCAAGCGCCGCATGAGCGGCCAGATTCAGGCGTACAATGAACAGGTTCGAAATCTCAATCAAGGGCGACGGCAAAACTTTGGTGCAGCGGTGGGTAATTTTTTACGAGCCGCGGGTCCGTTTCTGCTAATGTATGCCATCTCACAACAATCTCAGTCTTCGGTGCGTGAGCAATATCAAAGTTACCGTCCGAGCTATACGGGAACCGTGGGATCCATCGGACAACCAAATTCTTTGTCGGGTCGCTATGGTGGAGGTCCAACCTCTCAACCTCCGAATTTTTATGGGTCCGATTACGGTCATCCCTATCAATCCGGTGGAATGATGGGTCAACTCCTTCCGGCCATGATGTCGGGTGGCTTTGGTTGTTCCGGAAGTTCGGGGTCAGGCCTTGCTTCGGTTCTCCCGCTCTTGATGGGCGGAACTCTTGGCGGAAATATTGGAATGACACCGTATCAGCCGGGTGGAGTGAGTGGAGGCGTTTCGGGTTATCCATCTCAGGGTGGATACGACCAAGGCAACGGATGGACTGGTCCTGCGCGTCCGTCTGGTTCGGGCACTTCCGGAAATTATCTCGGGCAAGAACGCAATGCTGTATTTTACGATATGATGGGTGGCGCGCGCCAACGAATTTGGAACAATCAATTAGAGACCCAACAAAATGCGTCCATCCTTTCGGGCACGGGCGGTCTGCCTAACTTAAGTGGAAATTTTAATTTTAATGCGGGTCTGGGAGCGCAACCTCAACTCGGCCAACAAAACATGCAGTATACACCGGGGATGGATTCGTTTGGTTTGATTCAGTCTTTACTGATGGGTGGTTCCACCAACGCCACTTTCAATCTTCAGTCTGCACCTCCGGGATTTTGATATAACGTCGTTGTAGGGACAGCCACAGTCTGCGGACGATCCTGATTTTTCAAGTGATAAGATAAAAGCAATGAGCCAACGATGGCAGTACCTAACCACAACCCATTTCGCTGAACCCACGTTTGTTGCTGCGGCTGCGGCGCCTGGGGCATGGCAGGCATTTGCAGGGCCGAATCTATTTTTGCTACCGTTCCGCTAATCACCGTCGATGTTTGCTGCGATGTCTTTACACAATTTAAAGCAAAAAACACGGACACGTTTTCAATCCACTTCAGATTTTCGCTTAGTTGAAAGTTATTACAGTCTCCCATCACCAGAGGTTGCGGCTGTAAAGTGAGCTGCTCGAGCTCCGAAAGCGTCATAAAAACAGTTTCGATCTGGTAGGTGTCCGAAACAAATGTGTAGCGAGCCTTGCCGGCGTCGGCTTCCAGCGACAGTTGGGCTAAGCTAATAAATCGCCCGTTGCGTAGAAGCGCAGAATACTTTTGCGCAAAAGTTGGCAGCACAATTTTTTGTGCCATAGTTTGCCGGCGCACGGAGGCAAATTGTAAAATTAATGGCGGTGGAAAAACAGACGCGTCGGGCGTCCATTCGCTGTCAAAGTGCACAGCGAGTGTCAGCCACTGCGATTGTCGCGCAGGTTCTTGCTCGATTTGCGCCATTCGCAAAAACGAAAATAAAATAATCTGCCTTTCACTTTCCGCCCAGTCGCAGCTCCATTTTTTTTCGGTGACGATCAAAAATTGCTGTTTGGCCTTGTCCAAGTTTCCGTCTAAAAAAAGAATTTGCGCTTTTTTAAAGTCTTCTAAAATTTGGTCTTTCTCTTCGCATCTTAAAAAATACCCTGAAATCTTTTGAAAATCGGAGTTTTGGCTGTAGACCGCAAACTCTTGAGGATTGGACGAAGGTGCTTTTACGAGCCAAGATGCAGACACTACTTGCAGAATTAAAAATAAGTTCACTAACATAATTTCTCCTATTCATAAACGATGCGCGATTTTCTCAAAGCTCTTTTTTCAAATAATGTGCCGGTTTGGAATTTGGGGTTTTGCACGGATACAGTGAATGGTCCCTGATACTGTAAAATGTGCTGGGCCAAGCGGGCCGGAACTAAAACTGCAAAATGACTTGGGTTTTTTGGTGCGCGTAAAATTTTGACCATGGAAGCGATCTTTTTTCCAGTTTCGGGCTTCGTGGGATCCACAAAGAACAAGTCCACCACACCGTAGGTTCCAAGGAGAGAGTCCAGAGTCTCGTAATTGGTCACTTCGATGGGAACCAGCGACTGTCCCTCGGGAATTAAAATATCCACGCCGTCAGGCGACTCTACGCGAGCAGGAACTTCCTTTTTAGGTGACGAGTGAACACAGGAATATAGTATTACGACCACTAAAAAAAATGCTGAATACAAAATCCATTCTTTGTATTGCTTGTAAACATCTTGCCATTTCATGGATTCGCCCTTTCCCACCGTTTTGTCGGTGCATTCAAGAGATGCGGTTTGATTTTCTCTTCGAACAAAAGAATCAAGGTCAAAAATAATAATAGAATCATCAACGTTTCGATCAAAATTTGCCCCTGCCGATTTCTGCAATCCATAGTTTCTCCTTGTATGCTGGCCGAGAGGAGCAAGATTCCTGCCAGGAAAAACTCTTCGCGTACAAAAATGTAATCCACGTGGGGAATAACGAGGGTCCAGAAAGTTTTGCAAACACGGTGAGAGTTTGTTGCTGCGAAAAATCAGGGCGAGCCTCGTAAACAAATGCAGAGGGATTAATCGAAATCTTGTGCAAACGGATCAACGCCGGGTTTGCAAAGCTGGACGGGAAAAGTTGCGCTGACCACAAGCTTTGTAAGTGGTGAAAGAGCTGTTTTAAGTGCAATGCTGTCGCTTGCATTGAACGCGAGGCTTGTACCTCCGCGAGCGTATGAACTGCCGTTTGCTGTGTACGAAGAATGCCCAGTTGCGATTCAATCATAAGCAAGCGCGCTTTAATCATAGAAATTTCAACCGGAGTTCTTGCCAGCAGCAGTGCCCGCTGCAAAATTTTCTTTTGAGTGACCAAACTTTGAATGGGTTGATTGAGCTTAAGGAGAGCGTTTTCGGCCTCAACAAGAATTTTCTGACTTTTTAGAACACCAAGTTCGCATTCATACAGCAAATCGTTTTTGGCGGACACAAACCAAGCGATGGCCAATGAAGCCAGCATTCCTCCGATGAGCAGTGGGAGAAGCGAAATTCCAACGACGAGAGCAGAGCCCTTTTGGTTTAAATACGTGATAGAGGCAGGTCGATTTGCTTTTCGTAGATTTTTTTGCCAAATGGAAACACATCGGTGCGGAGCTGTATTTTTGTTCGTTTGTGGGTAAGCCATAACTCCTGAATCCTATAGTTTTGGGGGGAGAGGAGAAGATTTACCTTCTCCTCGAGTTTTTGCTGACAAAGGTACTTTTGCCGCGTTTCAATTACGCAAATCAAAGTTCTGTAGGTCCAAAAATCCACCCACTTGGTGAGAACGATTTGATAGGACAAAAACAAAAAACCGGCGACAAAGAATTTAAATGCAAGTATGCATACAAAGGTTTCGATGAGGGCCTGTCCGCCACAGTTAATCCGTTTCTTGTTCATTGCCCGAAGATTTCGTTCCATGAAAAAAATCACTCATATCTTTCTTTTTGATATCCGCACCTTGAATATCGGGGTTTTGTAATTGCACATTGGCTTTTCGGCCTTGCAGAGCCGCAGTGACTTTTGCAAATTGCACATCCACGGTTTGGCTTAACACGCGAACAATCCCCATGGCTGCGACAGCCATCAACGCGACAATAATTAGATATTCGATCAGGCCCTGGCCTTTTTGATTTTTGAGAAGTTTATTTTTCATAGGTGTCCTCCGCGGTCGAACAATTGCAAAGCGGTGGTTCGAATCAACGAAAAACTAAGTGGGTCTGATTTGGAGTATTCGAAGGACGGAAATCGCGTCCGGTCAAAAGCGGTAGCGCTGTTTGATGGATCCGTCCTGCCGCTGGTTGGGAGACTTAAAGCGTTCGGACTCGAGGTGGTACTTCTTCGGATTTTTAAGATGTCCTTGGGTATGGGCGCGTTCGCGCCAGCGCACAAAGGAATTTTGCTTGAGATGCTTGCGCATGAAAATGATGACGTCGTCGGGTTTCAGCCCAAACTGGGCTTCAATCATCTCGAAGGGGGTGCGATCCTCGAGTGCCATTTTTATAATACGAGGCACATCGTCTTCAAGAATCAGGGCAAGTCTATCTTTGCGTGTAAGGGGACTTTGGGTCATATTGTTCACGGTATCATAAACAAAAAGTGGACGCTACCGAAACTCATAAGACGCGAGTCTCAAAATAAGAAAATTTGTGTTGCTAAAAACTCAGTGTACTTAGGACGTTAGTCGTGTTTTCTCAAAACTTCTCAATAATTTTAGGAATTTAACCGAAACAATCTGTGGATATATTCGGTACGTAATTTAGGGGGCGCGCGTGGGTTTGTTTTTTTTCACAAGAAAAGTTTTATTTTTATTAGTCATAGCAACAGTTTTTACGGGGTGTTCGAAGTTCGAAACCTCCGTGCAGGGGACTGAGGGCTTATCATCTAACATTTTGCAGGTGTGTTCGCCGGGAGTCGTTTCGAGCGTTGCGAGCGACATGATCAACGTATCCAACGGGCGATGTATGCCGAGCTGTAAATCAGACGGCAGTGGATATGAATGTGTGTCGCAAGCATTTGTTGTCTGCAATCCCGGGTACATGTTAGCCAGTGGTCAAACCCTCGCATGTGTTTCATCGGGTGGTTCAACGACTGGTGGCTCAACAACTGGTGGTTCAACAACTGGTGGTTCAACAACTGGTGGTTCAACGACTGGTGGCTCAACAACTGGTGGCTCAACAACTGGTGGCTCAACAACTGGTGGCTCAACGACTGGCGGCTCAACGACTGGTGGCTCAACGACTGGTGGCACAATGCCACGTTTTTTTATTGATGCAAGCGTCTACAATCCCGAATCCGTCAACCCATGGATCGAAATTCAACCAAGCCAAACCACGAGTCTTTATTTGGGTAAAATCAGATTGGGCGAAACGTCCGCGCCAGTGGTTAAACTTCGTATTACAGCATCTTCTGGCACTCTCACAAATTGCTCCAGCAGTTATCTTGCTGGGGTAGAAATCGCTCCACCGGTGATAGTGAGTGCACAAGAAATACAAATCAGCTTAAAACTTCAATCGGACATCGCCAGAACGCTGAACAGTGATTTTAATTTTTGTGGCCGACTTTCAAATATAAACACCACGACTATCTTTAAACTGAACGGCGAGGTTCAATAATGAGAACTTACTTAAAAACCAAAATAGCGGTTATTTCTGCAGCTCTTCTCGGTGTTATTTTTGCAACCCAAAACTGTGGAATGACCAGCAAAACTCAGCATGCATATCCGCCATCACCGTTTGAAGACAGTAAGGTGCTTTTTTCGAACGAGTTTGCAATACAAGAAAAACTTGTCGATGCAAATGGTAACGATTTATCCGGTAGCGCAATCATCGCGGCAGGTACCGAGCTTTCTGTCATTGTACGCGACAAATGCATCCGAGATCGTCAGGCTTCGGCATCACCGATCCCTTTTTGGATAGACTCCTACATCACCACGCAAACGCCCCTCGGAGGCGAAACAGAAATTTTTTCGGAAACGGCAGTTGGGTTGACCACCAAAGTCCCTTTTTCGGTGGACCAACTAAATACCTACGCTAAATTAGACCCATGTATCGTAGGGATTTCTAACACTACAAAAATCGCTTACCGAACAGCATCCAACCCAGCATCGATACAAGCTGATCTTTTGAGCGCTCTCAATTTTGCTGCGGCAGACACTATTTTCAAAAATGAAATCCCATCAACAGTAAAAGTGCGGGTGGCAATTCTAGACAGTGGAGTGGATTATACAAATACGACGATCGCTGCAAAAGTAGACAGTAGCTATTCCCTATTTTTTGATTTTCTTGGAACCATGGTTGGCGCGGCGGCGTCAAAAGGAAATCAAGACGTTTTTGGTACCGGAACCCAACTCGCAAGTTTAATGGTTGGAGACAGTGCCCGAAGTTATAAAGGTCTCGCTGAGAATAACGTAGTTTTGTTACCGATTAAAATTCGCAACGACATCAATCAAACTTTTGGAAGCTATCAATATCTAAATATGATTAAGCTAGCAGTAAATATGCGCGCCGATGTGATCAATCTCGCCACGTCCGACGTCTCCGAAGGATGTGATCCAATTGTCGGCCATGCAATGTTGCAGGCTGTTCGCCGAAATGCATTTATCGTTTTATCTGCAGGAGATAATATAGAGCCTAACGCCACCAAGCCCCGTCGGCCGGGTGCATTTGTTACAGTGAAAGACAATGGGCCTCTTTACACCGGCGTTACCGTCGCACCAGGTTGTTGGGGGCGCTATCTTAAAGGCGTCATCACAGTCTCAGCTTCCAACATGCAAGGTTCTGCTTTAGCTAGTTTTAGTAACTGGGGAGAAGACGCGGTGGAAGTGGCCGCACCTGGTCTATCAATTCGTTCGGTGCATAATAACAAAACGGTTGTAAATTCGGATTCCATCGTTCTGCCAACGGCCATGGTGTCCGCTGCCGCAGCGATGACCATTGCGTATCACAAAGCCAAAACATGGAGCTATGATCCATGGCTGATCGAGGACGTAATACTAAACTCGTTACCCGGCAACGCACCACTGATGACTCTGATTCGTCGTGGAAAGTTTTTAAATTTTTCAAGCCTCGCAAATTACTTAAAAGCTTTGGAAGCAAAGACTCCACAACAACGTCTGGCCGAGCAAACTGATAACGCCGAACTGAACGCGGGCTGGAATCAAACCGCAGCTGTAGACGCGAATCTTTTGGCCATCGACGTTTACGCCAAGCTCCCAATGTTGCAGACTGGAAAACGCCTGCAGCTGAATGCCGTCGCATATTATAAGGATGCAGTGATAAAGGTAATCACAGAAGAGGGAACTACCTACACCTCGAGCAATCCGGCGGTAGCCGAAGTGAATTCTCAGGGTGTGCTGATTGCAAAAACAGCAGGTAATGTGAGAATCACGGCTAATTATAAAGGTCTGCAGGCCACTGCGAGCGTGGCCATTGTTACCTACGATGTCGTCGACGGTCCAGCTAATGATCTTCAAGGATTGGAAGTCTCAAACTCTTTTAATAGCAGCTTTGGTGTGTGTCCCGTTATGTACAACGGTGCTTCGCAACCGAAAATCAGTGTGCATGCGCTTTATGGGGATGGTGGGCGACTCGACGTTACATCTCTTTCGTCGTTGGCAGCCCCTTCGCCTGTAGAGATCGCAAGATCTGTTTCAACTTCCTATTTCGGTGCGGGAAACTGGTACGGCGGAAAAACCTATACGGTTTATGGTCTGTATAAAGGACAGCAAGCACATGTTGACATTGTAGCTCCAAAAGTTGCCTATAAGCGGCTGAGACTCCTAGTTAATGAATCATCGGCAAAATATATCAACGCTGGAGAAACGTTTTCTATTGCACAGAATAAAGCTGTGCACTTATCGCCCTTTATCGAAGTTAACGACATTTGCAACATTTTAGCCGGTGGCAAAGGCGATTTAGACAGGCCCTTACCAGCGGAGGTATTTTCTTCGCCCGACCCAACTTTGAATGCGCTCCTAAAAAAGATGGCTGACAACGTTTGGTCGGCAACAAAAACTCCATTGTACAGTTTGACTCCTGGAAAAACTTATCAGATCGATGTCAAATTTGGAAACTATCGTGGAAATGGGATAGACGAATCAATCCCTGTGCAGACGTACTTTATGAAGATTGATCCCTTTGATATCAAAGATATGCACCTTGCCCAGTATGGCCAGCCAGTTCCATCACCTTTTCCGTTGGGGCTTTACCGATATATCAGTCTGTTGATGGAAGATAGTCAGGGTAAAAAGCAAGCCGTGTTTGGTGATGAGATATTAGTTGATGTCGTTAACCGAGACAACGGTCAACGGTTGCAAGCGCCGCGAGGACTTGCGATTGGCGGTCTTACAAACATCGATTTTGATTTATGGCTGTTTCCAAGCACCGGAGAGGCCGCGAATATCGATTTAATGGTCACCCATATACCGACCGGTTTTAAGAAAACTTTTAATCTTTCAGCGCGCGGACAAGAGCGATATTCGGGCGCTGATATGAATGCGCCGGCATTTAACTGGTCGCAGTTTTCAATGGCAGCAAACGGAAAATCCTGCGCACAAGGTGTGTCTACAGCAATGGCGGGTCTTGGCACAACAGCGAGCCCTTACGTTGTTTGTAGTCCACAACAGTTCATCGATACTGGAATCATGTCATCCGATGTTAAAACAGCTCCGCATGTCCAACTTGGAAGTTCGCTAGATTTTACAGGGGTCATCTTACCTAAAAAATCACTCATCTTTGCCTCTCTTCACGGCGGCGGCAAAACTATAAATTTTTTGGCTTACGCTAGTGCCGATGAAGACAAAGCAGTCATAGTGACTACGAGTATTTCCAATATCGAGTTTAGTGAATTCTCAATTTCCACACGCTCAGCGCATTTGGTTGCAGCAACCAATGTGGAAAACGTTCGCTTTATCGACGGTCTTGTTTTGGCAAACGAACATTCTTCGTATCTTCTCGGGTCGTATCTGGGGGGAACAGTAACGCCTAAGTCGGTAAAGAATGTTCGAGTTGAAAACGTGGAAATGCAGGCTATGAGTCAGATAGCACCTATCAAAGCAGGGCAGTTGACTCGCATCGAAAATTTCGGAGCCCGAGGGCTTGTTATTCGTGGATCGAGTGTGGCTGGTGCTGGTAGCAATGTCGGTGGAGTTACAGATTCTTGTTTTTTATGTACGATTGTTTCGAGTTCCACATCTGGACAAATTTCGCAGGTCGCCACAAATGTTGGCGGAATTGCGGGTGAAGTGAGAATGGGACGCCTTATTTCAGTAACGTCTGACATGAATATCGCAGCAACTACGGATAAGGTAGGTGGGCTTGTTGGTAACATGCTTGGTATCTATTCGTATGGAGTTTCCGAAAGTGTCGATCCGTATCGTAATTGGTCAATTATTTATAACTCTTCGTTTTCTGGTACGGTCCGCGCTAAAAATAAAGTAGGTGGAATTGCCGGTGCCTCAGAGAATTCATCTTTCGAAAAGGTATCGGTTTCATCGAGCGCTCTTGTACAAGGTGTGGATGCAGTGGGAGGAGTGTTGGGCGAATCTGCGACGTTCAACCGATTCTATGATGCAACTGTGGATGCAAGTTTGTACAGTGCGGGAAAGTTACATCCCATAACCAACTCATACAAGTTGTCCACTTACACATTCCGTCCCGCAGATCGTTTCTCGAATCTCAAATTTAAGGGATTCTCGATTAACTTGGAACCCGAATTACTCGTCTCTCTCCTGCCCCCAAATTCGCCGATCAATACAATGCCGGCGCCGTTACTTCCGCCAATGCAGACACCAGTTCAGCTAGGTCTGACCTTTGCTGTGCAGGGAGCCACACTCAGCAATGGCGTTTATGTATTGAACTTAGGGTCGCTTGCGAAAGATGCAGCGCCCATTTTCCGAAATGTGCAGATCACGGGTAGCACCCCATTTCACTTTTACGGCGGGAATAATACCGCGAGTATTGCGTTTACGGGTACAACGAATATAGGCGTTAGTGGAACTGGTTATACAAACTGGGGGTTTGGGATTGGTCTTCCCACAAATACTGTCGGAGCCGTCAATACAACCTCAACATTTGTATTTCAAACCGCATCGGGAAAAACAGAATTAAAAATTCAGGTGATAGGAACCATTACTGCGCCGTAATCGGCGCTAGGCCTTAGCTGTAGCTTTGGGCTTTTTGCTTTTGTCTTTACGAACGGAAAGAAGCTTTTCGATGATGTCGAGAGCTTCGACACGGAGTTCGTTTTCGTAAATAAAACGATAAAATCCTTCGATCTCGGGACTTTGTCGGAATTTTTTGAGTGAGGTAGGCACTTCGCCCATGGTGAAGTCGATGTTACCGTCGGAATTCACTTTTACTTTTTTTGTACTCAACTTTGTCTCCCAGATCGAATTTATGCCAGAGCCATATTATTCGGCAAAGTTAGCAGCCAGCGGACGGTTCGGTCAAGGTTCATCTGGCCGCGAGGGCCCATTTAAACCGGTGTCCTATTGGCTTCCGCACGAATATCAATTATACCGTCTTTCTGAAAGAAAGCGAGATAACGGTGATGAAATCTTTAGACGGAAAACTCGTTGCTGCGAATGTCCAAAAATCCATCGCCGACGAGGTGCAAAAGGAAATTCAAGCAGGGCGTCCCATGCCAGGCCTGGCTGTGGTGCTTGTGGGAGACGATCCCGCAAGTCAGGTGTACGTGGGCAGCAAAGTGAAAACATGTCAGGCTTTAGGCTTTGCGAGCTTTGAGCATCGACTGCCTGCAAACGTTAATTTTGCAGAGATCAAAAAAATAATTCTTTCATTAAATCAAGATCCGAAAGTGCATGGAATCCTCGTACAGTTGCCGCTGCCAAAACAACTTAACGAATCCGAAGTGATTGCACTTATCGCGCCCCAAAAAGACGCGGACTGTTTAACGTCGCAAAATGTGGGACTTCTGTTTCAACACAAACAAATCATTTCATCGTGTACGCCGTCGGGCGTGATGGAGATTCTAAATTTCTATAATTACAAACTCGAGGGATTAAACGCCGTGGTTGTGGGTCGCAGTCAAATTGTGGGCTTACCCATGGCGCAATTGCTCATCCAAGCAAATGCCACTGTGACAGTGGCCCATTCGCGCACGAAAAATTTAAAGGCACTCACGCAACAGGCCGATTTGGTGATTGCGGCCATCGGCAAACCACAATTTTTTACCGGCGATTATTTTAAAGCCGGTGCCATTGCCGTGGATGTGGGGATTCATAGAGTAGACAACAAACTAGAGAGCAAAAAGCTGTGTGGCGACATTAAATGGGACGAGATCCAGCATCTCGAAGCCTGCACGCCGGTTCCAGGAGGCGTGGGTCCAATGACCATCGCCATGCTAATGCAAAACACTTTCAAATTGTACAAACTGTCGCAAGGAGTGAACTGATGGCGCAAAGAACACCACTTTACCAAGCCCACATGGAACAGGGCGCACGTATGGTTGAGTTTGCCGGGTGGGAAATGCCCATTCAGTACGCGGGACTAAAAGAAGAGCATCTGCATGTGCGCGCCAAGATGGGGGCCTTTGATGTCTCCCACATGGGTGAGATCAGCGTGAAGGGCCCCAAAGCTTTAGAAACTTTAGAATGGCTCACTACAAACCATGTCGCCAAGCTCGGGCCAGGCCAAGCGCAATACTCTTTATTTCCCAATGAGCAGGGCGGCTTGGTGGATGACTTGATCGTATACTGCATCGAGCCCGGCTCCGATTATTTACTGTGTGTGAATGCCTCAAACACCGATAAGGATATTGCCCATATGCAAAAACACAATCGCGGGGCCCAGCTGGAAAATATTTCTAAAAATTGGGGCCAAATTGCGATTCAGGGTCCCTTGGCCATGGCGCTGATTGCCAAAATTTTTGGCGAGGATGTTAAAACGCTCAAGCCATTTCATTTCGCCATGAAGCCTTTTTCTGGAACTCAGTGTTACATCGCCCGCACCGGATACACAGGCGAAGATGGCGCTGAAGTTTTTGTTCCCTGGAATCAAACGGATGCTCTATGGAAAGAATTTTTTAAACAAAGCGGTGGAGAGCTTATGCCCATTGGATTGGGCGCTCGCGACACCCTTCGCACCGAAATGAAGTATTCCCTTTTTGGCCAGGAAATCACCGACACAACGAACCCATACGGTGCCGGCTTAGGCTGGGTTGTTAAACCCAAGGACAAGGATTTTTTAAGCAAAGACATCATTTTAGCGGGCAAAGAAAAAGCCAAAAAACTGGTGGGTTTAGAAGTGGTCGGACGAGGCATTGCTCGCCATGGTTATAAGGTGTTTTCCTTTGACAAGAAAGAAAGCGGGGAGGTAACTAGTGGTACTTTGTCGCCGT
>JAYUKO010000388.1:0-1995 GCA_043764415.1 Bdellovibrionales bacterium | reverse complement strand
GGATTGCACTTCCGCGAAGTTCATTTACTTATGAACGTGCTCAATAAAATTGTGGAAATGGGCGGCAGCGTTTTATTGATCGAACACAACCTCGATGTTATTGCCCGTTCGGATTACATTATTGATATCGGTCCCGAAGCTGGTGAAAAAGGTGGCAAAATTATCGCTCAGGGTTCACCGTTTGAGGTGGCTCAAGCAAAAACCCACACCGGCAAGTTTTTAAAAGCGCACCTTGCTTCACGCGGCTCAATCCCAAGCTAATAATCCCGAGCTAAAGAGAAAGTTGGGCCTTTTTTTCGGTCCACTCGCGAACTTTAGCCTCATCATTTTTAAATTGATAAAGCTGGATTAAATAGTTGTAGGAGGGATGAAAGTTGGGCGAGATTTCGATAGCTTTTAACAATAACTTTTCGCCCTCATCGATTCGGTTGCGTTTTAAATAGAGCAACGCCAAATTGTGGTACGTCTGTGGATACGGTCGCTCGTCGGCACTCAACACAGTTTCGTATTCCTTTTGTGCCAGATCATCTCGCCCCAGGTCGCTGTAGGCCATGGCGAGATTGTGTCGCACGCGAGTGGCTTTTGGATTCATTTTTAAAATACGCGAAAACAGAGTTATCGGGCTTTCCCACATGCGGTTTTGTTGGTACGTGAGCACTCCACAAACAAGGGCGATAGTTGCCACCACCGCCATTCCGTATTTGAGCGGCACGTTTTGTAGCACAAAGATAAAACCCCAGATTGCCGCCACCGACGGAACATAGAGCCAGTGTTCCAAAAATAAACTGTTCATCGGAACCAGAATTCCTGAATGCAGGCTGTGGGCGGCAAAAAACCATAAGGTAATGGTGGTCAAAAAAATTCCGCTTTTCCTTTTTTTATACAATAAATACCCACTCGCTAAAACCAAAGCGATCACCATGGAGAAACCAACGATGACGTCCCAACTAAAAAAATCAATGTAGACCGGAAAGGCTCGGTCGATATGGAGATCGTGGGGATAAACCAGCAACATAAAATAATTTGGCAGCGTCGCTAAAAAAGTAAACGCCCGAAAATGCATATTTTGTGTGTAAATATTTTCGGTTTTGTAAAAATGGAAATCGCCGTTGAAGTCCAAAACGGTGGCCCTGAGGGAAACGTAAATTAAAGCTATGCCTAAAAAATACAAGGCGGGAACATATGTTTTAAACTTCCAACGGTTTTCTTTTGTCAGGAACAACAACGAAACTACCAAACCAGGAAACACTATGGCCACTTCCTTACTTAAAAAGGCGCAGGTGAAAAAGAAAGCACACAACCCCAAGTAACCACGGGGTTTTTTAAAAAAGGTAATCAGCGTAAGGAAAATAAAAAAGAACTGTAAGGGATCCGCCGTGCCACTGATATAAGAAATGGCTTCTGTGTGCACCGGATGTAATCCCCAGATCAAAGCCACCGCGAAGGCCCACTCTTTTTTAAAACCTAAGATCTGGGAGAGTAAAAACAAAAGCGCCGCATTCGCCGCATGCAGAAAAACATTTAAAAAATGGTAAGACCATTCATGGGAACCCAGGGTCTGAGCCGTGATCAAATAGAAAAAAAACTGGATAGGGCGGTAAAACGAATCTTGAAATCCAGCTCCTGCCGTCGCGTTGGTTGCGAAAATATTAAAAACATTTGCGAAAGAATTTAAAAACTCATTCTTTTGAATATAAAACTCGTCGTCGTAGACATATTGCATATCGTAAACATTGGAATAAGCCGAAAAAATACATGCCAAAAGTATTACTAGTAAACCCCAAAAACGTTTGTCCATCCCTCCTAGATTAGAGGGTGCCTTGCTGAAAGTCGAGATCTCGGCTGACCAAAGTCCTGGGGACTCAAGTTGTTTAAAATTTTGACGATACGTTGTTGAGAGTTTTTACACAGGAGAGAGATCACATGATGATTAATTGGGATGAATTTGAGCACATACATGTCATTAAAAAACTAAAACAAATCTTGGCGACCTGG
>JAYUKO010000387.1:0-6674 GCA_043764415.1 Bdellovibrionales bacterium | reverse complement strand
TATATTGCTTGGAACATTGTTTTCATTCATACAAACCTCTAAACATCTAATTCTTTAGCGAGCAGTGCGTTTTCTGAAATAAACTGCCGGCGTGGTTCCACTTCTTCACCCATAAGAATACTAAAAGTTTCGTCGGCCAACATGGCATCGACGATAGAAACCTGAAGCAGGGTTCTATTTGCGGGAGTCATCGTTGTTTCTTTTAACTGGTCAGGATTCATCTCTCCAAGACCCTTATAGCGTTGGATGTAGGCGCCTTTTTTACTCTCTTCCATGAAGAAATCGTAGAATTGCTTATAAGACTGAAATTCGATGGCATCACTTTTTTCGGCTTGCGCTTGAATCGGCAGGGCAACCACATTTTGCAAATTCTGCCATACACCATACAACGTCTTCCACTGGCCCGTTTTTATAGTAAAGCTGTCCAATTCGCTTTCTTTGTGTTGACCCATCTGGGTTGTACGGAAAGTGATTTTTTGATTGGCGCCATCAAATTTTAGGAGCTCTAAATTAATCAATGTACTTCCGCCAGTGGATATCTTCTTTTTAATCTGGGAAAATATTTCTTTGCAATAGCTTTCGTCCGTGACCAATTTTTCTAAATTCGCATTCATCGCTACTAAAAAACGACAGAACTCGGGATCAAACTCCGCTGATTTTATCCGAATCACTTCTTCGAATTTCAAGATGTCCAGAACAAACTTTTTCATCTCTTCTTCGTTCATTGATTTTTTTTGATTCACGATGCGAAAGTTTGCAATACTGGTTTTAAGTAAAAATTCCGTGAGGGCTTTTTCGTCTTTAAGATAAACTTCCTCTTTGCCCTTTTTGTACCGGTACAAGGGAGGTTGCGCGATGTAGACGTGCCCCTGCTCTACGACGTGCTTCATTTGCCGATAGAAAAACGTCAGCAAAAGTGTACGAATGTGCGAGCCATCAACATCCGCATCCGTCATGATGATGATTTTGTGGTAACGCAGATCTTCCATTTCCACATTGTCTTTGCCGATACCGATTCCAATGGCCGAGACCATCATCTTAATCTCTTCATTGCCTAGCATTTTATCGAATCGTGCTTTTTCGACGTTTAAGATTTTTCCTCGCAATGGCAACACGGCCTGGGTTCTGCGATCGCGCGCTTGTTTTGCCGAACCACCCGCCGAGTCACCCTCAACCAGGTAAATTTCGCACTTGGAGGGATCTTTTTCTTGGCAGTCAGCCATTTTTCCAGGAAGTGAATGCGAGTCCAGTGCCGATTTTCTGCGAGTCATCTCGCGCGCTTTTCGTGCAGCCACACGTGCTAAACAGGCATCGACACATTTTCCGATAATGGTTTTTGCAACGCTTGGATTGCGATCGAGCCAATCAGCTAATTTTTCGTTCACTAGCGACTCGACGATTCCTTTGACTTCGTTGTTTCCTAATTTGGTTTTCGTTTGGCCCTCAAACTGAGGCTCTTGAACTTTTACGCTCACAACCGCCGCTAAGCCCTCGCGGATATCTTCGCCTTCGAGGGACTCGCCTTTTAATTCTTTCAACAAATTTTTGGCGTTGGCGTAGGAGTTCATTGTTCGCGTGAGAGCACCGCGAAAGCCCACCAAGTGAGTTCCACCTTCGATGGTGTTGATGTTGTTACAGTACGAAAAAATAGATTCTGTGTAAGAATCATTCCACTGCATGGCGATTTCCATCTCCATGCCATCTTTCGCTCCCGAAAAATAAACGATACTTTGATGGAGCGCTTTTTTAGCGATGTTTAAATGTTCAATAAATTGCTTAACACCATCGGCAAACTGATATTCAGTTTTTTTGCCGGTGCGCTCGTCAGATAAAGAAAAGTAAAGCCCAGCATTTAAAAATGCGAGTTCGCGAAAGCGAGCAGCTAAGGTATCAAAGTTGTAAGTGAGTTCCTCTTGTTTAAAAATATCGCGGTCTGGCAAAAAGGTAACTTTGGTTCCCGTCTTGTTGGCGGTGCCCACTTTTTCGAGGGGTCCTGTCGGGTCACCGCGCTCAAAACCCTGGCGCCAGATAGAGCCTTCGCGCTGAACCTCAACAATACAAAACGAAGAAAGAGCATTTACAACCGAAGCTCCCACGCCATGCAAACCACCGGAAACTTTGTAAGTGTCCTTATCGAATTTTCCACCGGCGTGCAAAACTGTGTAAACAACTTCGAGAGCCGATTTACCGGATTTGTGTTTATCAACAGGAATACCGCGTCCATCATCTTCAACTGTGATGCTCTCATCTTTGTGAATAATAATAGAAATTTTTTGGCAATGACCGGCAAGCGCCTCATCCACTGAGTTATCAACGATTTCATAAACCAAATGGTGGTAACCGCGAATTCCTGTGTCACCGATGTACATACCTGGTCTTTTGCGAACAGCCTCGAGACCTTCCAAAACTTGAATTGAATCTGCGGAGTAATTCTTTTTTTGTTTATCGTCTTGAGCCACGTGATTATCTGACACTCGCTTCCTCCTGGGACGCTATTTTGGGTTGAATTCGCCCATTGCTGACATCGAAAACTGAATATGTGCTACGATTTAAGTAGCGCAAAACTGTATCTTCCGTCGTTGTAATAAAAATTTGCGCACGAAGTGATTCCAAAGCTTCGATGAGTCTAATCCGCTTCGTTTCATCGATCTCGGATAAAACATCATCAAGAAGTAAAATTGGATACGTTTCGTGAACGTCGTAATGTAACCCGATCTGAGCCATTTTGAAAGCCAATATTAAGAGTCTTTGCTGACCCTGGGAGCAGTAGTGCCTTGAGTCTTTTCCGTTGAACAGAACCCGAATATCGTGCTTGTGAGGCCCAACCAACGAGCTTCCTGTCTTGATCTCTGCTGACTTTAGCTGCATCCATCTTTTATACATGGCATCATAGAACTGTTGATGATTTGGCTCGCCCTTCACACACTGATCCGAAATCACATAATCCACGCAGATATCCACATGTTCATTAAAAATATCAGCGAGCACTTTTTGAATTTCCGGCTGGATTTTTTTCAACGCTTGCAAACGCATAAAAACAAGTTCGCTCGAGATTCGCAAAAATTGTTCGGTCAAGGTATCTAGCAATTGAACCGTTGTCTCAGTGATTTCGCGCTTTTTTTCTTTGAGCTCTTTTAATAACACGTTTCGTTGGCGTAAAATTTTACGAAAATCGACAAGCACTTTTCTTTTTTCTGGAAACAAATCTTCAATGAGCTCGTCCACCAGATCTCTGCGCTCTCGATCGCTATTTTTAATCACCGCTAAACTTTCCGGGCTAAATAAGATTGTGGAAAAGTCTGCGCGGATTGTGGATCGTGAAACTTTTTTTTCGTTGAGGATCATTTTTCGCTCGGACAAGGTGGTCATTGTCTGCAAACGATGGGTCAAAGATTTGCTCTGTATCGAGATTTCCACATAGGCGGGCTTGTCGTCGTTGAGAATATTTTTATAGTCGGAGGTGCGAAAGCTTAGTCCATTGATAGACGAGTAAATGGATTCCAAAAAATTAGTTTTTCCTTGGGCGTTTTCCCCAAACAAAATATTTACTTTGGGGCTCAACTCCAAAAATGCATCGTCTATGTTGCGAAAACACTTGATGCGTACGCTCTTAATGTACACTGTGGTTAAATTCTCATCGGCATGACAACGCAAGTGTATTTTTTGTCGTTCTCGGGGCGAATAAGACCTGGAGACAGCTGACCATCTAGTTCCAGATTAAGATTTTGATCGTCGAAGCTGTTTAGAATATCGAGAATGTATTTGGCATTAAAGCCGATCTTCATATCATCCCCAGAGTATTCCACATCAATTTCTTCTTTTGCATCGCCGAGCTCTGGATTGTTGGATGTAATTTCCATTTTTCCATTGGATAAGCTAATCGTGACCCCTTTCGATTTATGATTTGATAAAAGAGACACACGACGAATACTTCCAAGAAAAATTTCTCGGTCGATACTAGCCGTCTTCATCACCTTCTGTGGAATAAGCTGTTGATAATTGGGATACTTGCCTTCAATCAGACGCACCATCAATACCGTGCTGTTATTTTTTATAATTAATTGCGAGCCTTCGAAAGCCATTTCAATAAATCCTTCGATGCTATCAATGATTTTTTTAATTTCTGTGAGACCCTTACGCGGAATGATGACTCCGGTATTGGGTATGGAACTTTCGTGGATATCAGAGCTGATTTCTCTCTCGACAAGGCTGAGGCGGTGGCCATCTGTGGCAACCATTCTAAAACAAATTTTTCCGTTTTCTTTTCGCTTCTCAAAATAAACACCATTCAGGTGGTAGCGTGTTTCATCGTTGGAGACGCTGTAGATGGTTCGCTCAATCATTTCCGAAATAACTTTCGCTTCCACTTTGATAAAATCAGTGGTCTTAAAGGTTGGAAAGATCGGGTACTCTTCTGCACCAATACCCACAATATTAAACACAGACTTGTTCTGTTTGATTTCTATCCAATTATTTTTTTTCTTCGTTAAGGAGATGGGACCTTCGGAAAGTTCTTTGACGATATCAAATAAGTTCCGAGCATTCACAGCCAGTTGTCCTGGCTCCTGTACATCGGCGATGGTCTCATCGGTTAAACTCACTTCAAGGTCCGTTGCAAAAACTTTCAATCTGCTCTTATTTGCATCAAATAGAACATTTACCAAAATCGGCATTGTGTTGCGCTTATCGACAATATTTTGTGTCTTTGCTAACAAGTTTATCAGATCTTTTTTTTCTATTTTCATTTTCATAGAAACCCCGTTCTTTAATTACTCTTATATATATATAAATAATTAGTAGTAGCTGTAGGTGCGTTGATAACCACTTTTTCGACTTAAGTATCTAAAATTCCAAAGAAATGACTGTGGAAGACTCGTTTTATCATCCACCCGGAACTCCGGGGAAATTGTGGGTAACTGAAACCCCAAAGTTCCGGGTGGAGTTTTCAACAGGTTTATGCACATCATGAATTCACACCCCTGTGATATTGTGGATACGGCTTTGTAACTCATCGAAATCCTTTTTCAAATCGGAATCTTCGTTCAGTTGAAACTCGATTCGACGCAGTGAGCTTAAAACCGTGGTGTGATCCCTGCTTCCGAAGGCTCGGCCGATATCAACAAGAGACTTATCAAGATGCAATTTGATTAAATACATAGCCATTTGCCGTGCTGTAACAATAGGCTTATTTCGACTTTTGGATTTCAGATCGGGAATCCGAATTTTATAGTGTTCCGAGGCCAGGCGTTGGATTTCATCTATAGTAATCGTTGTACTATCATCATGGACGGCTAGAACTTTTTTAGTGAGTTCCAAATTAATTGGCAGCCCCTGAAGCTCTGAAAACATTTTTACCTTATTAAGATTTCCCTCAAGCTCGCGAATCGAACGTTTGGAGATCTTTGCAATGTACGAAATCACTTCGTCGGGGAGGAGAATATTTTTTCGCTCTGCCTTGTACCGCATAATTGCCATTCGGGTTTCGATGTCTGGCATTTGGATGTCGGCGATCAAGCCCCACTCCAGGCGCGTGCGAATGCGATCTTCTAAACCTTTAATATCCTTGGGCACACGATCGCTGGCCACCACAACCTGACGGCCTTTTTCAAAGAAGTCATTCAAAGTATGAAAGAACTCCTCCTGCACGGCCTCGCCGCGACCCAAAACCTGAATATCATCCATTAAAAGGAGATCGCATTTTTCACGATACTTTTGTTTGAATTTATCCATTTCGCCACGGCGAATGCTGGACACGCACTCGTTGAGGAACCTTTCCGCAGAAATATACATAATTCGAGTTTGCGGAGCGCTTTCGCGAATGTGGTTTCCCACCGCATGCAGCAAATGGGTTTTACCCATACCGGTCGGACCGCAGATAAACAGAGGGTTATAGCCTTCGGAGCCGGGTCGTTGGGCGATCCGATAAGAGGTTGCGTGAGCAAATTCGTTATTTCGCCCCACAACAAAGGACGAAAAAGTATATTCAGGATTTAAAAAGTCTCCACTTCGTCGAACTTCGGCAGGCGCGGGCTGCGACATTGACTGTTGAAAATCTTGCGGCTCCTTTTGCGTCATCGCTTGATGAAGAGCGCCCGGGCTTTCGGGAGGAACAGGGATCACTTTTCCGGTTACAACCAGCTCCACCTCGAAGGGCTGTTTAAAAATCGACGAGATTTCAGCGCAAATTCGATCAAATAGGTTTTCCGAGATCCAGTATTTATGGAGCTCCGTCGGCACACCCAGCTTAAAGCGTTTGGCATGGGCCGTTTGCTCAATACCGATTAAATCAGTAGGGTTAAACCAAGTTTGTAGTGGCTTATTTTCTGAGTTTTTGGTGATCAGGTTGAATTTGACCTGTGACCAAATAGATTCATTATTGATAGGTTCAAAACCTGGTTGCATAAACACCCTTGTACGAGATTCCTATGTATTTGGACAGCCCCCGAAACGATAAAAAGAAGATCTAACAGGCTATGCTGAAAAGTTCAACACCTTGACCTTTTTAACGCTTTATGGTTTAAAAAGTTCCTTTTTGAAAATGTTGTTTAATAGAGAGAGGTTACGATGAAACGCACGCTACAGCCCAAGAGACGGCGCAAGAAAAAGACCCATGGATTCCGCAAAAGAATGTCGACAAAAAATGGTCGCAAAGTGTTAGCGCGCCGTAGAGCAAA
>JAYUKO010000386.1:0-24677 GCA_043764415.1 Bdellovibrionales bacterium | reverse complement strand
ATTGATCATCGCAGGACTTCTCGTTGGGTTTGGTACGGTGATGGGCAGTGGCTGTACCAGTGGCCATGGTGTGTGTGGAGTGAGTCGCATGTCGATTCGTTCCCTCATAGCCACTGCAACTTTTATCGTTGCAGGAATTTTGTCTGTTTGGCTCGTGCGGACTTTCTTGGGAGGGCATTTATGAAAAGTACAGCCGATAAAAATACAGCCGCGAAAAATATTTTCTCCGCCTTCCTTGTCGGATTGCTCTTTGCGCTAGGCCTCGGAATTTCGGGCATGACTCAACCACAAAAAGTGATTGGATTCCTCGATATCTTTGCGAACTGGGATCCGTCGTTATTATTTGTGATGGGTGGAGCTGTGGGTGTGCACTGGCTGACCTACCGCTGGATTGTAAAACGACCTGCACCGTTATTTTCAGCACGATGGCACCTTCCCCAAAAAACCGATCTCACATACGCCTTAGTGGTGGGTTCGCTATTGTTTGGCGTTGGGTGGGGGCTTGCCGGGTTTTGTCCTGGACCCGCATTGACGTCGCTTGCGAGTTTGCAAGTGAAGCCCGTTTATTTTGTTTTGAGTATGATTGCGGGAATGTATCTATTCCGTTTGTTTGATAAATTTTTTCCAGCCAAGAGGTAACTATGATAATCGGAGCCCTCGCATTTTTTGCAATGGGCATCGTGCTGGGATTGATCGGCGGCGGCGGTTCGATTCTCACTGTGCCAATTTTAGTATATTTATTGGGGTTTAGTGCCCATGCCGCGACAGGAGCATCTCTGTTCATCGTGGGCACAGTGGCAACAATCGGTGCCCTCACTGCCTTTTTAAAAAAAGAAATTAAGTTACAGGAGAGCTTCCCCTTTGTGTTTCCTAGCATTGCCGGTGTGCTTGTGGCTCGCTCCTATTTGCTGCCGCTGCTACCTGATCCTGTCTTTGGCAACGAAGCATTCGTCCTTTCTAAAGACAGCCTTCTTATGATGCTTTTTGCCGTTTTAATGTTGGCTGCTGCTTACAAAATGATTCGTTCTGTGAAAGTCGTCCAGGCACAACAAGCGGCACACTGGTTTCCTGTGGCGGTGCAAGGTTTTTTGATCGGTATGACGACGGGTTTTATCGGCGCCGGGGGTGGCTTTCTCATTGTTCCCGCTCTCGTGTTTTTGTTGGGCTATGGATTAAAACAAGCCATAGGGACGTCGCTTTTTGTGATTGCAGTTAATTCGTTTGTTGGATTTTTTGCAGATTTAGTCCAAGGGGAAGCAAAGCCGTGGCCGCTTTTGTTGTTTGCAGCGGGT
Organism: Bdellovibrionales bacterium; assembly: GCA_043764415.1. GTDB lineage: Bacteria > Bdellovibrionota > Bdellovibrionia > Bdellovibrionales > JAGQZY01 > JANPLN01. The sequence goes on along the minus strand of JAYUKO010000386.1, from coordinate 23,385 downwards.
GTTGCCATCGCTGGTCTTTTTTTGGGCCGCCGATTGACACCCTATTTTTCAGAGAAGTCTTTAAAAAATATTTTTGGCTGGTTTATCCTTATTTTGGGGATGGCTATTTTGTTAGAGCAGGCCGTAAAGTAGTTCCCTCGTCCTCATAATTTTGCAAATCGCATCATTTTGAGACAAAAAATAATTTCCAAAAAATTCGCAACTTTTTGAGTTCTTCGACGTCTCTCTTGTAACGGGAGACGTATGAACCAGATTCTTAAAACACTCAGTCTGTTGATGATCGCGGCCATGCTGCAAGGCTGCGACACTGTTGGCGAGTCGACCGATGTTGCCGATTTGGACAACACGCAAGCAGAAACTCCCGTGGAACCTACGGTTCCCAATCCCGAAGAGCCTGTGCAAGTTCGTTCTTCCAGTTTCCAGTTTGTCAGCAAAACGGCAGCAAGCTGTCCTGCGAACCTGGCGTCTAAACAAATCACCTGCACAGATCAGGCGGGCGCCACGGTGAGTTGGTGCAGTTGCTACTGGCCAAAGGCCGCTGACGGACAAGTGTATTTGTACACCCTCCGCGAAACTCGCTTGGCTTCGGGGCAAAATATCAATCGCATTGCTTATGTGTACAAGCCTACACGCATGACAGCCAGGGGACCTCTGCTTTTTTATCTCCACGGCGGACATGGAAATGGCGAGACAGGTTTTGAAAAAAGCTCGCTGCCAAAAATTGCCGACGGTCGGGCTTTCTCGTGGTTTAAAAACACGACCACTTGCAAATTTAAACAAGATGGCACTGGTTACGCAGATTCTGCGGGTGCGAGCTGCCGCCCACCGGCAGTGTCTGCCGCAAACAGTCTCCCATTTATGCTGGTGTTTCCAAGTGGTGTTCTAGATAACTTCAACAATCTCTTTGGGTCTCGGCACTGGGAAGATGGACGTGTGCCCTCGCCCGGTTTTACAGGTGCGACTAAAAACCGCGACGACATCGGTTACATGGATCGTTTGATCGCGGCCATCAAAACTCAAGAAGCCGGCCTTGTGGATGCAAATCGTGTTTACATTAGCGGAGCTTCTAACGGCGGTATGATGACCATGCGACTTGCTTGTAATGCAGGCAATGCGTCTGTTCCTGAGCTTGGCAAAGTGGCTGCTTTTACTGCCGCCATCGCGGCCCTTCCTTACGAAGTGGCCGCGGGCACACAAGGCAGAGAAGCTTGTGGTGACGGGGGAAAAGCCGCATTTTCTTTAACTCTGATGGTGGGAAAAGATGCTCCCACACCTGATTGCCCAACGGCAGGTTGCACAACGCCCACGGTTTCGGGTGATGGACTCATGCCCTACGGCTCCTTTGGCGGGGGACCCTATTCGCTGGGAGATACCGGACGAGTCATCGGAAGCCCAAACACTGAGGAGCTTTTTGTTTCGCTTTTTGAAAGTCGTGTGGGAGCGGCAAATGCGCCTGTCACCACCACGATGGGCGCGTTTTCCAAAAAAATTCTTTACACCTTTCCCACATCCAACATTCGGGTGCAGGTTTATGAGGCCAGCTATGGACTGCATTCTTTAATGGGCACCCGAATGGATTTTAGCTCGGCCTTCAGAATTTTTGAGTCGTTAAGTACTTTTGAACGAGATGCAACGGGTAAAGTGGTTTACAAAGCTCCAAGCCACATTACCGGAACTTACTAAGTCATTGAAAGTAGAGCTTGAGAGAACCGGATTTCATTCCTAAGATAAGGGGATGGAAGCCAAAACAGACGGTGAACTTATGACATTGATTGCCCAGGGAAATTCGACCGCGTTCCATACTCTTTATCAGAGGTATGCCAAAATTGTTTTTGGTTACAGTTTTAAAATCGTACGCCAGCGCACAGCCGCCGAAGATATTTCGCAGGATGTGTGGGTAAAAATTGTAAAGCTTGCGTCCGCCTACCGCGGCGAAGGCAGCGTCAAAGGCTGGCTGTTAACCATCGTGCGAAATCAGTCCATTAGCAATTTGCGCTCGCACAAGCGCATGATAACAGTGGATGCCCAGGGAATTTCCGAAAACGAAACCGTGAAATTTGATCCCAAGGAAACCGAGAACAGTTTGCTTCGTGGATTGGAGCTTTCGCAGTTAAAAAAATCCATGGACGAACTTCCCGAAGAACAGCGCTTGGCTTTATTATTTTTTGTTTCTGAAAACATGTCCTACGAAGATATCGCTCGAGAGCTGGCCACCACAGAGTCGGCGGTGAAGGCCTTGATCTTTCGTGCGCGAAAAACCTTGCTCGAAAAGCGAGGTCCGTCATGATCAAATGGGACGATGTACTTTCTGAAGAAACCGGGAAAGAGCTCGATACTCGCATCGCGCGCTCTGTGCAGGTGGAACTTCGACAGATCCGAGCTCAAAGACGTCGCACGTGGCTGGCTTATTTTGTGCCCGCCACCATGGGGGCCTTGGGTGCAGTGGCCTTTTGGAAACTGAGACCTTTAACTTCCGAGCTTCCACCACAAGATAACGGGCAGCTTGGGGACATGGCTTTCTCGTCGGCGTTCGAGAATGTTGACGTAGACGATGAGACTTTGGCGATTTTGGAAGATTTAGAATTGCTCGAAAACCTTGAGGTGTTGGAACAATGGAACAGTTAGATCCCGAAATGCTAAAAAATATCGATTTGCTGCTCGTGCTGGATGTTCTCGAAAACGAGAAAGACTGGGACGTGGTTGAAGATCTCGATGTGATAAAAAAAGCTGACGATACAAAAACGACAAACAAGGAGGACAAGGAATGGATCGGCGAAGATTTCTAAATATATGCGCCATTTCGGTACCGGCCATCATTGTCACCCGTTCCCTGCGAGCGGCCGACGAGGCGACAAGTGCGGACGGTGGCGCGGCCATGGAGCGCTGGAATAAACTCACTCCGGAGCAGCAAAAGTTAGTGCAAGAGCGTTGGGCCCAGTTCAAGCAGATGTCCCCCGAGCGCCGTGCGCGCTTGTTAGAGGCTCAAAAGCGTTATCAGCAACTTTCGCCAGAGCGCCAAAAGCAACTTCGCGAAGGTCTCGTGCGCTGGAAAAAATTATCCGTGCAAAATCGCGACAAGCTTCGACAAACGCACGCGCGCTTTCGAAAATTTACACCAGAAAAACAACAAATGATCCGCGAACGCTTGCAGCGCTGGCAGCGGATGACTCCCGCGCAACGGGATATATTACGGCGACGCTTTCAGCGGCAAGGAAATTGATGCCATCGTTGTTAGCAATTGTAGTTTTGCTAGGTTCATTCACGGCGAATGCTGACACCTATGGTTTTACCATTCCTTCGTACACCTCCGTCCGCGGGGGCTTTACCGACATCGAATCCTATTCTGCGGGAATCAACGCCGGGCTCACTCTTAAAAACAATAAAATCCTGGGAGTTTCGTTAGAGACTGTGGCGATGCCCAATACGGTTGAAGAGGGCACGCTGTCCTTAAACAGTGCCAGTGTTTCGTTGAGCACGGATCCACTGAGTGATTGGAGCTTTCAGGGGGCCGTTGACGGTTGGACCTCCGAAGATGCCGTCTCGGCTTACGGCGCGCGAGGCGCAGCAACTTGGACCGGCGCCCGGTGGATGTGGACTGTGGAGTATGGTTTGCAACTCATTACATTTAATGAACTGCCAGTTTTTTTGTGGAGTGATAAAAAATCCACGGTGTCTGATAACAGCGTGCTATTGGCCGGCGATGTTCAGCTGTCGCGAAATGTTTCGCTGCGAGCTTCGTACCGAATTCACAATTACAACACGCCCATGGAAGATTACGCGCAAGGGTTAAGAACGCGGTTTATCGCGGCCGAAGTGTTAAACATGGCGGGGACGTTGACCAAGGAAGACACCGATCTGGGTTTGACCTATTTTCGACGCAAGTGGCACTTTGGACTGGATCTTTCTTCCAATGTTTCCTCACTGGATCAATTACGCACCAACGGTCTTGGTCTGCGAATTGGCTACCGCCTGCGGAAAAAGTGGTCCTTCGAAATGCAAGGCGCGCGCTACGAGTCCGAAAATTCGAGCACCAGTTCCAACGCGCTTCATTCTTTCAATTCCACAGCTACTTATTCTTGGTAATAGGAAATTCCCATTTCTCATCATAAAAAAAAGTAATGATAAAGTAGTCTTTAATTCATTTTTTAAATCGTAGATACCGTTATACAACATCCTCAAGCGGATCGTTAAACGACACGCAAAACAATTAAGGATGACCGGGGGGTATCTATGAAAAATGTTTTACTAAAAAATGTATCACGTCGAAGTTTTTTTAAGATTGGCGCAGGCACTGTGGGAACGCTCACTGCCAGTCAAACACTGGCGGAGCTTTGCAAGTTAAATAGCGCTCAACAGCCGTTGGGTCCGTTTTTTCCAAGGCCGGGCACGCCCGAAATGCCAGTCACGGAAAACAAAAATCCAGCGACACCCATTTATTTGGCCAACGACAGCGACCTGACGGTGGTGCAAGGACTTTCGGGCAAGGCCCAGGGGCAGATTGTTTACGTGCAGGGAAAGGTGACCACCATGGATTGCAAGCCTTTGGCTGGAGCCACCGTTATTATTTGGCAAGCTTCAGAAAGTGGACGTTACAATCACGTGGGCGACGGAGCCAATCATGATTTCGTACATCCAAAGACCGGTGAGGTGATCGAACGCGAGTTAGACTCCGCATTTCAATATTGGGGAAAGGCCATCACAGATCAAGATGGAAATTACCAATTTAAAACAATTATCCCTGGGTTTTATCCTGCCGACCTCGAGGCAGAATGGTACCGGCCGCCGCATATTCATTTTATGGTGAGCGCCACCGGGTACCCGCAACTGGTGACCCAGATGTATTTTACCGGAAAGAAAATTGCCAATAACGATTGGATTCAGGAGCTGAATGAAAAAGATTTGCTACTGCAAACAAAAAATATTTCGGACGAACAGCGCAAAAAATTGGTTGTGGAGTTCGAAGAGGATTCGTCGGGATTACTGACCGACGGTTTAGTCGGCCGATTTGATATTTCGTTAGTGCGATAGAGACTGACGCGATTGCCATTTGAGCTGAAATTTAATTTCGGCAAAGATCTAAATACTTTTGCACTTCCTCAAGGTGAACATAATTAGTGTGTTTTTGAAACCCCTTGAGGAGGATTTCGGCTTTCTCGATCATACTTTCTTTAAGCGCTGTTTGTTTACTGCCATCTAACGTCTCGTTGTTGATGTGCTTTACCAGCGCGCGCAGTCGCCACAGATCCATGGAGTGATGCTGCAGCGAGAGTTGGTCAGCGTGCCCGCCGTGTTTGATGGTGAGCGCCTCTTGTGAAAAACCAATGGATTCTCTCGCAGTGATTCGCAGCCACAAATCAAAATCCTCGCAAACAACAAAACTTTCATCAAATAAGCCCAATCGATCTAGCAAACTTTTGCGTAACATAACCGTTGAAGGAGCAACCACACAAAGTTTTGTACAGTTGATAAAAATATCGCCGCCGCATTTTTTGTGCTTTGCCGATTGTTTCGCCGGCTGCTTGTTGCGCAGCCAGGTTTCGTTGGTATGGACGATGGAAAGTTCTGGGTGCGCTTTAAGAAATTCCATCTGTTTTTCTAATTTTGTTGGCAGCCATTCGTCATCAGAATCGAGAAATGCAATAAAGTCTCCCTGTGCCGCACGGATCCCCGTGTTGCGAGCCGCACTCACACCCTTGCCTTCGGTTTTCAGCAGACGATAAGGATTTTGTGTTGGAAGTGCGGCAGTGATTGCAGATTCGATATTAGCTGTAGAGTGATCGTCGACGACAATAAGTTCGTAGTCTTTGTAGGATTGCAGCAAGACCGACTCAACGGCGCGGGTGAGTTCGATGGTGCGATTGTAAACAGGAATAATGACCGAAACTTTTTTCATAAGAGCTGTGAACTAACGAATGTCTTCGCCGATTCCGTATTTCTGCGGAGCTTGTTCGTATATTTTTTGCGCCGTCGGCAGCCATCCTTGGAGTTGATCCCGGCGACGGTCGTCTGCGGGATGGGTTGATAATATTTCGGGGGGGGCACTTCCTTTTTTCATTGCAGCCATGCGCTTCCACACTTCTACAGCTTCAGCGGGATCATAGCCCGCACGGGCCATGTATATTTGGCCTTCTTTGTCGGCGCTGGTTTCGTCGGCGCGGCCGTATTTTCGCTGAAAGAAAGTAACGGCAAGTCCCGCAGCCGCTCCACCGAGAGTGGATATTTTTTTACAAGTGTCTGTCTTACATAAAAGCTGCCCACCAATGATAGCGGCACCGCCGAGCACCGCACCGGCAATGTTTCCTTTGACGGCGCGGGAGTAGCCCTCTTTTCCATGGCGAAGAGTGGCGTGGGCTACTTCATGTCCCATAACAGCGGCCAAGGCTCCTTCGGTCTTTAATACCGGCATGATCCCCGTGTAAACAGCCATCTTCCCGCCCGGCATGCACCAGGCATTCACTTCGGGGCTGTCGATCAAAATATACTCCCATTTAAAATTTTCGCCAGACGCCGCAGCGATCCGTTGCGAAACCCGACGAACCATTTCGGTCCAATCGCGATTTTGCGAAATTTTGGATTTACTTTTTACGTCGCTATAGGCCTTTGCAGCTAAGGAATTAATTTCTGCATCCGAAGGCTCTTTGGTGAGAGTGGAACAGGCGGTGGAGAGAGAAAAAACAACGAGAAAAAGAAAAGAGTAAATTTTATTCATAATGAAACAAGCCTATCAAAGGCGCATTTCAAAATCAAACGATTGTCTATGAAGATTTCAGCAATCGTTTAAGAGGCCATCGCAGGCCAGGATGGGTTCTTTTTTATCGTTGATCAGCCAAATATCATTACCGTGGCCTTCGAGGGGATACACTAAAATAAGTTCAAAGCTTTCTGGGGACGCTGTGCAATCCATTTTGCAAAATTGCGCATAATCATTGAGCGAAACATTTTGTGCCAAACTTGAATATGTTCTCGCTTTTCGGTCGCTGTTGTTAGATTCATCGACCATTGTGTCTGTAGATAGCGCCTCTGGATTTTCTTTGTAATTTCGAATCTCGATTCGCTCGTTCGGTGTAAATGACTGCAAGAAACCGATTTTGTATTTCACGATTTCACTTTCTTGATATTCCAAGGGAGCAAAACCCACGAAACGTAAATCCGTAGAGAATCTTCCAAATTCCATCCGAAAGGCCTTTAGTGCCGAGTAGGCACTGCTCAAGGTCATTTTCGATTTGCTTCGGGCCTCAGCAACTTCTAGAGGTATGGCCGGCTGAGCCGCAATCGTAGGTGCGATAGGTGATGTAGTGACTGCTTGAGTTTTTGATGATGGTAAAGATGCCGGAATTCTCGCAGTGATAGATAACGGCGCAGTTGTCGGCGCCGAAGTCGTGACCGCGGAAACCTCGTGGTTGTTCTTTGATGGGGATCTAAAAAATAAAAAAGAGAGAACGACTAAGATAAAGACGACGATAAAGACGACAAGTGCGAAGCCTCGTTTTTTATTGACTGACATGAGAGCCCCATTCTTCACAACGCGTGTGCTAAAACTCGTTATAAAATAGTATTGCAATCATACGGATCTGGTCAACAGTTCGATGTGTGCTATAAGGAGCGTTTTAAAGGAGTCACCATGAAAGTAAAAGCCGCTGTTGCCTGGAAAGCTGGAGCCCCCCTCAGTATCGAAGAGGTGGATCTCGAAGGTCCTCGCAAAGGTGAAGTATTGGTAAAAATTATGGCCACCGGTGTTTGCCACACCGACGCTTTTACGCTTTCGGGAGAAGACCCTGAGGGGCTTTTCCCCGTGATTCTTGGCCACGAGGGCGGTGGAATTGTGATGGAACTGGGGGAGGGAGTGACCAGTTTAAAAAAAGGCGATCATGTGATTCCGCTTTACACTCCGGAGTGCATGGAATGTAAATTTTGTTTGTCGGGAAAAACCAACCTGTGTGTTCGCATTCGCGCTACGCAAGGAAAGGGGCTTATGCCCGACGGGACGTCGCGATTTTCGAAAGATGGAAAACCAATTTTTCATTATATGGGTTGTTCCACCTTTGCTGAGTACACGGTGGTTCCGGAAATTGCCCTTGCAAAAGTGAATCCTGCGGCGCCGCTTGATAAGATTTGTCTTTTGGGTTGTGGAGTCACAACGGGAATTGGCGCTGTGTTGAACACTGCAAAAGTTGAAAAAGGCGCCACCGTGGCTGTCTTCGGCTTGGGTGGAATTGGACTGTCGGTGATTCAAGGCGCACGAATGGCCGGTGCTTCGCGCATCATCGCCGTTGATATTAACGATGGAAAAGAAGAGTTTGCGCGAAAACTAGGAGCCACTGATTTTATAAATCCAAAAAAATTCGATAAGCCCATTCAGCAAGTGATTGTTGAGATGACGGAGTGGGGCGTGGATTATTCGTTTGAATGTGTTGGCAGTACGGCACTGATGCGCGCAGCCCTTGAATGTGCCCATCGCGGCTGGGGACAGTCTATCGTGATTGGTGTGGCCGGTGCTGGACAGGAAATTTCCACACGACCGTTTCAACTTGTTACCGGTCGGGTCTGGAAAGGTTCAGCTTTCGGTGGTGTAAAAGGGCGCACGGAGCTTCCCAAATATGTAGACCAATATATGTCGGGCGATATTAACATCGACGATATGGTCACTTTTACGCTGCCGCTGAAAGATATTAACAAAGCCTTTGATTACATGCACGAGGGCAAGAGTATTCGCTCTGTGATAAAGTTTGATTTATGAGTGAGGTAAAATTATCAAAATCCCATAAAACGTTCGAAGGTCTTACGCAGTTTTGGGAACACTCATCGTCTTCAACCAATTCGCAAATGAAGTTTTCAACATTTATTCCAGAGGGTGAACTGCAGGGAGCTTTGATTTGGCTTTCGGGGCTCACTTGCACGGACGAAAATTTTATCACCAAGGCGGGAGCGCAAAGATATTTGCAAAATCATGGCTTGATGGTGATTTGTCCAGACACCTCGCCGCGCGGGCTTCAGCTCCCAGGGGAGCACGACTCCTATGATTTTGGCTCGGGTGCTAGTTTTTACGTAGATGCAACTGTGGCCGGTTACAAAGATCATTACAGGATGTTTTCGTATATCAGCGAAGACGTGCATGACCTTTTACAAAATCATTTTAAAATCCCGCGCAATAAAATTTCCATCATGGGTCATTCCATGGGAGGGCATGGGGCTTTGATTATCGGGCTTAAAGCCCCCGAAAAATTCCAATCCATTTCGGCCTTTGCGCCCATAGCAAACCCTACTCAGTCGGCGTGGGGAAAAAAAGCGCTTGCAGGATACCTGGGTTCGGATGAGAGCGAGTGGCTCAAGTACGATGCAACAGCCCTGGTGCAAAACGGCAGTCGCCATCGCGCGAAGATTTTAATTGATCAGGGAGCCGCAGATGAGTTTTACGAAAAAAAACAGCTGTTGCCAGAAAACTTCCAAAGAGTTTGTGAGGACAAGGGGCAGGCTTTGTCGCTAAATCTTCACGAAGGTTATGATCATAGCTATTATTTTATTTCCACATTTATCGAGTCGCACATTCGCTATCACGCAGAAGTGGTCGGGATGGGGAAAGTTTAAGCCCCAGTAGCTTTTAGTTGGCTTTAGTGAGCTCGCCATCAACAGTCACACCGCCACTCACAATCATCAGCGAGCCCTCGTTGTGAGTGACCATCCATTGCGATTCCCGCGACATCAACGCAGCGAGCTTTTCTAAAAAAGCCGACGATAGCGCGTAAATTTCAATATCCTCGGAGCGATGCACGTTGTTGCTTTGCATTTCTTCGAGCAGAGGTTTTGGATTTTTATAGGTGTACACTTTGACTTTTTTTGAGGCTTTCGAGGCTTTGTGAAGTTTTTTGGCGCTGGGGTTGCCGATTTCAATCCACAAAAGATCGCCTCCAAAGGAGCTTGCGATGCGCAGGCAAGGCTCGTCGGGGTTGTGTAAACCCTCGGCCGAAAAGCTCAGCCCGTCTCGGCAATTCAGAGTGTAGGCGATAACCCGGGTCAGAAGATATTCTATGGATTCGGAAGGATGTTGGGCCACGCGAAAATCCAGGGTTTCGTAAACCGCCCGCGAGATATCAGCCAGCTCTATTTTAAATCGATACAGATGCGTGGAAACAGCCATGGGAACAACATAGCTTTAGTTGCCTGTGAAGTCATGTCTCATTCTGATTCATCCAAGAATGAGAATCAATTTTGAAGTTGTGCGCAACTTTTTTTTGGCTTGAGCGTCTCTCTTTAAAGACCGAAGAGAATGGGGAAACCAATGAACAAAATTATAAAAAACACAATCCAACTCGTCCTACTCATGTGCGTAGCGGTTTGCTACACCAATTGTAGCAGTTCTATGAGCGCCGACACGCGGAGTCCCAGTACAGGGCAAGATGTTGGCAATGGAGATACTGGCAATGGTGACTCGCAAGGGGAAGATCAAAGTTTGGATTTTACGTTTTGCGACAACCAACTCGATGTTGTATCGGGTTCCCTTTGTGCTTTGAAGCCGAGTCGCTTAGATGCTAAGACCAAAGACGTGTATGGCACAGCCACAGCTCAGGATAAATCCTTCGGTTTTGGCTACCATGTTGTGGCGGTGCCAAAAACCTATCGCCCCGATCGCGGATTGTGGATTCATTTCACTGGAACTTACGGTAGACCCTTCGATCAAGCGAAGAGCGAATACCCCTCCTCCACATGGCTTAATGAGCTTTTGGAGCAAGGGTATGTTGTTATACAAATCGCCTACGACAATCGATTTAGTATTAATGATACCTGTTTAAATGGAACTGGAAAAACGAGAAACAACTGTGCCGGCGAAGCGCGCGCCGAAGTTCTCACGGGAATTGATTACACGCCCTTGCGTACAACAGACGAGTACAACAGTATCGAATATCGACTCGAAGTTTTACTGACGTTTTTAAAGACTGTTCCAAACTTTCCGCTGCCAACAAATATTCAGCCCGCAACCTTTACGTGGGCTGACGTTAAAGTGAGTGGGCATTCGCAAGGCGGAAACCAAGCCTACTATATCGCCAAAAACTTTGGTGTTAAGTTTGTGTGTATGCTGGGTTCTCCCTACGATGTGGACGACACTGTCAATCCCAGCGCCACTCCCATTGCCGACTGGTTTCGCGTGCCGGGCACAGCAACGCCGATTGCAAGCATGGGTCAATTTATTACCAAGGAAGACGACAATTATAGTTCGTTCAATCAAGGCGCAGCCTACATCGGTCTTGTTGACGGCGTGCAAGCCTTCGAAGCTAGCTCACCTCCGTATTACAATGTAAAAGGTGAATCCATCGACGGGCACGGTGCCTCTGTTGGAGAACCTAAATTCAAAAGTCTTCGCGCCACCGCTTGTTTCCACTAATTGCGACGGATTGATGACGACCTCGCAATTAATTAACGTTTGCGAGATGCGGTCTTTTTGACTGTTTTGTTCTTACTTTTCTTAAATTGTTTTTCAAAAGCTTCTTCGCGTTCGATAAGTTCGCTAAAGCTGAGGTTTAAGTCGGCGGCCAGCTCGGGTTCGGCAGGTAAGGTTTCAAAACTCGGTTGTGTGGGCAACTTGCCCCCAGCTTGCGTCGCCGATTGCATGCCCACTTGAACGGTTGTTTCGTAGGCGATTTTACTCACCTTAATGATATCAATTTTTTTAGTGATCAGCTTTTCTATTTCTTGCAGCTGAATCTTTTCTTCGGGCGCGCAAAACGAAACTGCAATGCCTTTATTAAAACCGCGTCCGGTGCGGCCAATGCGGTGGACGTAATTTTCGGGTTTTTCGGGAATGTCGTAGTTGATCACATGGGTGACGTCCGAAATATCGATCCCGCGAGCACTCACATCGGTGGCAATTAAAATTTTACACTGACCTTTGCGAAAGGCGTGCATCACCTCTTCGCGATCCGCTTGGTCCTTTTCGCCGTGAATGGTTTTACTGTCGATGGAGACGCGGCCGAGGGCCTTTGCCACACGTTCAGCGCGCACCCGTGTGCGCACAAAAACAATAAACTTGCCGCCGGCGTTTTGCTGAATGTAGTCGGCTAAAAAGAAGCGCTTATCGTCCATGTCAACATGAACCAAACTGTGGGTGATGTTCTTCGAAACCGGATCATCTGGAGATATTTGAATGCGGATCGCGTTTTGATGAATGAGGTTGTAAGCCAGCTTTTTGATTTTTGTATTAATCGTCGCCGAAAAGAAAAGCGTCTGGTGCCGGCGCGGAAGCAGGCGTTTGACTTCGAGCATGTCGTCGATAAAGCCCAAATCCAACATGCGATCGGCTTCGTCCACCACAAGATGCTCCACATTTTTTAGACTTAAAAAGCCGTTGCGAACGAGGTCAAACATGCGACCCGGTGTTGAAATAATGATGTCGATTCCATCTTGCAATTTTTGAATTTGGTAATCGTGCTCAACACCGCCAAAGACCGCATAGGGCTTGACTTTGGTGTGCTTTGCTAACTGGTTGAACACTTCGCAGATCTGCTGGGCAAGTTCGCGAGTTGGAACCATGATCAAACATTTCACCCCAACGCTACGTTTGCTCGATTTGTTGCTATGAATGATGTTGATCAGCGGGATGGCAAAAGCCGCTGTTTTGCCAGTTCCGGTTTGCGATATGGCGAGCACGTCTTCGCCAGCTAATACCGACGGGATGGTTTTAAATTGGATGTCGGTGGTGCGATGAAAGCCATTTTCGTTCAAATTGCGCAGGAGATCGTCGGAGAGATGGAATTTTTCAAACTTCAAGGGAGCCTCAAGGGAAAGTGAGTTATGCCACTAGTTTATACACGAAAGTTGAAAAGAATCACCAGTTTTTACTCGTTATATATCAATCGATATCAATGGTGAGAACGAGCGGAAAGTGGTCTGAGGGCATGTGATAGCGCTGGCTCACGGTGGTGGGGAGGGGATGGGGTGTATCGTAAAAGCTCTTGTAGCGATAGGTGAAGGACTTTTCGGCGACAACCTTCTCTTTGAGGTGCGGCGAGATTAAAAGATAATCCAGAATTTGCGGCTGCGGCTGTCCTTTGTAGTCAAAGTGCATTTGCGAAAACCGCGCCTCAAGGGGGCTGCCAAGGAGTTCATGGAAATCGGTGAGATCGGTTTGCATTAAGGGCTCAAGCTCGGGCCCCTTGAGGTCCGAGTTAAAATCGCCGCCCACCACGACGGGAATTTCGGGGTATCGTTGACCAAGTTTTAAGTACAGAGAACTGAGTGCCGCAGCCTCGGCCCGGCGCTTGTCGCGCCCTTGATAATCCTTATCGGTGCTGATCTTGGATTTTAAATGCGTTAACAAAAGGATCAACTTGAGTTCTAAGCCTGCAAAAAGATGCAATTCTGCCACATCTCGCGAAAAACGAAAGGCAGCGTCGAAATTTTTATAGGAGTCGATTTTCACCGGCGTTTCGCGATTGGACATCGTTTGAGTGCTCCAGTGCAAATCTTTTTTAACCAAAAACGCCAAGTCGATGCTGCGATTGGAATTAGTTTCGATAAAATGCGCCGTGTACGCATTTTTTAAAAAATAATGGTTAAAGTGATCCAGCGACTCTTTGCCGCCCACTTCGATGAGCATCAGAATATCTGGTTTGATGTCTTCGATGGCGTCAACTAGGCCCCAAATTTTATTGATTGGTTTTTGTTTTCTGCGCAATTGCGGAAGGGCCAGTTTTCGCCATTGGCTTTCGGTTAAATTTTCAAAGCCACCACCCTCGTAGTGCTCGAGTGAGATGAAAAGATTTTCAGCGTTGAGTTCGCAAATTTTAAGCTGCATGCTTGTGCACTTATTGTAAGACCTTTTTTTAAAAAAAACGATGGGATTTTGCTCAAATAGCTTATAATATAAATCCATGAGTCAATTTCCGTCAGTTCTTCTGAGTTACACGCAAAATAATTATCCAACGGTCATTATCGATAACGCTACTTACAACAGTTGGGGCGACGTTATTGCCAACGTGAAGAGTTTGGTGAAACCCGAAAACGCTCTCATCATTGCTCGTATGCTGACGCACTTTTCCCATCGCTCGCGTTACAAGGTGGTGGACGATCCTTTGGTTTACGAGTCAGCTTACCGAAAACGTATTGCCGGCGACGCGGTGGTTGAAGTGACAAAAAAACCGGTGGCGCGCCCGCGGGCCATGGACGTTCCCGATTTTTCCACGATATTTACTCCCAAGATCAGCGATGAGCAGTTGATCTTTTTTGTTTATGATACGGCTCTTTTGGTGCCTTATATGGTCGAAGTGGATGTTACAGAGCCCGACATTACTAAACAGAAATACACTCTTTTGCCTCTGACACCCAGTTACCCTACATAGGCATTACTTCTCGAAATTCTAATTTCACAAAAGTGTCGGACAGTCCTACTGGGCGTTGGGTGCTGGAGCTGCGCTGGTATCAGGGGTCCAGCAGCTCCATTTTGGCTTGTTTTGCGTGATGGTTTTTTTAACCGGATCGATAGTCATTTCGATGGCACAAGGGTGTGCGCTGTCGTCTCGGTTTTTAAACAGAGTGGCATGCACAGGGCGTGTGTGAACATGGTTGGCATCCAGGGTGTCTGAGTTCAGATCCAGCCATACTTGCCGCCGAAGGCAGTCGCTACTTTCTGTTAACTTTTTGAGTTTGGCACAAACAGTATCTTGCGTGAGAGATTTTTTTTGCGCATGGGCGGTGATCATGGACATGATTTGATCTTGTGTGATCTGTGCGTTGGAAAAATTTATGAGCAGCATGAGGATGGAGAGCATTGGCACCTCGATTTATTCTTACGTACATTTAAGATTATCATTTTCGAATTCATTGAAAAACAGCGAAGTTCTATTCTGAGACATTGGTCTGTGAGCATCAGTCTAAGTGCTAGATTTTAATTTTCTTTCGACGGCGTATTCCAGTGCAGGTCGGCTGTGCTCTGCCGCCAAAAAATCATAGGCCTCTTTTCCAGTGTTAAACGCCGACAGCCACTTCACTCCTGTAGCAGGTGTTAAAAACACCGGTGAGCGATCGTGTCCAGTATTTTTAATATACGCATCGGGCTCGGTTGTTATGACTGCGAACGTGGAAAGTATTTCACCGGTAGCTGCGTCCACCCAGTCACTGTAAATTCCGGCGGCAAACAGAAAAGTTATTTCTTTGGGAACAAACTTAACAATGTGACCACTGGCTTCGCCTTCGTAACACGACTCTTTAAAATCAGTCATCGGGACGAGACAATGATATTTGGCAAAGGGTTCCCTCCACGTGGGTATATCGTAAATGTGCTCCAGACCGTTTGCGGTTTTGTCGTTGGGTCTGTTCATGCGCGCATTGTAGGTGGCCCATTTCACCTTAGGTGTTTTTGCCCAGGCGGGCGTGAGAGAATATCTTTTGGCGGTGAGAACCAGCTCCTGGTCTCGTGCAGTGATGACCTGTGCGTAGGTAAAAGGAAAAATGGACTCCTTCACTTCGCTAAAAGGAGCTGCCCCATCAATTTTTAGCTGTTCGAAGGCTTTTTGCAGTTCGTTGTGATGAGCTTTAAAAGTGTAGTTTGCGCACATGTGGCAACTATAGCTCAAAGCTGCGAGGCACGCACGGTTTGAGCAAACAACATGCTTAAATGAACAGCAGTTTACGCAGTCCAAAATTCACCAAGTGCCCTTGACCTAGGCAGCCCACCGCCGTTAACTTGATACCGTACATTTACCGTATATTTTTAGGAAGGATGTATGAACAAGGCCGAAGCGATTAAAAACCTCAAAAAACTCACAGCACCCCCTGAGGCCTTAGAAAAAGACTTTTGGAACGCTCCGAGGTTTGCTCCTGGCATTGCCAAAGGATCTCTTGTGGAGTTGATGGGCAATGCGCGCACAGAGTGGCTGCTTGAGCTTTTTAAGCTGCATCAAGACGCTCTGATCTTTTGGTGTGAAAAAGAATCCAGCGTTAATCCCACGGCGATTCATCAGCGGGGAATTGCGCTGGAGCGAATTAAATTTATCACTTCGTCGATCCATCTCCAGCAGTCCCTGCGGTTGGCTCTGCAAAGTGGTCATTATCCATTTGTTGTGGCGCCAACGGCTTTTGAAGAAGTGAGAGTCTTTCAACGGCTTCAATTGCTTGCCGAAAAATCAAAGAGCACGTTGTTTTTGTTAGCCAAAGAAAAGTTTTCTGCGGCGTGGCCCATTGCTTTACAAATGGATATTCATTTTTCGGGTGACGGAATGGACATCACTGTGGCCAGGCAAAAGCATGGGCTCCAGGGATGAGAACCGCCTGTGTTTGGTTCCATAAGGCGGCTCCGGTAAAGGAGATCGCCGAATATTTTTTGCGTTTCAGTCCGCAGATCTCGGTGCGCGAGGAGCGAGCTATTTTTATCGAAATCGGCAAATGCAAAAAACTTTATTCCGAAAACACCTTTCTCGCTCGCACCTCGGTGATTTTAAAACGCACGTCGCAGGAAGCCTCGGTGGCCATCGGGCAGGATATTACTGATTCCCTATGTTTTGCTAAGTTTGGAAAAACTACGGTGGATGAGCTGCCGCTCGTCGCGCTGATCGACTTTGTGGATCCCTTTTGCCGCGATGATATTTTAAGAAAAGCCATTCTAAAAATGGTGGGCACGTTTTCGGACCTGGGCATTAAAACTCTAAAAGACTTTAAAAAAATTCCTGTGGGCAATTTGATCGAAAGATACGGCGTGGTGGGGCGGTTTGCGCACCAAAGAGTGAGCATGAGTGATTTTATCGGCTGGCCCCTGTGGCAGCCCGAAGAAGTGATCAGCGAAAAAAAAGATTTTGGCTCCTGTGAATTTTACGGAGAGCTTGAACCCATTCTGTTTGAAATGAAAGGCCAGCTCGATCGCATTTTTTCACGGCTTTACGCGCGCAACAAAAAAGCCATGGCCTTGAAAGTCCAAATTCAGTGCGAAAAGTTTTCCACAACACCAAAGCCCGTGCGAATTTTTAATTTTCAGTTTTTTGCTCCCCAGGGATCAACTCTCGGTACGCTTAAGATTTTGCGCGAGCGCTTGGCCAAAGACTTCGAAAAAGAGCCGGTGCGGTCGCCAATTCAAAGTGTGCAAATCACGGTAGTAAAAACAGTGTCCTTCACTGGTGGGCAAAAAAATGTGTTTGATAATACCGAAGAACAAATTGAGCAAATGCATTCGCTGCATAACCAATTGATAGAAATGATTGGAAAAGAAAACATCTACCAGGCCGCACTCACCGAGGATCGTAGGCCCGAGCGCAGTTGGCGAAAAGTGTACGATACTCCGCATGTGGCACAACAGAATGCTCCCGACCTAAAAGAGGTGATCCCCGAGCGGGCTACGTACCTTTGTCGTTATCCAATCAAAATCGAAGTCACGGCAGGTTTTGTGCACATTAAAAAAAAACGCTATCATATTTTGCAATGGCATAAAAATATCGAACGTATCACCGGTGGGTGGTTTGAAAAACCAGAGGCAGAAATTAAAAATACCTACGACCGCAATTATCACCAAGTGGTGCTCGAAAACTATCAAAAGGTTTCGATCTTTGAAACGCCGGCGCGGGAGTTTTTTCTGCACGGCTATTACGGGTAAGCGCCATGTACGTGGAGCTGAGTTGCAAATCTAATTTTTCGTTTCTGCGCGGAGCTTCCGATTCGCGAGAATATATTCAGCGGGCCCTGGAACTAGGAATGAACGCCCTGGGTATTTGTGATATCAACGGCGTCTACGGACTGCCCCGCGCCTATGAAGCGATCCGTGATCAGGCTCCTGGGTTTAAGCTCATCTGCGGCGCCGAAATCACTGTCGCCGGACATCCAGCCATCACTTTGATTGCACAAACACGAGCCGCGTGGGGACTGCTGTGCAGAATCATCACGCAAGTGCACGCTGGCAAACAAAAGGGCGAAGGCGCCATCACTCTCGATGAGCTTGAATTTTTGAGCAAACGATTTCCCGGCACCTCGGAGCTTGTGTGCATTTTAAAAAACGACGAAAAAAATAATTTTGCTGTTTTAAAACGGCTTTTTGATAAAAAAATATATTTAGGACTTTGTCGTTATGTAGACGGCCTGGATGACGTAAGAAATACTCAAGCCTATAAACTTTCGGACACCCACGGACTAAGTATTGTTGCAACAAACGATGTTCACTACCACGAGCCCACGCGGAGACCGTTACAGGATTGTTTAACCTGCATTCGCGAAGGAACAACTCTCGATAAAGCGGGGTTTAAACTTTTTAGTAACGAAGAGCGCTATTTAAAATCACCACTACAAATGGAAATTCTTTTTGAAGATCTTCCCGAAGCTTTAGCAGCCACCGAAGAGATCGCACGGGGCTGTCGCTTTTCGCTCTCCGAGCTCAAATACAATTATCCGCGGGAAGCTGTGCCCAAGGGCCATACAGCCAAGAGCTTTCTTCGCGAGTTGGTGCTCGAAGGAGCAAAAAAACGCTACAAAGGTTTTATTTCCAATGAAGTAGATCGGCAGATTCGCCGCGAACTTGATTTTTTTGCCGCGCGGGGAGAGGAAGACTATTTTCTTACGATGCACGATATTTTAAAAGAAGCGCGCGAGAAAAAAATTGTGTTTCAAGGCAGAGGCTCCGCAGCGAGCTCCATTGTGTGTTACGCCTTGGGTATCACGGCGGTGGATCCCATTGCATGCAATCTTCTGTTTGATCGTTTTGCCAATGTGGCCCGCAAGGATCCTCCAGACATCGATGTGGATTTTGAGCACGAGCGCCGGGAAGAGGTGATTCAGGGGATTTTTTCCCGCTACGGGCGGCACCGCGCCGGCATGGTGGCGGCGGTGCACACCTACAAAACTGCGGGCGCGTTTCGCGAAATTTGTAAAGCCATCGGTGTGGACGTGGGCGTACTCAAAGCCGATGTGGTGCGCCAGCGGTTTACGGAACTGGCGCGCGAGCACGCAAATCGAGGCGTGTTTGTTGGCACCTTAACCAGGGAGATTGCAAACTTTCCCCGGCACATTGGCACCCACTCGGGAGGTTTTGTGATCACCGACGAGCCGCTGGTAGAGACCGTACCCATCGAGCCCGCCGCCATGGATGGGCGAACCATTGTTCAGTGGGACAAACACGATCTGGAAACCTTGGGAATGATGAAGATCGATATTCTCTCCATCGGTTTTCTCACAGCCATTCGCAAAGCCACGGCGCTTGTGGGCATGGAGTGGCAGGACATTCCGGTGAATGATGACGCCACCTACAAAATGATTCATAAAGCAGAGACGGCGGGTTGTTTTCAAATTGAGTCCCGGGCGCAAATGAGTTCACTACCGCACACACAGCCTTGCAGTCCCTACGAAATGACAATTCAAGTGGCGTTGATTCGCCCAAGCATGAGCAAAGGCGGAATGAGTCGCGCCTATTTGCGCGGTCGCGCCGAAGCCAAACGTGGGCGGCGTTTTACCAGCGGAAATTCCGCCATGGATAAAATTTTAGTGCGCACCCATGGCGTGGCCATGTTTCCAGACCAGATCATGCAAATCGCCATGGATGTGTGTGGGTTTTCGTCGGCGGAGGCCGACCAGCTTCGTCGCTCACTGGGAAAGGAGCGAAGCGCCTCCAGTGTGGAAAGCCAAGGAGTTAAATTGTACAAAGCTCTTATAGCAAATGGAATTAAAGAAAACCTCGCCACAGATATTTTAAATCGCACTCAAGGCTTTGCAAGCTATGGCTTTCCCGAAGCCCATGCGGCATCTTACGGATCGCTAGCATTTAAGTCGGCTTATTTAAAAAGACATTATCCCGCAGAGTACCTTTGTGCGCTGATCAATTCCCAGCCCATGGGATTTTATCATGTGGATTTTTTAATTAACGAAGCCGTTAGAAACAGCGGAGTGAAGGTGCTGCCCATTCATCCGCAGCTCTCGGTGTGGGATGCGCAGATGGAAGGCGCAAAAACTCTGCGCATGGGCTTTCGCAATGTGCGAAAGATTCGCCAAGACGACGTGGAGGGGATGATTCACCAGCGGGGACTTCGCGAGTTTCAATCCATCGAAGACTTTATCGCCCGAACGCATTTTGATCGCGATGTGCTGAGCAATTTAACCATTAACAATTGCTTCGAATGTTTTGGTGTGGACCGCCGCCATTCTTTTTGGAAGTCTTTAGAGTTTAAAAATTTACTCGGGCGCCACAAAGCAAGTCAGCAGCTGAGTCTCTTTGACGAAAACCTAGAACTCGCAGACGAAAGACCCCTGTTTGCGCCCATGACAAAACTCGAAGAGGCCATCATCGATTACCGCGTGACCGGTTACAGTTTGCAGGGAAGTTTGATGAAGCTGTTAAGACTGGAGCTACCGCACTTGCCGCCGCTTAATTCTAGGCTTCTTAAAAGTGTAAGCAAAAAAAAAATGATTTCGGTGGCGGGAATTTTGCTGGTGGATCAGCGACCGCCCCCAGCAAAAGGTTTTGGCTTTATCACTTTGGAGGACGAATTCGGCACCATGGATTTAATCCTGCGACCCGAAATCTACGACAAATACAAAAGCACTTTTAGAAGCTCGCGGTTTTTAACCATCGAAGGCCGGGTGCAGCGTATGGGCGAGCAAGTAAACATCTTGGTGGAAACCCTTAACTCGTTTGCAACCAATGACAAAATCCGCAGCCATCAGCCAACACCGCGAATGCTGGATCGATTGGATTGGCCAAGCGCATGATGGTTTCGAGACTCTAGCTTCGTTTTAAAGATTGAATAATCTGATCCAGCTTATTTAAAAACTGCGAGCGATGGCGTTTGTCCATAGGGGCAGGGCCGCGATGTTCTCCCATGTGTCGCAGGTTTTGCATCAGCTCGCGACTGGCCACCGCGCCTCCGATGTTGTCCTCGGTCCACTCGTCACCCTTGGGGCTCAGCGCGCGAACTTTTTTGCCAACACATCTTTGCGCCAGCAATATATCCGAAGTGATAACGATGTCGCCCATCACGGCAGTCTCCACAATCCAGTCGTCGGCGGCATCAAAACTTCCGCTGACCACTTCCATTTGCACTAAAGGATCTAACGGCACCTTCATGGATTGATTGGCCACCAGCACCACTTTTAATTTGTAGCGCGCTGCCACCTTATAAGTTTCGTCCTTCACCGGGCATGCATCGGCATCGATGTAGATGGTCGTCATAGATTATCCATCACAGACTACCCATGATGATGGCCGCCGGGGCCATGCACGTGACCGTGGGCGAGTTCTTCCTTGGTGGCGGTGCGCACATCCATCACTTCGATTTCGAAATTGAGAGTTTGTCCTGCCAGTTCGGGATTAGCGTCGATGATCACTTCCGTATCAGACACGCTAGACACAGTGAGAATCATGGGGCCCTGCGGGCCATCCACCTGAAACTGCATGCCCACTTCCACATCTTTAGGAAATTGATCCCGTGGAAGTTTTTGTACAAGATTTTCGTTGCGCACCCCATAGGCTTTTTCGGGAGGAAGAGTCACATTTAGTTTGTCGCCTTTGACATGATCCGCTAGGGCTTCTTCGAGGCCCGGCACAATGGCATTACGCCCGTGCAGGTACACCAATGGTTCACTCTCAAAAGAGCTTTCTACGGCTGTGCCATTGACGCTTAAAGTGAAGTGAAATGAAACAACGCTATCGTTAGTGATTTTCATGGAGTCTCCTAACTTGGAATCGTGATTTTGGTATCGATATCACGATATCCCGCATCTGTGAACCCCCCTGCGGAGAGCTATTTTAACGAGGTGCTTGGGGCCACTTCGTTCATGGCGGCGGCGTCTTTGTGGTGGGCGCCGGGAAAGCAACTCGCCGAACAAAAGGCATAATCGAAGCGCTTTTGATTGCAAGTCGAAACACTGCGGCGTCTAGTAGAGGAACCATAAGGAGGTTGGAGAATAGACGATTTGCCAGCTCATTCGTAATGTCCTGAATTTGCATAATTGATGTAGCTTTTGTCGAGAATATTATCTCTAAGCAAAATATGCGGGAACTCAAACTGGCGCGCACATCCTGATCCATCGACGCAGTTGAGGTTAGAAAGTGTCCCGAATTCATCGGTCTCAGTTCGGTCCTCAAGATAAATACCTCGGTTCCAGCTATTATGGATAATGTTACTAGAAATCCGTGACGTTAAAAGTTCTCCGAAAGCATTCATTCTGGTCAGGTTAAACATCGCGATACCATCATCTCCTAGGCTTCGAAAATAATTTCCTTCGACAATGTGGCTGTGGCCTTCATGCAGCTGCACTCCACCCGCGCAGGTAGCCATTGCCGACTCGATACCACCGATGGGCTCCATGGTTTCGATGCGGTTGTTGATGTACTTTGAGCCCTCGACGTTTTTCAATATCCCACGCCCTTCTCCTAAAAACCGGATATTTTCGATATTGATGTTGCCGGTTGCACGCCTAAGATTATTTAGCTCGCGATAGAACGCGAAAACTAAAACAGAAGCATGCTTCGATTTCAATGCGACAAGTTCTCCAACGCGGAAATCATTCGTATCGGTAAATATCTTATAAGTGCGGCGGTCCACTTTTTGGTAAGCGGTGTAGGCAACCCGGAAATTATTTTCCCTAGAGTACGCATTCAAAGGAACTTGCTTATTAGCAGTGAATGGAAAATAGGGCCGACTTAATAATGAAGAGCGCGCGAATCTTTTAATCGCATTCATGTTATCACAAGGGACTATCCCGGAGGGACCTTCTAAGCCACATTCTTCTCGGAAACTTGCATCGAGCGCCGGGGGCTCAGGATACCCAGCATCCAAACGCAAAAGTATATATCCTTCGGAGGCATTTATCGCCATTATCTCGCCTTGGGTTGTTTTGCGACCATGGGTATACTTAATGCCGTCTTTTTCGTAAACGGCAGGAATTGCAGCCTGCAGGGTCATTCTTGAAATTGTCAGATTATTCGCTCCGACCCCGAAGAAGGGAATCGAATATTCGTTGTAAAGAAGCTTCGTCGTATCCCGACCGGCGCCTGTAAATATCAAAGCGCGATCTCCGCTCCGCGGCATCATACTAAAATCAGCCACGTTGGCCGTTACCCTATTAAGATTTCTGCTCGTGGACATTCCGGCACCCTGCGCCTTCACGTGCCATGTGCCCTCACCCAATTGAATTTTTACTAAAAAGCGATTCGGTCTACCAGAGCACGGAGAGTCTGGTCCTGAGATTTTTGCTATGGACTCGCGAACCGCCAGCGCGATAGCAGCTCCATTAGCCAACTGAATAGCTTCACTACTTCCTTGTCTAAGTTTCGCTCCATCCGCTGCTACATCGTTTAAAGTGATGACCTCTTCACAAAAACCCGTAGAGGGATTCCACCGTAGATTCGAATTATCTAGGGTAAAATTTTGGAAACTCAGCGAGACGGCCACTAAGCTTCCAAAAATTGCTATGGTAAAAATTGTTCGT
>JAYUKO010000385.1:0-6690 GCA_043764415.1 Bdellovibrionales bacterium | reverse complement strand
CGTTTTGAAATTTGCAAATGGCAAGTGCATCAAACAGAATGACGTTAGTATCTACAACAATTTTACGATTTTCAGCCAAGCGTGCCTCCCGACAGTCTGAGACTCCTAAGTCTCAGACTTTATTGGACTTCAACCCAACACGCTTGTAAACCAAACTTTATAATGTAGAGCGCAATAGAATTAGTCTCCGAGGCCAGAGACTAACACATCACCGTGATCGGTTTTTAAATAGGCACTCACATTTTCGATAAATTTTGCGAAGTGAAACAATGCAATTTCGTTGATGGTTTCTTTTTGAAAAGCGCCACCAAAACGATGTACACCTTCTTCGTCGATGTAACGAGCATTGTTGATCTTTACGACAAATGGAAAATAAGTCTCGTGGTTAAGATAGACTCTTAACGCCACCATTTCTCCCACCTTAAACTGACCGTATTCTGATGGCATCTCAAACGCTAATCCGTTTTCTGAGATGTCATAAAGTGCGCACTTTGTGAGCCCTTTGTTAGGGACAATTAAATGCAAACCAACAAATTCTGTCAGAAGTGTTCTTTTAACACCGCGACGTTCTTCGGCGATGATCTCCTGACGCATTTCTGTAATATCAGTGATCGACGCTGGATTCTGCAATACTCTGCTTTTATGCTTTTTATTCCTCTTGGTGCGATGCTTCTGTAAATCGATAACATTCCCGCTTGAGCTCATTCCCCCTCCATGTGTTATATATATATCGGCACAAAAGTGTCTCAACTTTAAGCATTGCAGCTCTCCAGAGAGGTTGCGGTGAGAATTTGTGTAGGTCTTTAAAAGTGACGTTAAATCAGGGTGTTATCCTTAGTATCATGGTCCATGCCTTGCTGATCTTAAGTCTTAAGGTCGCCTCCTTGGATCTGTTCGAAAAAAAGGAACCACCAAAGCTTTATGTGGAATTTCGTGACGAACCCGAATCCCCGCTGATGGCGGAGTCCTCGGAGCGCGTAAAAAAACAAACCCGCACGCGCGACATTAACCCTTCAGCCATCAGCTCCATGCAGCAGCCTCAACAGCAGAGCAATCCCACGGCGCAACAAAATAAAAGCGCCGAATCCTCTCTCGGTGAACAATTGCGTTCCATCAATCCCTCGCCTGACGATTTATTTATTTCGCAAACCCAACCCACGCTGAGTTCTGGAGTTCGCCAACGTCTGCAAAGCTACCTCCCGCCGGAGTTAGAAATTGGCGATATGGTTGCGTTGAACACCGACCAAAATATTTATTATTCGTTTTACCGTCGCATGGCCGAAAAAGTGGTGTGGCCCTGGGCGCAAAATGTGATCAGCGGTTTTGAGCGCCTCAAACGTCGAGGCGAGCTGGATGGTGTCAGTAAATCCTGGGTGACCATCATCGAAGTTTTACTCGATAAAAATGGTGCTGTGATTGCCGTGGAACCCCTCCAGTTGGCTGGCGACTCCGACATGGATGGAGCTCCCATACGAGCCTTTAAATCCGCAAAAAATTTCCCAAATCCTCCCACTGAAATGATCGACGAGGACGGCTATATTCGCATTCGTTATCGATTTATCGTCCATTACAACCCTTCCAGACAGTAATTTTGGTCTTCCAGACAGTAAGGCAAGCGGGCCTTACAGACAATAGACTCGCTGGACTATACGGCCCCCTCTTCCGCTTGATAAAATCCTAGAATGCGTTGGTGGATGTTATTATTGTGGCTACCGTCTGTTGGTTGGGCCCAATACAATGAATATTATGAAATTGGGCTTTCGGGCAATTACCGTAAAACCTTTCTCACTGAATTAGGGACAACCCAGCGTGCCTACGACGAAAACGCTGCGTACACGGCATCATTTGCTTATTACTTTCGCGAGATGACAGCCCTCGAGTTTAGTTACAGCCAAGGAAAGAACACGCGATTCATTCCTTCGAGCACCATTACTTCGACGACAACTCATCGTTACAGTTTATTTGGCGTCGATTTGGTATTCACCTTTGGAAAACGCAGCGATACGTTTATTCCGTACATCAAAGCGGGAGTTGCTTACTTCGACAAAAAATCCATCGACTACGAATATATAAATAACGGAGTTCCCGAGAGGCCACAAACCGTTGAGATTAACTCCACCGTGGTTCCCAGTGCCGGTTTTGGCATGCAGTTTCGTCTTACTCAAAGACTTTCATTTAAGGCAGGACTAGAATTTTGGACCAGTGGCGCGATTAACAAAGACGTCAAAGACTTCGATTGGGCTGCACGAATGGGAATTTCTTGGTTTCTATAAAGATTCTTTTACTTTGGCTGGCCTGTAGTTTTACCCTCTGTTCTTGCCAGGTGGGCTACCTACTTAACAACGCCTATCATCAAGGGCGAATTTTAAAACGCGCTGTCCCCATCGACGATGTTTTGAAAAACGAGAGCGTGAATACCGACGTTAAAAAAAAATTGATCTTAGCGCAAGAAGCGAAAAAATTTGCAGAAGACTTTTTAAAGCTTAAAAAAACAAAAAACTACAGCACCTATGTTCAGTTGGATGGCCCTTATGTTACCTACGTGGTGAGTGCCGCACCCAAAAACGAACTCACCTACTACACTTGGTGGTTTCCCATAGTTGGCAGCGTTCCCTACAAAGGATATTTTAAACCTGAACCCGCCGATGAGCTTGCAAAAGAATTACAGACACAAAATTTAGACACCTATGTGCGCGGCGTTTCGGCCTTTAGCACTCTCGGCTGGTTTCGCGATCCCGTGCTGTCTTCCATGGTCAATTACCAGGACATTGATTTAGTAAATACAATTATCCATGAAACCGTGCACGCCACCCTTTATATTTCAGGCAACGCCAATTTTAACGAGCGCCTGGCAACGTATTTGGGCGATTTGGGCACCCGCTTGTTTTACCAACAAAAGGGTGAGGAACTTTTCAAGCAAGTCGCGCAAACGATTCAAGATGATGAGTTTGACCAAAAAATATTTACAGAATTTATCTCCGCTGAAATAAAAAAGCTCGAGGAGTGGTATAAAATCCACAAAAATGATTCCGATCTTCTGCTTTCACGCGAACTGCAATTCAGCACCATCAAGCAAAATTTTTTAACAGCTATAAAAGCTAAACTCAAAACAAAGCGCTATGTAAATTTCGATAAAGCTGAAATCAACAACGCCCGCTTATTAGGATTTAAATTATACTTAAACGATCTATCTGATTTTCAAAAATTGAACGAACATTTCAAATCGGATTTTAATAGAATTCTCGATTATTATAAATCTCTCGAAGACGAAAAGGATCCTGAAGCCAGCCTGAAGACCTTTACCAATTCTATAAAACTCTAATTGCCTTCGGCGTTGCTGGTTGGAGAATCTGATCCCGACGGCGTGGTCCCTGCCCCAGCCACTTCACTGCGCAGTTGCTGGATATCATATTCGGTCAAACCGGCAGCTCTGTTACAATTTACGGGCAGCGCACCGGCGCTTCCATTTTGCGTGAGATACTTTCTCATTGCTTGCTTAATAATTTTCTGTAACGCAGCGGTTGCTGTCGTCTGAGTGGGTCCCGTCAGCGCATTTTCGCAGGGGCGACGAGGAGGAAACCAACCCGAAGAGCGGAAATGCGGAGTCGCATTTGTATATGCCATTTTAAGAGTATCAAACCCCTCCTCTGCAATTTTAAAATTTATGACTCCTTTGTGATCAAAGTCCATATTGCAAACTAAAAGAGCATTGTCTTCGATAACAAGCATTGTTGGGTTATGGGCTCGATCAAACATGCCAACGCCCGCCTCGCCATTCTCTTTCATAAAGTAGAGAATCGTATTTCGACCAGCCAGTTCATGAAAAAAACTTGAATCCATATGACTTCTCAAGTCTCTTAAACAACGAAACTCATCTTCCGACGACGTATTCTGGGCCAAGGCATTTAAAACAAACAACAGCTGGGCTAAAAAAATGTATTTTTTCATACCACCTTTTTCGGCATTTCAGCGGTAGAACTTAATTTGAACTGCTCCTTCAGCTTGAGCATGGCATGGCGGTAGTTGGCCTTCGCCGTATCGTAGGGACAGTTCATGATGGATGAAACCTCCTTAAAACTTAAGTCCTGAAACACCCGAAGCTCCAAGGTTCGTTTTTGCTTGTCGGGCAACGCTTCTACAAACAATCGCAGCTGCTGGAGCATTTCATCCTTCACCATGTTTGTTTCGATCAAACATGCCTCTAAAATGACTACATCTTCGATGTTTTCCGTCTCGCGGAGGGCACGCAATTTGTTGCGAGCTGTATTGAGTGCTATCTTGTACAACCAGTTTTTAAATGAGCACTTAAATTGAAACTGCGACAGGCTCATGTAGGTCTTTAAAAAAGCCTCTTGCATGATATCCCGAGCTAACTCTTCGTCCCTCACAAACTTTAAAAGCAAGCGCAGTAAGAGCTTTTCGTATTTTCTAACCAATACGGCATAGGCGGCACGGTTGCCATTTTGAATTTCGTAAACCAAATCCTTATCCTGAACTGAGATCATATTCCCCCCTATTCTCAGAACAAAATTTAAAATCGCTGCTTTGATTGGATTTTGGTTACGGTCGCCAGTATTTAACGACAGAGGCTGTAAAAAGATAAATCTTCATCGACCCTCTTTCTGGGAGATTCTCCCTGCAACAGACAATAGTTGGCACCCAATCGAAAGTCGAGGCACAGTTTTTTATAAACCCCATAAGAAAAAGCGAGACGTGGGTTTCTTTTTTCGTTAAACTTCTAATATGACTACAGCTTTTTCAACATCAATCGGTACTTCCCAAAACGGTTCCAAAATTGTTCTCTCCGGCTATCTCAACGAGGTTGCCACTCTTCCAGCTATGAAAAAGGAACAAAACTTAACCATCGATCTCGACGCCATTGTCGGCTTGAACTCCATCGGCACCCGCAAATGGTGTCAGTGGATCGCCGAATGCTCCAATCTTTACGAAAAAATCACCCTTGAAAACTGCCCGGTGATTTTTGTAAAAACATTCAATCAGATTACGGATTCCCTCACGGATAAGTGTTCAGTGAGTTCAGTTAAAATTCCGTTTTATTCGGATGCCATCGACGAACGCAAGATGGTAGTTCTACATCTCGGAAAAGACTATTCTTTTGATGGTCTCTTTCAAGTTCCACAAATTAAAGACTCTACCGGCAACTTGATGGAGATCGACATCATTACCGAAAACTTTTTCAACTTTATGAAAAAATGACGCCACTTTTATCGCGCTACCCTGATTTTTTGACTAAGGAATCTCTCGCTAAGGTTGCGCCGATCCTAAAAGATATTAGCGTTTTGCACTACCCTTCCGAGCGCACGCAGATACAAAATCTACATGATCCTAAAAAGATAATCATTGTTATCGAAAAGGCGACCATCAAAGAAGTTTTGGGCTTGGCTGAACGCGGTTACATGCAATTTGTAAATAAAAATCGCGATGATTTTTCGCAAGAACTTTTATTTTCGGCTCTGATGATAGCAAAACCGAGTTCCTTTGCCGGCCCCTCGCCAATGTTTTTAGCAAATTTTAGCCCTAACACGGGTCCTAACGAAGAAAATCATGTTTCCATTCCGTACACTTCGAATTACGAAAAGCAGGCGATTTTAGAAAAGTTAAACTTTTTCCTCATGCAAGATAACAAGCTGATCAGCCTCAAAGAGCTTTGCATTCAAGTCGCTGATGAAATGTACATGAATTCGATCTTTAGCGCTCCAGTTGATGAAACTGGCAAACATCTGTTTCAAAACTTACGCCGCGACCAGAATATTTCTTTTCCCGCTGGCAAAGCTGCAAAGATTTTCTCGTGTTATTCAAGTTCGCGTGTGATCATTGGTTGTACTGACCCCTACGGCTCCCTGCGGATTCAAACACTAGTGAGTTACTTAAACGCCGTCTTTTTAAATGACCAAGCAAAGGTCAAGGGCGAAGCCGCCGGTGGCGCAGGTGTAGGACTAAAATACATGGTCGAAAACGCATCTTTGTTTTACTCGTTTATTAAACCGGGCGAATTTAGTTTTGTAGCCTGTGGATTTTTACTCAAAGGCATGAAAGCCAACCTCAACGAAAACAAAAACTTCCACTTCATCCAGCTGTAGGCCAAAAAGGTACCAAGTACCTTTTCCGCGCATATACTCTAGATGTTCTGTGCTACATCACCGGAAAAGGTACTTGGTACCTTTTTGGTTTACAAGCAGGTGACTCTGTTGCGGCCGGAGTTTTTTGAGGCGTAGAGGGCGGAGTCTGATTTTGAGAATAACTCATCAAACGTGCTCATCTCGGGTTCCATTTCGGAAATTCCAATAGAAATTGTCACCGGGATCTTTTTGCTATCAAAGACAAATTCATGTTTTTCGATGGTTGCACGAATGCGCTCGCCGATCTCTTCGCCAATTTTGATGTTGGTTGCCATCAAAACGATAACAAACTCTTCTCCACCAAAACGTGCAAAATAATCATCTCCACGAATCAGCTTGGACTGAATCACCGTGGCCAATTCTTTCAAAACATAGTCTCCAGCTTGGTGGCTGTAGCCATCGTTGATTTTTTTAAAATGATCTAAATCAAAGACCAACAGACTTAGCGGCACTCCGAGTAATTTGGCTCTTTTGACAAGCTCTGGCCCCTTCACGCTGAGGGCCCCTTTGTTCCAAATTGTTGTCAGAGCATCCTTTTCGCTTTTCTGCT
>JAYUKO010000384.1:0-24857 GCA_043764415.1 Bdellovibrionales bacterium | reverse complement strand
ACGCGGCTTCAGTGGCCCAAGGGGTAATGACTCCATTTATCTACTCAACAACCGCAGATCTAGGGCCGAGCTTCTCGTCTACGATGGTGATGGACAATGCCATCGCAAAGAATTGCCCTGAAGTGGATGCTCTTGCTGAACGCTTGAAAGCCAACCCTATGAGCGTTTCGACGCCAGAGGAAATTCAAATCATTAAGCCCTGTGTAGACATGTTTAGCCAAATTGATGCAGTTTCTACTGTGGTGCATGAGATTGGTCACAACTTGTCGCTTCGCCACAACTTTAAAGGGTCTGTGGATAAAACCAATTGGCCAGTGCTTAGCCAGTACCAACTAAATTACATCAAAATGCCAGTTGATCTCGCTGTGCAGATGTCTTCATCGATCATGGAATATGCGTCGTCTGAGGGACAACAGGTAATGCCGGGTGAATACGATATCGCCGCCATTCGCTGGATTTATAAAGGCGAAGTTGAAAAGCGTGATGGATCCTTTGTTCGTGTTGATACGTCTAAGCCGTTGGAAAGAACGATTCCACTTCGCAACCTCAAACCTTACATGTTCTGTACGGATGAGCATCGAATTTTGGTTACGGATGTTATGTGTGACATGCACGATAAAGGTTTAACGCCAAAAGAAGCCGTTCGCTACTCCATCGAAACTGTGTACAATGCTCTGCCACGCATCTACCGCTACGACAAATTTGCCGTAAGTGCTCGCCCCTACAACCTTATGCTCAACGAAGCGTTGTCTTTGAAAACGAAGTACGATCAATGGCGCGGATTCTTAAGAAAATATACGGGCATGAACAAGGGCTACCTACAGGGCTATACTGTTGAGAGTTATGCGAAGTTGATCGAAGAGATTCGCAAAGAAGAACCCGAGGTTCTTGCTGAGCACCTTGAAGTGCGAAACATGATCGCGAAGTTCTTGGTGGATATCGCGTTTGTCAGCAACCGTTATTGTATTGTTGAAGACGCCGATAAAATTCAAAGCTTGTTTGAGTTGGAGAAAGTACGTCGCGAGCTGTTCGGTTATGGTGAATACGCTGTGATCGATTCTTGTTCCAGCGAAGCTGCTAAAAAATTCTTTGACGACAAGAAAATGGTTGTTAAAGGTGAATTCGGTCACTTCCTCGACGGCGGTCGCTTTGATCTTGATCCGGCTAAAGTACTAGAGCCTAATGATTTTGGCGGAACTTCAAGCATCCGTATGTTTGCTATGCTCTTTTTAAACATGCGGATTTCGCCATCCATCAACAACGTCATCGAAAACTTTAACCCAAGCATGTTGGATGAACCAGATCTTCGCAATTACATCCAGTTCCTAATCATGGATCGTTTGGTTAACGGCGTGCGTATCGCTCACGACAACAGTCGTTCTGAATATGCTATTCCAAAATCAACACTTTTCGGTTCGGAAGAGATTAAAAAAATTCAAGAGCAACGTGCTTTTGTAAACTTTAATGACGAAGGACCTCTTGTACAGGCTTACACGGGTGTGATGGCTGAAAACCTCGGGATGCCAGGTGTTCCTGATGACGGCCGCCTTGGAAACGTAAGCGTGGTCATTGGTGATCCTTCGCAGATCCAACAAATTCAGCAAATCGCGCAGGAATCTGTGAGATATCTTAACCGCATCTATTACGTAGAAAACGTAAATACATTTGCTGGTCAGATTCTCCGAAGGTTTAAATACTTGCGCAATCAAAAGGGTCGCATGGAGGTTTCTCCACAGGCGATTGGTGCAGCCAGACTTCAGGCGATCACTGAACTGAATAAAACCGGGGCCTTGTTTGTTCCTTTGAAAGTGAACACTCTGTTGGATATGATCAATTTGGTGATGGCGATTGATGGTCGAATCAACGAGCTGACGAACTCCGAGGACACAGCGGCAGTTGGGTTTGCTCTCTCGAGCTTAATGGACCCTGAATATTCCTTGTTGAATCAGTTTGTTCAGCAGATGCAAGCCCAGGAAATAACGCTTGAGCAGTTAATGACGATGAAGGATTCTACGAATCCTCAGGAGAAAGCTACCGCAGAAGGAATTTTGCTTCAGCCGATTGCTCCCGTCTACTCGCAGTTGAAGCAGCAAGATCCAAACATCGCTATGCCGACGCTGAACGAAATGAACCGACGTTACGATGCCTTCCAGGCTAAACACACCGAGGAGTACACTAACTTCGCTCGCAGTGCGCAGGAATACGATTCGCAAATCGACATTCTACAGAGAGTGATACAAATACTCTCTCGCTAAGACGATGTTGTAAAAATAAGAGCGAAAAAGGAGACCTTGAGTCTCCTTTTTTATTTGTGGTATTTTTTCAATTTTCTTTATTTCTGCGATCTTTGTTTGTCCTTCTGCTACTATCCACAGCATCAAAATAGAAGGAGAATTCTAATATGCTAAAAATAATTTTAACTGCTCTTATCGCGACCGCCGCATCCATCGCATCGGCGCAAACAGCTGAAGAACAAGTTTTACTCACTTACAAAGTAGCCTGTGCTTCGGACGCCGAAATAACAGTCGATCAACAACTACTATCCATCGTTGGTGGCGACAATCAAGACGTCGCAAAAGCTCGTCAAGATATCCAATTGTTTGTTGCGAGTCCTAAAGCGCTTATCGAAGCTATTGTTAATCCATATAACGCGAAGGTCGCGGAAATGAAGGCTGAGTTAAGTACAACTGCTGCTGCTGAACTTCAAACAGAAGCAGAAAAATACTCGCAAGAAAAAGGCGTAACTATCGAAGAAGCCAAAGAAGCTCTTCTTGCGATCGTTGTGGCTTCTGCGCTGGCTCAACAGCAAGTTCCTCCTGTGGAAGTTCAAGTATATCAAGCTGTGGCCGGTGTTTGCGGACTTCTCACTTACATTCAACCCGAAATCACAAAATCAGGATGTAAAACAGCGGCTGGCGAAGTTGCTGATGTTACGGCCGCCGCACAGTTTTGTACTTCGGTTGCCCCTCAGTTAGCCCAAATCAGCGAGACCTCTGGTCAATTGAATTCAATTCAACAGCAAGCACAAGCTCTGATCGCTGCCGTAACCGCTTCCATTCAACGAGACGCCGATACACAAATGGCTCCTCTTATGGATGCTATGGATGCTATTGATGCTCCATTTCAAGTTGTGGTGAAAGCAGCCATGGATCTCATCGCTGTTCCAGCTCCGGTTCAAGTTCCTGAAGCACCAGTTGAGGAAACTCCGGCTCCCACTGAGGAAGCCGCACCAACAGCTCCTGAAGCACCAGCGCCAGGTGATGATGTTCCACCGCCAATGCAAGATCCAGTTCAAGCACCTGCGCAGCCATAATACGCTGCTCATTTGCAGCTGCACGACAAAACCTCGGTACATTACCGGGGTTTTTTTTGGCCAACGCATATTCCCTTTAAGACGAACTACAAGTTTGCTAATGTACGCAAATACGGAGGGTTGGGAGAGTGGCTGAATCCGCTCGCTTGGAAAGCGAGTTTACCCAAAAGGTAACGCGAGTTCGAATCTCGCATCCTCCGCCAAATTAAAAAGAGCTATCCCAAAGGGATAGCTTTTTTAATTTCCGGGGTACGCAAGACGCGAAGCCTATCGTGGCGAGTTCGACAAAAATAGCAGGAAGCTATTTTTGAGCGACCAAAGGGAGCCCGAAGGGTCGAGGATAGGAGTCCGAGACAATCTCGCCTACGCACAAGCACACACAGGGGTTGCACCCAACACGAGTTGTTGAAAAAATTCAAAATTCTATTAAGCTAAATCATGCGTTTTTCCCTGAGTTTAGCATTCCTATTAGCGCTCGCCGTTTCAGCCTGCACAAAAAAAAATCACCGAGAAACGAATACTTTCTATGGGTACACCCGTGAATATGTGGCAAGTCTGGACCCCATCCTTGCGCAGGATTATTTTTCAAGCCAGATGTCGGCGCAGGCTTACGAAGGCCTGTACCATTTTAAATACAAAAGTAACCCCCTCGAAATCGAGCCACTGCTAGCGGCGGAAATGCCAAAAATTTCTAATGATGGCCTCGTCTACAAAATTCCTTTAAAGAAGAATATTTCTTTTCATCCCCACGCTTCATTTAAATCCAGTGCGCGAATGTTTGTCGCAGATGATTTTATATATTCGCTTCGTCGCTTGGCGGATGCGCGCAATAAAAGCCCTTTCTTTTGGATTGTGGAAAACAAAATTGCAGGGCTTGATGAGTGGCGAAAAAAGTTATCCACAGGGCTGGCAGACTACTCCACACCCATCAGTGGCTTGCGCGCACTTACTCCGCATCTGCTCGAAATTCAATTAACCGCGCCGAACTATCAGTTTTTACAAACACTCACTATGGCGGGAACTTTTGTGGTGCCCCGTGAGGTGGTGGACTTCGCGGAAGATGATTTTGGCAACCAAGCCATCGGCACAGGCGCTTTTAAACTGGATTCTTGGCTTCGCGGTTCCCAATTGCGCTTTTCGAAGAATCAAAGTTATCAAACTCTAAAAATGGCTAACGAGTCTCTCCCCTATCTTGAGGCCCTTGTTGTTTATGAAATCACCGAAACACAGCCACAACGACTGTTATTTTGGACCGGCGATTTGGATGTTCTTCAACCGCAAAAAAATCAGCAAGAACTCCTGATGAAAAAAAATCGTTTGCTTCCGCAATTTGCAAAGTTGGGATATCAATTACTACTTACTCCGAGTCCGGATATTACGTTTATAGTTTTCAATAACGAAAATTCCTTTCTCAAAAACAAACTTGTACGCAGAGCACTTTCCATGGTGTTTGACCGTGCTTTTGCCATAGAGCATTTTTATAACTTTAATGCCGTGGCTGCACATGGTCCTATTCCTCCCACAATTGATGGTTATACTTCGGAGCATAAAAAACTCGCTCCCCCCTACGATCTCGCGAAGGCTCGTCAACTTTTGGTGCAAGCAGGATATCCTAATGCAAAAGGTCTTCCGGAATTCAATTATGAAATGGCCTCCAGTAATACGACGGCTCGGCAGTTGGCTGAGTTTGTGAAGAATCAGTTTGCGCTCCTTGATGTTAAAATTCGCTTAACTGCAAATACCTGGCCACAGTTTAACGAGAAAATTAAAAAGAAAAAGGCAGATTTATTTGATTACGCCTGGAATGCCGACTATCCAGACGCACAAAATTTTTTGCAGTTGTTTTACAGCAAAAATATTTCTCCAGGACCAAACTCTGCCAATTATCAAAACTCTACCTTCGATCGACTCTACGAAAAGTCTCTCACCTTACCGCCAAGCAAAGAGAGGACCCAGCTTTATGCAGAAATGGAAAAAATACTGATTGAAGACTGTCCTTGGATTTTTCAAACCCACCGTATTCGCCCCGTGGTTGCACAACCTTGGGTAAGGAACTATCATTTTGATATTATGGTGTTGGATACGATGAAGTATATTTCGATGGATACCGCCCTTCGCGCGAAGTTGAAAACACAGGGCTTGCAACTGGGAGAGCCGTAAATGCAATCGTTACTGATTGAAGTCCTCACGCTTTCGATGGCTGCGGTTGTTTTTGTACCTCTTTTTCGAAAAGTCGGATTGGGCGCGATTCTGGCGTATTTGTTTTCTGGTGTCATCATTGGGCCATTTGTTTTACGTTTAATTTCAGACGCCAAAGATATTTTGCATTTTTCAGAACTGGGAATAGTCTTCCTCCTGTTTGTTATCGGACTCGAACTCTCTCCCAACAAGTTATGGGCTTTGCGCCGTTCTATTTTTGGCTTGGGGCTGCTGCAGGTTTTTCTCACCGGTGTTTTATTTTGTCTCATCGGTGTCTATCTCATCGGTCTCCCTTTCGCACTCGCTTATATTGCGGGCTTTGGACTTGCCTTATCGTCTACAGCTTTTAGTATCCAAATTCTCGAGGACAACAACCAACTTAAGACCTCCCATGGACAGGATACTTTTTCAGTTCTTATGTTTCAGGATTTGGCCGTGGTTCCAATTGTTGCCTCATTAAGTCTTTTTGGTTCGCAAGCCTCAGCGACCGGCAGCGTTTGGCTTTTGTTTGCTAAAGCGGTAGGACTCATTTTGGCATTTGTTGTCGTTGGAAACTTTTTGATTCGCCATGGATTGCGTTTGATCGCCAGTGCCGAAACTCCTGAGGTTTTCACAGCCATGTCTTTATTAATTGTTATTGGTGCCGCTGTGGTGATGGAGGCCGCGGGACTTTCCATGGGGACCGGCGCTTTTTTTGCGGGCGTCCTCCTTGCCAATTCTGAATACCGCCATGAACTTGAAACAAACTTAGCGCCATTTAAAGGACTCTTGCTCGGTTTGTTTTTCATGGCAGTGGGAATGTCTCTGGATCTTGTTGTCCTTGCGCAAAAGCCCCACTGGATCTTGCTATTGACCGTCGCTTTTATGCTTTTGAAAGGGATCATCATTTTTTTGACTGCGCGTTTTTTGGGACGGGCCAAAGAGCCTGCGCGCAACACCGCTCTCGCTTTAGCCCTCGGTGGAGAGTTCGCTTTTGTTTTGTTTAGTTCTGCAATCGCTCAAGGTTTGATGGATTCCGAAACAGCGTCGCTTCTGAGTGCGGCCGTGACCTTGAGTATGGCTTTGACACCTTTTCTGTTTTCTTTTAATCAAAAGTTTTTGCGAAAGTTTTCAGAAATTTCTGAGCGCCCCTACGATGATCAGTTCCCCTCGGACGTTGAAGTAATCGTTGCAGGCTTTGGTCGTTTTGGACAAATCGTGACTCGTTTTTTAAATGTGGAAGATGTGGTGCACACGATCTTGGATCACGATGCCGCCCAAGTCGAAACCGCGCGGGAGTTTGGCAATAAGGTTTATTATGGCGATGCCTCCCGGCATGATATTCTTGAGGCTGCCGGCGCCAAAAAGGCAAAGTACTTTGTTCTCGCCATTGATGACCCTGATCAGTCAGTTGCCGCGGCAAAAATGGTTCGTAAGCACTTTCCAAATCTTGAAATTATTGCCCGAGCTCGCAATCGGCAACATGCCCTCGATTTGATGGAGCTAGGAATTACCTCCGTTCACCGCGAAACCTACATGACAAGTCTCGATGTGGCCAAAGAGGTCATGCTAAAACGTGGCAAACCTGAGGCGGCTGTGGAACGCGCCCTTCGCAATTTCCGAATTCATGACGAAAAAATTCTTACGAAGCAACTAGAACTCCGGGACAACAAAGATCAAATGTGGAGTTACACTCGCAAAGCCAATCGTGAACTCGAACGCATCTTAAAAGAAGATAAAGATTCCGAAGCCGACAGCAACTCCATCCTAAATAAATAACCCACTGAAAAATGCGGAGGATGCAGAAAATTTATTTTTGCCTGATGCCATATCCCCCACGTACGCAAACAGAACTATTTAATTAATTTGGTGAAACTACGCGAGGCCTCCTTTTTGAACCTCTCGTTAGCGTGATGCGATCGGCTCCTGCCGAAACGAGCGAGGACAGGAGTCCGTGTTCAAAAAGGAGGCCTCGCGTAGTTTCACCAAATTAATTAAATAGTTTTTTTGTTATATATCGAGTGAACGTTTTGACGAGAGGTTCATTTTTTCGCCGGTCTTTGGGTGCTCAAATTGCAAGTTGTGGGCGTATAGTTGGAGGCGTTTGTCGGATTTGATGCCGTAGAGGCGGTCGCCGACGATGGGATTTTGGCAGCTGGCAAGATGAATGCGGATTTGGTGGGTGCGGCCGGTGATGGGCTGACACTCAATCAAATGGTGATTTTGATCGATGGATTTTACATAATTAAAAAGAGTTACGGCCTCGTCACCTTTTTTGTGATCAATTCCAAAGCGAAAATCTTTTGCGCCATGGAGTCGGCGAATTGGTGCCTCCACCTTCCATTTGCTTTGCGCGGGCTTGTTGCCCTGGACGATGGCTAAATACTTTTTTATAATCTTTCGGTCTTTGAACTGATCCGAGATGGATTTATTGGCCGACGATTTTTTGGTCATCAACACAAGGCCGGATGTGTCTCTATCCAAGCGATGATGAAGACCTACATAGGCCAACTTCGAAGGCGTCTGTTCAGTAAGATAGGCAATCACCGCTGCGAAAAGGTGATCTTCACCTGGCGTTTGCGTGGACTGAGTCGACAGTCCTGATGGTTTGTCCAAAACTATAATGTCGCTATCTTCGTAGACAACGTGCCCGGAACTTATCTGAAAGGGCATTTTTGCATACAAAGAATCAGGTGAAAGTATAGACACCACCGTTCCCTTTTTAACAAAAATTTGATGTCTGACGATTTTCTTTTCGCGCAAATAAATATGCGACTCTTCAACCATTTTTTCTGACGTCGCCTTCGTAAGATGGCGAAGTGCATTTAATGTGTTAATTAAGAGTGTTTCGAGCTTAAGACCGTTACTTACCACCTGAATGAGCTTCATCGGGAGTACTTAACAACTTTTTGAAAAATTGTACCAAAAATATTTTTACCCTCTGTGGATTTCATTTCAATCTTAATGGTGTCGCCCTCTTTCATAAACGGGGTTTTAATGGCGCCCTCATTGATCTTTTCGATCATTCGCTTTTCTGCCAGACAGCTCGAACCCATGGCGTGGTCTTCGTTAGAAACGGTTCCACTTCCGATGATAGTACCCGGCATAAGGTGGCGTGTTTTCGCCGCGTGGGAAATTAAATCGCCAAAGTGAAAATGCATTGCTCCGACATTGGCTTTGCCAAAAAACTCTCCGTTGTATTCTACATTGAGAGGCAAGTGCACGCGCCCCTCTTTCCAAGCCTCTCCTAGTTCATCCGCGGTAACGGCGAAGGGAGCGAAGGATGACGATGGCTTTCCATGAAAAAAGCCAAAGCCCGTGACTAATTCTTCGGGAATAAGTCCGCGCAACGAAACATCATTGATAACCACGAAAAGTAAAATCTTTTCGAGGCACTGTTGTGGGGTGCTTCCCATGGGAACGTAATCTGTAATCACGCCCACTTCTCCCTCAAAATCTGTGCCGTGGGAAAAATCAGCCTGTGGAATATCTTCTGTGGGAGCTAAAAAGTTATCACTCCCGCCTTGATACATTAGCGGAACTTTGTAAAGTGTCTCTGGCATTTCTGCATTGCGGGCCATGCGAACTAATTTGACGTGGTATAAAAAAGCCGAACCATCCGCCCATTGAAAACTGCGTGGCAGTGGTGAATGAAAAAGCTTTTCATCCATAGGTTTTGCACTTTGCAGCAAATCCGCATTGAGGTCGTCGAACGTTTTTGTCAAAAGTGGCTTCGTTATTTGCCAAGACTCTAAAGCTTCTCGAAGGCTTTTAGCGATATTTGGAACTTCGATATACGTTTTATTATCTTTGCTCACGACGACAAGTTTTCCGTCGCCCCAATTTGCTGTCTTAAGTGATCCTAGTTTCATGCCTTCTTTGTAGGAGCATTTCTAGCATAAGTCATCTTAGTTGTTGCGCCGTCTCACCATCCTGAATATGATGCGGCCATGGCACAACCCAACTTACTTCTTTACTCGTATTTTCGCAGTTCTTGCGCCTATCGTGTCCGTATCGCCCTCAATTTAAAAGGCACGCCCTACGCTTTGGTGCCAGTTCATCTTTTAAAGGACGGCGGTATTCAACACAGCGAGCGCTACAAAATCGTGAACCCGTCTCGACAGGTACCAACGCTGGCCGATGGGGACACTATCATAGGGCAATCGATGGCGATCTTAGAATATATCGAAGAAAAATTTCCTCACCCGCCATTGCTTCCAAAATCATCCGCGGAACGCGCGCTTGTGCGTCAGATGTGTGAGATCGTCAATAGCGGTATTCAGCCATTGCAAAACCTCAGTGTGATGCAATTTCTTGAGCACGAAAGCAAAGTCTCCACCGAGGATCGGCAAAAATGGATTCAAGAGTGGGTCTGCCGTGGTTTACAAAGCCTCGAGGATCTTTTACAGCTGTATTCAGGCAAATACTGCTTTGGTGATCAAATCACCATGGCCGATTGCCTGTTGGTGCCCCAAATTTTTAGCTCACTTCGTTTTAAAGTCGATATCTCCCCGTTCAAAAAATGTGTTGAGGTGAATGATCGCTGCTTGAAGCTCACCGACTTTTTAAGGGCATCTCCAGAGCGACAGCCTGATTTTGAACCCTAAAAACAAAGGAGTAAAAGGTTATGCCTTTTTCAAATCCGAAGTTTGCACACTTTAATGACGTGTTATTGCAAATTTCCCGCAGCCCTATTCTTGATAGCGGCAATCTCGATGAAACTATTCATTTTATTCTTGAGAGCGCGTCTAATTGTCTTGAAGTGGAGCGCCTGAGTGTTTGGATTTACAGTGTCGACAAAAAAAAGCTGAAATGCATCAATCTCTACGAAAAATCCTCTTCTCACCATAGCGCTAAAGAATTAGAAATTTCGACAGACGACTACCCCACTTATTTTGAGGCCATTGGTTACCATCGCGTGCTGGCGATTAAAGACGTTAAAACAGATCGTCGAACTTCTGAGCTCTTGCAGTCCTACATGATACCAAATTCCATTGTATCCATGCTGGATGTTCCTATTCGTGAGTATGGCGAAGTGGTTGGCATCGTTTGTGCGGAGAGTGTTTCCCAAATGAGAAAATGGGATTCCAATGAGATTTATTTTTCTGGCATTCTTGGGGATCTCATTGCCCGCGCTTTTTTAGCTAAAAAAAGAAAAGACTCCCAAGATAAAATGCTCGAAAAAATGTTAGAGCTCGAAAAAAAGTTGCGCGAAGCAAAATCGTGATAGTTTAAAATCGAACCTCAGTCTTTTTATTAAAAATATGCAGCAGGTTCACTTTTAAAATCGTCAAAAGCAAGTAAAGCGCCAAGCCGAGATGCAGGACCGTCATCCAGGCCGGAATTTGCAGTTGCAAATTCAAAACACCCACGGTCACTTGCGAAAAAATAAGAAGCAAACATTGAAAGGCTGTCTTTTTTTGCACCAATGCTATCTGTGCTTTGCTCGCGGCCCTGAGTGCATAGAAAAAGTAGACAACAAAAAAGAGCGCGAGGTTGTAGGCCGTCAGCCGATGGATCACCTGCGCGCCAATGGGACCAGTCCACGCCGGAAACCACTGTCCATTGCACAGTGGAAAATCCACGCACGCCATTCCTGCATAATTCGAAGCCACCCAGCCACCAAGAACAATCTGTATACAAACTAGCACCACACCTATAAACGAAAGCTTCTCGAAGGTTGGGTTTTTTAAAACCTGAACTCGCGATTTTTCCACTTGATGTTGCGCCACCACCAACGAAATCAAAAACGCAGTGGCAAGGCTAAGATGGGCCGTCACAATTCCTGGTTCGAGAATTTTAAGGACCGTCAGGCCTCCCATGACAATTTGGGCAAGAAGCAAAAGCAGACCTACAGACAGTGTCCAGCGCAGATGTTTAAAGCGCGGGTATATAAAAGCCGCCGCGTAAGCAACAAAAAATATAAGGGCCACAAAACCAGCGATAAATCTGTGAATCACCTCTAAATAAACTTGCAGGTCATATTTGGGCAAAACTTTTCCAAAACACAAAGGCCAGTCAGGGCAAGCAAGTCCTGCATCAAGAGCCCGCACTGCCGCTCCCAACAACATCAAGTCGAAGGTTAAAAAAATGAGAAAGCCTATAATTTTAGAAAAATTTTTTTCGATCATTTAAACACCATTTCTCCCCATTTATCAAAAACGGGAATAATCACGAACACCAGCACACTAAAGGTGGTCCACAGAAAAAAAGACAACCACCGCTTTTTGCTGGGGTCCTTGTAGTAAGACCAAAATTCAATAACTACTTTTGCAACAAAAGGAAGAATCACCAAAAGATAACCAATCCAAACGTTAATAAACCAAGGTGAACAAACTGCCCAAGCCGCATAGGCAAAAACGTAGAGCCCGATGTGGTACAACGTTCTCTGTTCGCCAATCACCACAGGCAATACGGGAATCCCGGCAAGCGCGTAGTCTTCTCGGTAACGAAGTGCGAGGGCCCAAAAGTGCGGCATTTGCCATAAAAACATAAGAACAAACAAATAGAAGCTTTCACGAGAGACCGCGATGTTGTGCGCTCCATAGCCAAGCAAAATCGGCATGGCTCCAGGAATGGCGCCAGGCACGGCTCCAAAAGCCCACTTCTTTTTCCAATACATGGTGTACAGCCCATTGTACAAAACCACAGTCAGCGCTCCGTAAATAAGAAACCAAAACGAGACAAGATATCCAAGACCAAAACCCAACAGTAAGCACACCAATGCGACGATTAAAACCGTGGTGCTGGAAAAAATTCCGCTCGGCAATGGACGATTTTGAGTGCGCGGCATTTTTCGATCGATGTCGATTTCTTGCAGTTGATTCAGAGCAAAACTTCCTGAACTCAAAAAATACAGGGCGCCGATAAAAATAAAAAAATGGGCGGTGTCGAGTTTTTCGTAGGGATTTAGACCAAGAAAATAAGCTGCGGCTCCTGTAAACAGGACAAAACAAACAATACCAAACTTGGTGAGGTCAAAAAATGCTTTCACAAGGAACCTATCTTATAAATTATTTGTTCCTGATGTTATTTTTTACAGCGTGCTAGTTTGTGCAATTCTCGTCGCTAAATCGCCAACACAAAAAATAAACAACAAAAAGACAA
The DNA here is from genome assembly GCA_043764415.1 of Bdellovibrionales bacterium. Lineage (GTDB taxonomy): Bacteria > Bdellovibrionota > Bdellovibrionia > Bdellovibrionales > JAGQZY01 > JANPLN01. Next base: position 12,259 of record JAYUKO010000384.1, on the reverse strand, counting down.
AAAAGAAGCTCAAGGCAATGATGGCTTTGAAAATCTTTTCGTCATATTTAAGGTGCATAAAATAAGCCATGACTAAAAAAGCTTTTGCCGTGGCAATGGTAAACGCAACAACCCAATTGAAGGAACCAAAATCCATGCCTTTAGCTGTTGCCACCGTGAGCAAAGTGAAGCCGATGAGAGCCGCGAACACTTTTAAGTGTGTGTTTAATGAAATGGCGTGATGTTCTCCGTTTTGTCCCATGTTTTCTCCTAGCCCACTAAGTAAAGTAAGGGGAATAAAAAGATCCAAATTAAATCCACTAAGTGCCAAAACAAACCGACACCTTCCACCGGTGTATAATAATGCGAGTTAAACTCTCCCTTTTGCGCTCTTAAAAGAACCCAAAGGATAAGTCCCATTCCCGCTAGCACGTGAATCCCGTGCAGACCCGTCATCATAAAGTAAAAGGAATAATACAAACCTATGTTGCTAATGCCCTCTGGAACTGGGCCATGATACCATTTTCCCGGCAAAAGACCTTCGTGGATTTTGTGCGTGTACTCAAAGTACTTAACGAGCATAAAGATAGCTCCGCAAAGGATAGTCACTGCCAGATTGAATACAGCTTTTTTGCGGTCGTTGTGTTGGCTATAGTGAATTCCTAAAACCATAGTCAGCGAGCTTGTTAAAAGCACAATCGTGTTCAGCGCACCTAATCTCCAATCAAGATGCTTCGCACCTTCATGGAAAACTTGGGGATAAACATTGCTATAGATAATGTAGCCCACGAAAAGCCCACCGAACATTAAAATCTCGGACGTCAAAAAGAGCCAAATGCCCTCTTTGCTTGTGGCGTATTCGTGCTCTGCACTGTCAAAATGGTGGGAGTGGTGGTGATTATCTGTACTCATAAGGACCTGCCGTTACGGTTGGTGTTGTTTCAAAGTTTTCATGGGGAGGTGGAGACTGTGTTGTCCACTCCAAAGTTTTTGCACCCCAAGGATTCATCGGCGCCTTGGGACCATATAAAATAGCCTGAATAATAGAGTACGCGGCAATGATGAAACCAATGGCGATCAACCAGGAGCCTGATGTTGAGATTTTATTTAAAGATTCATACCCTGGAAGATAATCGTGGTACCGACGGGGCATACCCATATTCCCCAACACAAACTGCGGAAAGAACGTCACGTTGAAGCCAATAAAAATAAATACGAAGGACAGACGAGCCAACGACTCTTTATACATTTTGCCAATCATTTTTGGCAGCCAGTAGTAGGCACCCGCCATGATCGCCATCAATGTTCCACCCACCATTACATAGTGAAAGTGCGCGACCACAAAATAGGTGTCGTGAAAGTGAATATCTGTGGCAAGCGTTGCAAGATAAATTCCAGTGATCCCGCCGATGGTGAAAATAAACATAAAGCCCAAAACATAAAGCATGGGGCTTGCAAACTGTATGGAGCCGCCGTACAGGGTGGCAATCCAGTTAAACAATTTGATGGCCGTCGGCACCCCAACAAGCATCGTTAGAACCGAGAAGGTAATCCCGATAACTTCTGACTGACCACTGGTGAACATGTGATGTCCCCAAACTAAAAAGCTAATGGCGGCAATGGCCACAGAAGAGTACGCAATGGCGGTGTAACCAAAAATTGTCTTTTTAGAAAAGGCCGTTATAACTTCACTGATAATTCCCATCGCAGGCAGAACCATGATGTAAACCGCAGGGTGCGAGTAGAACCAGAAAAAGTGTTGGAAGAGCACGGGATCTCCGCCAAGCTCTGGATCAAAAATCCCGATGTTGAAAATATTTTCCATGGCCAACAAAAGAACTGTGATGCCAAGAATCGGTGTTGCTAGAACTTGTAAAATCGCCGTGGAATAAATCGCCCAAACAAACAAGGGAATGCGATTCATTGTCATACCCGGAGCCCGGAGACGATGCACCGTTGCCACAAAATTAACTCCCGTGAGGATCGAAGAGAACCCGGCAACAAACACGGCAAGCGCCATCACAACAGTCGCTGGTTTAAAGCTAATGCTATACGGGGTGTAGAAGGTCCACCCACCGTCAACGCCACCAATCCAACCGCCATTACGACCCATAAGGAGAGTCGAAGCCGCTAAAAAGAAACCACCCATTAAGCAGTACCAGCTCATCAAATTGACCCGCGGGAAAGCCACGTCTTTTGCCCCGATCTGCAGAGGTAAAAAGAAGTTTCCTAAAATTGCAGGGATTCCTGGAATGATAACAAAGAACACCATCATTGCGCCATGATAGGTCATAAATTTGTTGTAAAGATCTGGGGGAAACAAGGCTCCCGACTTAAAAAGCTCTAAGCGAATAAGGAGTGCGAAGATCCCACCCAGCAAAAAGAAAAACGAAACCGAAAAAAAATAAAGTAGTCCAATTCGTTTGTGATCGAGCGATGTTAACCACGACCACAAGCCTTTTCCGTGTTGTAAATAACTTGTTCCTGATCCAGCCATAACTTCTCCTATTTCACAGTTTTCATGAATTCAATAATCGCCATAATTTCTTCTTCACTGACCATGCCTTTAAAGGCAGGCATTTTATTAGGCTCGTAACCCTTCGAAATTCTCTTGTTGGGTTCCCAAATAGACTCGCGGATATAATTCTCGTCGGCAGTGGCGGTAGTTCCATCGTTGAAATTCCGAGTGGAGCCGTAAAGCCCTTTCCAAGTTGGACCTGTTCCCACTTTGCCGTCCACAGTATGACAGCCGATACACGCCCATTTCGCGTAAGCCTGTCGGCCTTTATCAACTAACGTCACTTCCTTGCCGCCGCCCGAGGAGTCGTCGCCAAGGACCCACTTATCAAAGTCTTCTTTCGACACCACTTTAATGAGCGCCATCATGGTGGAGTGACCAGTCCCGCAGAACTCAGTACAAAAAACTTGGAACGTTCCGAGTTTCGTTGCAGTGAATCCCAATGCCGAGAAACGACCAGGAACCAAATCTTGTTTGATCCGGAAGGCTGGAACATAAAAACTGTGAAGCACGGCTTTATCTTCTGGTGTGACCTTGATGGAGGTCATTAAAAGTTTGATCGGGGTATCGATCGGCACCACCATCGTCGAAGGGACCTGTTGCCCTTGATCACCCACCGTGGGGGTGATTCTGCGACCATCTTTGTATTCAAATTCCCAAACCCATTTCTTGCCGTAAACGTGCACCTCAAGAGCGTTCTCTTTGAAATCTCGCATTTCGAGGTAAATATAGGCACCCCAAGCAAAGCAGACTAAAAAAATCACAAAGGGAATAAAGCTCCAAATAAATTCGAGAGTGTGATTGTGCGAAATGTACGGCGTTTTATCGGTGGCCGTTTTTCGCTTGTACTTGTGGAGGAAAAAAAGCATCCCGCCAATAAGGATGACAAAAGAAATCACACTCACAATGAGCATGAATCCATAAAGATAACTGACTTGCTGAGCAACTTCCGAAGCTGCGGGTGGCATGAAGGTATTCGCTTGTGCCGACGGAACGAACCAAAACATGTTGCTTACTCCTCTTCTTTCTTACGTGGTTTCCAAAACAGAAACAGCCAAAAAAACAGCATTGTGACCGCAATCGCACCAGCCACTCTCATTACATTGAACGCATAGAGAGCATACTGACTCCCGCTTGGATCGTACCTGTAACAGAAAAGCATGATCGAATCGACGACAGACCCAACTTTCCCATGAGACGCTTCAACAATAGACAGTCGAAACGTTTTTGGTTCAAAATACACGCCGTGAAGGTAGCGTGAAATTTTCCCATCGGGGGTTAGCAGCACCGCCGCAGACGCGTGCGCCCATTCATTTGCTTTATCATCCCATTTATATTTAAAACCGACCGTATCAGCAAGAGTTTTCACCGAGTTTTCATCACCCGTTAAAAAGTGAATCCCATCGCCGTCGTTTGGAAAATTATATTTTTGCTGATAATTGTACTTTTTGGCCGCCGCCAGATCAGAAGTTTCGCTGGGATCGAAGCTCACAGCCAGCAAATCGTAATCCTTGCCAGCAACCAGCGATAGTTGTTTTAAAGCATCAAGCACTCCATTCAAATGGAGGCTGCAAAGACTGGGGCAATTAAAGTAGACAAGACTCAAAATGGTTGGGCGCTGCGGCGAGATCCAGTGACCCAGACTTTGAGACAGCCCTTTTTCATCGACGAAATGAGCTTTTATATTGCGCAGGTCCTTACCGAGTTGCTCGGTAATACCCACATCTTTAATTTGTCGTGGCAAATCGTTGTTAAGAGAGGCCGACTCCGCAGGGTCATAGGCTCCGGCGTTTGAAATGGATAAAACAATTAATAAAAACGCGACTGCTCTACTGGGCTGGAGCAGCGGGCGTTTCAGCGGTAGGTGGCTCAACTGTAGGTTTTTCACCGACTGTCTCCTTAACGGCATCAGGTACTTTAAGTTCTTTCAAATCCACGCCTGGATGGAAGAACGCAATGTAGACGAAAAAAGTCATCGTAAATGCCATGCAAAACATAAATGAGAGGTATCCTGCACGATTGTAGTCACCGGGTTGGTATTCCGACATGCACATCTCCTTGAGAGTCTTATTTATACTCCCCATGGCACTTTGAAACAAGTGGATTTCAGGCGAAAATTCCTCTATGCTTTTTCCATGAAAAAAGTACTGCTTTCGGTGATCTGTTTTGGACTTTGTGCCTGCTCGTCGCCTCCCCCTGTCGATCTTCAGCAAATCTCCATTGGGGACGAAAAAGGTTCCGTCCTTCATAAACTAGGGAATCCCGATCGAACTTATTTTAAAGAGAGCACACAACGCTGGGTTTATAAACTGAAACAGCCGAGGGGTAATTCTGTTGATAAGGAGATCTGGTTCCAAGATGGCAAGGTCGTGTTTGTCGACGAGGCTCCCCGCACGAAAAAAGAGCCTATTCCTTACGAACCCGTTCAATAGAGAAAGACTTTATGAAAACCACTCTGCAGCAAATTCAAACCATAAAATTTTCTTCGCAAAACATCCAATCCTCTTTCGTTGTTTTCCTGGTCGCACTTCCGTTGTGCCTGGGCATTGCTTTGGCCTCTGGGGCGCCAGCCTCAAGCGGGCTCATTGCAGGCATTGTCGGCGGACTTCTCGTAGGGTTTCTAAGTCCTTCGGAAATTTCGGTCTCTGGGCCCGCGGCGGGCCTCACCGTTGTTGTTCTGGCGGGGATTAAAGACGTTGGCTCCTTTGAAATTTTTTGTCTTATCACGGCTTTGGCGGGACTGATCCAGATTGCCCTGGGATTTTTGCGCTTTGGTGTGATCGGCACCCTGGTTCCGTCTTCAGTGATCAAGGGAATGCTCGCGGCCATAGGTATTTTGATTATTCTCAAGCAGATCCCCCACGCTGTTGGGTTCGATGCGGATTATTTTGGCGATGAATCCTTCTCACAAAGCGATGGTGACAATACCTTCAGCGCCCTTTCCCATGCGTTTTCATCTCTCACCCATGGCGCGGTGATTATTTCTGTTTTCTCTGCTTTCACGCTCTTAAGTTGGGATTGGCTTGGCGCGCGAGTGGGCACCCTTAAGCTTGTGCCGGCGGCCCTTATTGCCGTCGCCAGCGGCATACTTTTAAATCAGTTTGTACTCCCTTATATGGATCTGCAATTGTCCACAGAGCACCTGGTTCAGGTGCCCTCCACCAGCTTATTTTCTCCAGTTTCGCCTCTCAAACTATTCGATGCGTTTAAATGGGACTATTTAGTCCTCGCTGTAACCCTCTGTTTGATTGGCTCCATTGAAACAATCTTGAGTCTTGATGCTAGCGAAAAAATTGATCCTCTCAAAAGAGGTGTGGATACCTCCCGCGAACTCTATGCGCAGGGCGCAGGAAATATCGTGAGCGGTCTTCTCGGTGGATTGCCTGTGACGGCGGTCATCGTGCGCACCACTGCCAATGTCTCTGCTGGCGGTACCTCACGGCTTTCGGGAATTCTTCATGCTCTATGGCTGCTTTTGTTTGCGGTGTTTGCACCAACACTTCTCAATCAGATTCCCCTTGCTTGTTTGGCGGTGGTTTTAATCTTTGTTGGTTTTAAACTCACCTCACCAAAGCTTTATAAGTCCTTTGCAAAAATGGGTCGATCGCAATTTATCCCTTTTGTTGTCACTATCATTGCAATTCTTTTCACGGATCTTCTGCTGGGAGTTCTCATCGGCTTTGTCGTGGGCTTGTTTTTTGTTGTTAAAACGAACCTGCACGCGTCTGTTGTTCTCGTCAACGACGGCAACAATTACCTTTTGCGATTTAACAAGGACACATCTTTTTTAAATAAACCTATTCTTAAAAAGTTGCTGTCTTCCATTCCTCAACGTTCGGAACTTTTAATTGATGGTTCACGCTCTGTTTTTATCGATACAGACATTGTTGCTATGATCGAGGATTTTGTTGAATCCTCGGAGCGAAAAGATATTAAAGTGCAGATTCGAAAATCGAGCTTGGCTCTTTCCCCTTATTTTAAGGACTAGTTGTGTCGAATATAAAAACTATTTTTCTCGAAAATAAGGCCTGGGTTTTAGAAAAACTACAAAGCGACAATGACTACTTTGAAAACAACTCTAAGGGGCAAGCGCCTCAGTATCTTTGGATTGGATGTTCCGACTCGCGAATCCTTCCCAATGAAATCACGGGAACTTCTGTGGGCGATATGTTTGTCCACCGAAACATTGCGAACCTGATACATCCTGACGATTTAAATTTAATGTCAGTTGTCACATATGCTCTTCGTTATTTAAAAGTGCGCGACGTTATTGTTTGTGGCCATTACGGCTGTGGTGGAGTGGTCGCGGCCATGGGCGATCAATCCTTTGGATTGATCGACAGGTGGTTAAAAAATATTAAAGCGGTCGTTACTTCACATAAAGAGGAACTCGAAAAGATCACGAACGCCGCAGATCGAAGCGACCGACTGGTTGAGCTCAATGTCATCGCACAGGTGATGCAACTTAAAAATAGTGATGTGTTTAAAGAACTTTTCGTCGAAAACCCCCAGATTCGCTTGCATGGCTGGGTCTATGATATGCGAACTGGGTACATTAAAAACGTTATTCCGTCTTAATCGTGGTTTCGAGTTCCTCACGAATGTATTTTTTCTTGTTCGCTTTGTTTACTTTCACTCGCTGATCCTTTAACTTTTTTCTAACGTCTTCCTCTGTTTGAAGCTCTTTGGAAACCTTAAAGTCTTCACTGAGTGTGCGCACGTACTGTCTTTGCACCAAGGTTAACAGCTCATCCAGTTTTCTATCCAGCATGACATCTGTCATTGGCTTTTTGGTATCTTTTTTGAGTTGTGTTTGTTTAAAAAAACTTAAATCAGAAAAAGCTTCCTCCGAGGAGTGGCTTTTGCGTAAGTGCTCACGAATGTCTTCACGCTTCTTTTTGATATTCACAAGCTCTTTGTGAGTGTCGGCGATTTCGCTGAGAATTTCTTCCAGATGTTCGCCCTCTTTGACGATCTCTTTGTTTTTTAAAAGTTCTTTAAGCCGCACCTCATGTTCTAGGATCTTTTGGTCGTGAGCTTGCATTTGCGCTTTATGCACGGCCATTGGCTCGCCAGTGGCAAAGAAAAATACTGCAAACAAAAAAATCATATTTCTGCCTCACTTTTTTTAGCCGCCGCATCTTGGGTAAAGTGCTTTTGTCTCCACTCCACGATCACATCCAGACTTTGCAGTCGTAGAACAATTAACATCGCTCGCACAGGATTCAAATTGCGAACGACAAGTTCGCCTTTTTGAATTTCTTTTTGCAATTCCGATACAATGAGCGAAAATCTTTTTTCGGACAAGGCCATGATAATATCTTTTTTAAGATCGGCCGAGTCGATGCCGGTAATGATAACTTCGTACACGTACTCCCCATCGTCCATTTGTGAAGATGCGGACTCATCAAACCGCTGTATATCCAGAGGGTCCTTGGCAGATGGTGTGGCGGCTTTATTGTCTGAAAGATTGTCTAGAAAGTTTTCGGAGTACTCGTCTGTTGTCTTGATATCATTATCGTCGGCACTTTCCAGGTCGACGTCATCCGCGCTTTCCACGACGGCTTCTTCGGGCGCTTCATCCTCGAGTGTTGCGGCAAATGTTTCTACAAAATCGTCACTTTGCGGCTCGTAAGGCTGGAGAGTTGTCGGTTCGTCGGGGGGAGCATCGGCGCTGTCGACTTGACCGTCGATTCCAATCATAAACACAGCACTGCATTTTGCACATGTGGTCATGCCGAAGTCTGCACTCTGTTCTGTCTGACACTCTGGACATCGCGCCATCCTTGCGCCCTCCATGTTAGTTTAAAAAAGTTTCTTTTTCTTTTTGGCGGTTTTCTCTACCTGTCGTCTCTGGTTGCGATTGGCCCGATCGTCTTCGTCGCTTTGAGAGCCTGAAGACAACGTCATTTTTTGCGGCTGCTTAGGGCGCAATGCTTCTAAGATCTCGTCGCGAGCCTCTTCGGTATCCACGGCCTCATCGGGCCGCTGCTGTTCCATAACGACCTTAAGTTTCATAAACTTCTCAACTACGTCCGCACGAACACGCTGATTCATTTCCTCAAAAGCCTGAAAAGTTTCCTTGCGGTATTCCATCAACGGATCTTTTTGTGCGTAAGCTTTTAAGTTCACCGATTCGCGAATTCGATCCACACGATACAAATGCTCTTTCCAGTAATGATCAATGGCACCAAGAAGTAGGCTTCGCTGAATGTCATCAAACAGCTCGCCCATAATTCGTTTTTGTTCTTCGTACTTTTGTTGAACGGTGCTCTTTACTTTACTTAGTAAATCTTCGCCGGTGATTTTATCTTCAAAAGAAATTTCGATACCAAACTGCTTCTCAAACGCCACTGCCAAAGCCGGAAGGTCCCACTGCTGGCGCTTCACGTTTTCGTCGGCGTATAAGTCCAGAAGATCCGAAGTCACTTCGCCCATCATCTCTTTGATTTTTTCTTCAAACGTGGTGGCGCCGGTGCTGTCTTCCTCGAGAAGGGCTCTGCGAACGGCGTAAACCTTGGTTCGTTGCAAATTCATCACATCATCAAATTCAAGCAAGTGCTTGCGAATATCAAAGTTATGTCCTTCGACTTTTCTCTGAGCACCCTCGATAGAACGAGTGACCATTCGTGCCGTCATGGGCTCATCGTCTGGGATGTTAAATAACGGACTATCCATAATGCGCTTGATTCGATCGCCATTAAACTTGCGCATAAGATCATCTTCGAGCGAAAGGTAAAATCTGGTTTCACCGGGATCACCTTGGCGACCAGAACGACCGCGCAATTGGTTATCGATCCGGCGTGATTCGTGTCTCTCTGTACCTACGATATACAAACCGCCGGCACTCAAAACGCTTTTCTTCTCGGCATCGCACTGTGATTTAAATTTTTCCAATGATTGCTGATAAGCTTCGCTCTCGGTATCAACACCCGCTGCTCGTGCCATGAATTCAGCATTTCCACCCAAGATAATATCAGTTCCACGACCGGCCATGTTTGTAGCGATTGTCACCGCACCTGCGCGGCCGGCTTGGGCAATAATCTCAGCTTCTCTCTCGTGATATTTCGCATTCAAGACTGTGTGGGCAACATTTTTCCTTTTGAGCTCCGAACTCAAAAGCTCTGATTTTTCAATACTCACAGTTCCCACAAGAACCGGCTGGCCTTTTTGTTTGCGCTCAACAACGTCATTGATAATGGCCGAAAATTTTCCTTTTTCGCTTTTATATACGACGTCTTCAACATCTTTTCGAATCATTGGCTTATTTGTGGGAATTGTGGAAACGTTGAGCTTGTAGATTTTGCGAAACTCTTCGGCCTCGGTGTCGGCTGTACCCGTCATACCCGAAATCTTTTTGTACATCCGGAAATAGTTTTGAAAAGTAATGGATGCCAGAGTTTGGCTTTCATTTTTGATGTGTACGCCCTCTTTGGCTTCGACGGCTTGGTGTAAGCCGTCACTCCAACGACGACCCTCCATCAAACGTCCGGTAAACTCATCGACGATGACGATCTCGTCGTCTTTCACCATGTAATCCACATCGCGCTTAAACAAATGAATGGCTTTGAGCGATTGGTAGACATGATGTAATTTGTCGATGTGTTGTGGGTCGTATAAATTTTCGATTCCCATCAATTGTTCAAGCTTGGTATTCCCCTCTTCGGAAATCGCCACAGAGCGGTTTTTTTCCTCGATGGTAAAATGCTCCTCGGGTTTTAGATGCTTCACAAAGCCGTGGATCTCTTGATAAATGCGCGTGTTGTCTTCGGCCGAACCAGAAATAATCAGCGGTGTGCGCGCTTCATCGATTAAAATAGAATCGCACTCATCCACAATTGCAAAGTTTAAGTCGCGCTGAACATAATCAGAAAGTCGAAACTTCATGTTGTCGCGCAAGTAATCAAAACCGAGTTCGTTGTTTGTTGCATAGGTAATATCCGACCCATAGGCTGCTTGTCGTTGAGCGTCGCTCAGATCGTGCACGATAATGCCCGTGCTCATCCCCATGTAGCTATACAGACGCCCCATCCACTCCGCATCGCGCTTGGCGAGGTAGTCGTTCACTGTCACCACGTGGACACCTTTTCCGCTGAGGGCATTTAAGTAAACAGGAAGTGTGGCGACGAGAGTTTTTCCTTCACCGGTGCGCATTTCCGAAATGCCGCCCCTGTGTAAAACATAACCACCGATCAACTGCACATCGTAGTGGCGCATTCCCAAACAGCGGCGACTGCTTTCTCGGCACATGGCAAAAGCTTCTGGCAAAAGAGAATCCAGGCTTTCACCTTTCGCAACTCGCTCTTTAAACAGAGGCGTCAGGCTTTTAAGCTCGGCCTCAGAATACGCCTTAAAGCGGTCTTCGAGTTTGTTGATTTGATCGATGACCGGCTGAATGGTTTTCATCTCGCGGTCGTGCTTTGTGCCTATGATTTTTGCGATGATTTTTAACATAAGTCCCCAGTCTACCCATACTATTTTCAATAGGGTAGAATTAGTTTTGCTTTAGTGTGTTGCTTCTACGAAACGCCTCATAAACAGCAATGGCCACAGCGTTGGAAAGATTTAAACTCCGAACCGATCCGAGCATGGGAATCGTCACCAAGTTCGCTTGATTCTGCTCCAAAACCTCCGCCGAAAGCCCGCGCGTTTCTGGACCAAAAACAAGGGCGTCACCTTGTTGAAAATTCACTTCAAAGAGCGACTTTTCAGTTTTCGTTGTGAAAAAATAACACTTCTTTTGGCTAAATGCATTTTGCCAATCTGGGTAGTTTTTATACTGAGTCAAGCTGAGGGTTTTCCAATAATCCAATCCCGCTCGTCGCACTTGTTTTTCCTTGAGCGAAAAGCCCAGCGGCTCGACAAGGTGCAAATGACAATTCATGGCCACACAGGTTCTGCCAATATTTCCTGTATTATGGGGAATTTCGGGTTCCACGAGAACCACATGAAAGAGGTCCGTCAAAGAAAACAGCTCACTTCGGAACCAAGATTGGTCAAAGCCAGTCTTCGCCCCTTGTCCACGATGAGCTCTTTAGAAATGAGTTCCCTCGCAATGGCTAAATCTATGGGGACCACTTCGCGACCTTTAGTTTTTGATAGTTTTTGAATATAAAGTTTTTGTCGGTCCGTGAGCCCCGAAACCAATGTTGGTACATCGGCCGACGCGTTCAACTGCTCGGGCTGAATCTCACCCGAGGTCATGAGAATTTTTTCTGGGTTTAGACAGTAAGCATCAACAGATAGTTCCGCAAACTCTTCGCTGTTGAGTCGAATGCGATCTTTAACGATAAAGCTCTTTGCCGACACTTTTTCCAGACCGCAACCGTTCAGAGCGTCAAATAACACCCACTGCGCCTCAGGGATGTCCAATTGCACCAAAGTGCCTCGCACTAAGCGTTCCCCTTCATTAAAAATAAGGGAGAATCCACTTTGCAGTTGGTAAAGGGACCCCTTGGCCATCGCAGGACGCGATTGCCGAATAAAATTTTTAAAGCGGCCAAAGCAGGCTCCGCCTTCGTCGTAAACACCGTAAAGAAAAAAGTTAAATCCCGCCATAGACGGGCGTGTATAACAAAGATCCGATTTTACCGCAAACGACGCAATCAACGCAGGAGGTGTTGACAATATTTTACCGGGCCCGCTCTTCCTTTGACAGGACCGCAATTCCCGACTACTTTTGACTTCCATAATGAAGAAAATCGAAGCCTTTATAAAGCCGTTCAAGCTCGATGATGTTGTAGAAGCGTTATCAGAGATCGG
>JAYUKO010000383.1:0-6766 GCA_043764415.1 Bdellovibrionales bacterium | reverse complement strand
GTGTCTTCAATTCCAAATGTTGGCAGCTTTAATGAAGCCTTCAAAGCATTATGCGATCATTTGGCAAAATCAGAAAAAGATTGGTGAGCGATGAAACCTCAAGTGACACCCAGCCTTATATTTCGTTAGTTAAGACGCTGAGTCGGCACTCATCACCAGTTTATATTCGTTAAAAACACGATGCGCAGACGGATAACTACAGCCCGTTATTTTTGAAATGCGGTTCGGATTCTCAATCCCCATTTCGATGGGGGTAATTATGTCGGCTCTCCAGTTTGCACCGTATTTAAAGCGATTTTTGTACTGATGATTCCGCTCGATAAGACGTACGGGTGTTGCCACATCTGATTCACGCACGCGAAAAGAGCCTTTTGAAATAATAAATCCAGTTTTTTTAAATATTTCTTCTGTCCCCTTATATTCAGCGGCTTGCTTTGCCATTTTCATCGGCACTAGTGCATGCTCACCTTGTACTTTTTCGATGAGCCTGGACCAGTTTAGCATTCCTTCGCTCACAGCAAAGTGCGAAAGCGCTATTAACCAAACCGATCTTTTCTTTTTTTGCAATTTCATGAGTTTTTCTATGATTACATGTCGACCGTGCACTTTTATCCAACTGCAAAGCACCAAAAAAACACGGGCGTCGATGACCCCCTCAAAACTTCCTTCATAGAGCGTCTCTTCAATATCCACCCAATCACCCTCTTTGATGTCTCCAGAGGAACTGGTAAGATTTATTCCTATATAAACGAGCTTTTGATCAATCGAGTAATTATCCATGCAGCAGCTCTTTTAAAATTAAAAATTGTTTTTCGACAAAGTCTGGCCAACCAGGGTTTGCGTCTCGCAGTTTCACCCAAGCAATTGAATCTGCTAATTCCTGGACAGTCGGTTTAAGAATCAAAAGATCTTTGAGATCTGGTAAGTTTCTGTCGCAATAGGCGTAGAGTTTGGTTTTTAAGAGATCCGGTCTTCCCAGTGTTTGTAATTTTAAATTTTTACCATCAAAAGCAGGCTGAAGGCGATCTCGCCAGGACTCTGGTAAGTCATTAAGTAAGGATATTGGTCCATTATTAAACCAATTATGATCTAGATTTAAATGTTTATTTTTATCTGCAAACTCAACGGAGGCTTTTTTTATCTCTTCTGGAATTTTTGGAGAGAGGCAATCTACGTCGCGCGTAAGCCGTGTTGTGATTTCTAAAATGACCAAGGCTGCTCCGCCGATAATTATGCCTTCGTAGCTCAGCTTTTGTAGCCCCAGGTATTGATCAAATTCTTTGATGGCTTGATCTATCATCTTTTTCCTATCGTCATTTTAATTATATTACTGAAATATATATTACCATAGTATATCTATTTAGCAAACTCATGTATAATTTTTAAATTAAGCGTGTGGATTTAGATAGTTACTATATGTCGAGCTTATACTTGAAAGGTTAAATCTACCCATGCTTCTTGAATTTTTTGACGCGTTTTTCGAGGGCGAGTAATTCGTTATCTTTAGCAAAAGACCCATTTGGATATAAAAATATCGAAGGATGGACATCAAAGACGATGGCAAAGATCTCCGCGTAATGCTGAGTTACAGCAATCTTATCGTTTTCCAGGGAACTTAAATTTGTTATTTGAATTTTAGTAAGTTCGCTCACTTGTTCCAGAGTCATATTTTCGCGCTTGCGAAATGCTCGAACCATTTGTCCTGGCGACAATTCTTGCGGAACTAATTCATTTAAAATATTCATCATCCTGCGACCCATAAGTTTTCTCATTCTTATATAAGAAGATAAGTTATATTTTTATATAAATCAACTAATTATTTACTTCTTTAGATGCAAAGACTGGGGGCGGATTATTTAATAATTAGGAAGGTTTGAGCTTAGAGGATTCAGTATACGACCTCTTATTTTCGGATATTGACTAAGAACATTCGCGCCGCTGCTGAATTGCGGACCAACTGATTAAAACCTTACGAGGGTTCTGATAATTGGGTCGAGACGCGGATTCAAGAAATCAAAAAGTGCCTGGCTGCCTATGAGCCTAGGGGGCTTCAACCGGTCCAGGTTCCGTGATAAGATCCCTTAGCCAGCCAAGGTCACTCGAAAGTCTAAATCGTCTCTACGGAGCATTTCTTCGATAACGACAGAAACCCATGTCGGCGCATGCTCTTTAAGACGTAGAGCAATGTCTGCCGCCATGCGAAGACTTGGGAATCTGCGACCATGCTCAAAGTCGTTCAGTTTTTGGCGAGAGATCTTTAATTTTTTAGCCATTTCAGCTTGAGAAATTTCTTCCGCCAAACGATGGGATTCGAGGAGTTTACCAAAAGTGAGGAGACCGAATTCTTTTTCTAGCTCTTTAAGGCCGTATTTAATTTTTTTATTTTTTGCGGTAATCATGTGGGGTCACCTCTTCTATAATTACTAAGTTAATTTCGCCGGATTTTTCTTCTGTGTAAATCGCTCGCCATTTAATACCCAAACGAACAGAGCGTTCACCCTGTCGCTGCCCCCTCAAAGGCTCGTCATGATCTCATTGGGTATTTTCTTAAGCTGTTTATGCACTTTAGAGAGATCAACTCTATTCATGTGATGAATGTACCCTAATTACGGGTACAATGTCAATGATTATTTTTTGCTCTAAACTCGAATGATTGCTTGGGACATCAAATGAAACTTAAGGATACCCACAAGGCTTTCGAATTACGAAATGAGCAAATTCCACATTTTTTCTTTAACGTGGATCATGCGGGTGAATTGGGCTTTGAGCGAGTCTAAATGTACCAAATGCCTTCGCGAGTTTTTATACGACTGCAAGTATTTTTGGATCAGATGACGAATGATCACCGAATTCATATGAAATTCGGTGTAATCCTCGCCAATGGCGGCGCGGATCTTGGTGGTGCTAAAATCAATTTTCAAGTTCGCAAAAGTGCTGTTTTTTTCTATTTTCTTTTGGATGATCTGGCTTATTCTATTTGTAGGAGGAGACAGCTGGATTTTTAGGCCAAGCTCTTCGTTGATCAATTGGGCGAACTGATCAATTTTTAAAGATTTCTTGGCGACGGAGTGAAAAATCTCCACCGGAGTGGGCCCATTAGGCCGCTCGGACAACTGAAGAGCTTGCCGGCACAGATAATCCACCGGGATAAGATTAGCCTCTGCGGCGGGATTTAAACCGATTTGGATATTCTCCGTCCACAGATATTTTGCAAAGCATAGCCCATTGAGAAAAGAGTAAAAACCAAATTGTGAGCTGCCGTGCCAGCCGGTGTGTTCGTGGCCAACGACCACACTGGGTCTGAAGATACTCACCGGGAGTCCATAAACCTCAGCGGCTCGAGAGAGGGTCATCTCGGCACCCCATTTACTAACTTGGTAGGGATTGATCAGCACCGGATCCAAGTGAAGATCCTCGCTGGCTCTGAGTTTTTGCACCCCTGTCGTATAGGCCGTAGATACGTGATAAAAGCGGCGGCATTTTGTGTTCTCGGCAATTATTTTATAGAGCTGAAATGTATTTGTTAAATTTTGTTGAATCGCTTTTTCTAATTTTTTAGGATTGTAAGTCATCTCTGCAGCGCAATGCCAGACTTCATCAATACCTTTAAAATTTTCGTTTTTAAGCAAAGCCTGCAAGTTGCAGTAATCGACCTCAATCACATCGAGTAAATCCAAGTTGATAGCCGTTGGGGATACTTCGAAACCATTGGCTGCAGCTCTTACAACTTGCCGCGTTCGTGCTCCGCCAGGGTCATTTCGAGAAAGAGCGATGACTCGATTCTTTTTACGGAGAAACTCCATAGACAGAGAGCTTCCAACAAAACCAGTCGCTCCAGTAATTAAAATCGTTTTCATCAATTTACCACATGATAGTTTTATGATTAATATGGAGGTTAGCGGCGGATCGAGGACAAAGCAATGCTTTTGCTTGAAGCCCCGTTAATCTAACGAATATCAAAAAAACTGACTAGCTCTGGATCGATGCTTTACTCCAGGCTCATCAACATAAATTCACCTGGCGCCAGAATAACGTTATTTATCAACGTCTTGTTTCTAACAACAGTGGCGTCATTTTGCAGTTCGCCAATCATATTGACCAAGGAGCCTGGTTTTAGAACGTCGATGCCGTGTTGAGCTTTGAGAATTTTACCGACGAACATTCCTTCAGCCCCCTGCAAAACAACCGGAACTTTATAAGTTGTGCGTCCAGAATTGTTCCAAATTGCAAGGTAAACGCGTTGGTTTGTAGGGTCTACGAGGGGGATCGCCTCGAGGTCTCCGGCAACGGCGACATTTGAAAAACTGGATTCAACCAACTTCTCTGGAGCCGCTTGTAGCCATTTTACAACAGCGGGTTGCAATGACTGCTGATCTGTAAGTCCGTTTTGGTGAAGAGCATAACCGTACATCATCTCCGCATAATTCATGATCTCGCGCTCATCATGTAAAAATGAACTCACACCCCTGGCGGTCGTCACATTGGATTGTTTTTCATTGCCATAGCGATTGAATAAGATTTTCACATTCTTGTATTCTTCAACGGCTTGAAATTTAAGATACGCCTTGTTTAAATTACCCATAAGATCGGGGCGCGAAGCGTAACGTTGAATAGTAAAATAATCGATAGGTATACGATTCGCTATAATCTGCGCAGCTGTATACATATAGAGATCATGATTTGCAGAGTTGAGTTGAATACCACCCACTTGTTGGCGGGCCGCTCGCAGCTCTACAGCGATCGGCTTCCAAAATTCTAAATAACGATCGATATTATGCTGCTGGCACCAAATATCTCTCGAAGTCGGATTCTCATAGACGCAGCCTTTTAAATCGCCAAGAGTGTGAGAGGGCTCCTGGGCACCAAGCCAAATATAACGGCCCTGGTCCTTCGAAACCTCATCAATCTTCAGCATCAAACGGGTGAGGCCTTTTCGGGCCATAGGATATTGCGATGGCACTGGAAGGCGATAATAATTTCCCTCAAGTCCTGTGCGCAGCAGATAGTTACTGTCGTACGAAAATTGATCCTGTTCAGGAATGCCGCTGATCTGAAATGTACCTGGCACTAGAGAATTAATATTAACTTCGCCCAATTTTGCTTTAAGAATTTCAGTTCCCTTTACGGAAGGGACAAAACTCAGCGTATTACTAGAGCCCGTCACGTCAAAGAGATCTACCGGGTCGCCAGCGGGCCCAAATTCTTTATTGAGGTCAATGCTGACTCCGACCAGATCGGCATCGGTTAAACGAGACTTTCTCGCCATTGACTCAATTTCACTAAAGTTCCCATCTATGGGTTGCACCCAACCGCGACGATAGTTCACTAATTTTAAAAATTTATGAACATTAACGGTTAAAGTCGATGAAACAGGAGGGTCAACTTTAACCGGCTCACTGATTGTGACCATATTCGTAAACAACACGCCAACAACACTGATTGCACCGAAAAGAACGGCCGTTTTATAAATACGCTTTTGGTTTACCATGAAAACCCCCATCTTTTGCTTATCGGTGACTGGTCGGCCTTCCTGTAATTTGAAGGGACTCATGTTTTATAATGATACGATCAGTGATGCCGGCGGCGCAGTTTGCGAAGAATTTGCATTGGCGATCATTTTTCGAGCGGTAATAACTACAGAGCCTCTAGGACTTCCACTTTTTGTAGACCGCTTTGTGTCTTTTGCATAGCTTGCTGCTTGGGGTTCTTAATATGCTGGCCAAACACAACATCAAGCAAACTTTTGTGATTTTAATATTTGCACTTTTTCAATTTTTTGGATTTTCGGCAACAGCCGAAAATTCGTGCATCCGCGTTTTTGAGAAGTCATCCCGAAATGTGTCGGACTCAACTAAAGAGTACCTTAGCAGCACGCTCTTCAGTCTCGAAAAAATGAGAGGGCAAAACGGTTTAGTTAAAGATGCAGTCATCATACGACGTGCTCCAAGTGGGAAAGTTCGGGTCGAAACGCTCAACCCCGATACGTCACCCACGAATATCGCTGTGGATCTCCTCATTCAGATCGAGCTCATTCAAAGAGATCCAAAAAACTCTGCAACTTTTTTTTCGACGCTCAATCAAATTGTAGAAACTTTAGAAAATGTTCCCCATCATCAACAGACGGGTTTATTTTATAGTCGCTACACCACGGAAACGCGCACCCAAGTTGCCGACCGCAACGTATCATCTATCGATAACCTACATCTCGCTTTAGCTTTATGGACTTTAAAGGAGACTGTAACCACGACATCATTGTCCCAGCGTGCTGAAGGACTTTTGAATAGAATGGATTTTTCTGCTTACTATGATCCTGCCAGCGGATTGATTGGCGGTAATTTAAGGTACGCAAATAAAGTTTGGATCAGGGAAAGTTATAACTTTGCTAATCTGGGATCGGAAGCGCGTGCGCTTTACATTTTAGGGCCCGCTTTAGGACTTTTTCGTAAGTTAAAAACAGACGAGGCCTTTTTCAGGCGGGCATTGTCCGCCCTGAAAATCGAGATGGTAGGCGCTGGCGACGTAGCTGCTTTGCGCCTTTGGGATGGCGCTGCCTTTCAATTGTTTTTTCCAAAGATTTTTATAAACGAAGAACTCTACTCTCCTCGATTTCGACAAATGTTCGTTCGCGCTGGTGATTTGATGGTTGAAGAGGGTCAGCGAAGAGGTCTAGCGACGCCGGCCGCCCATTCCCCAAGTTTTGTTTTTAATGAATCGACGTCTTCGAGTTTGTCTGAATTTCGTTACAAAGATAAAACGGGAAATTTGG
>JAYUKO010000382.1:0-6800 GCA_043764415.1 Bdellovibrionales bacterium | reverse complement strand
ACCCATATGGAAATAACTTTGACATCTTTCGGACAAACCGACGTCGGCCTGAGACGACTTAAAAACGAAGACTCGTTTTTAGTCGACGATGAGCTGAACCTCTTTGTGGTGGCGGATGGCATGGGGGGGCACAAAGGCGGGGATCTCGCCTCTTACATGGCTGTGGATGTTTTGCGCAGCTCGCTGTCTCATAATCTAACAAAAAATCCCAGCATGTTTTCGCCGCGCGAAGCCTTGATGGATGGCTATTCCCAGGCAAGTTTGCAAATTTATAATAAAAGTCATCTCGAACAACCCGAATTGCAAGGCATGGGAACCACTCTGGTGTCGGCCTTTTATTTTTCGGGCTCAATTTATATCGGCAACGTGGGTGACTCGCGAGCTTATCTGGTGCGCGATCATAAAATGTGGCAGTTGACCGAAGATCATTCTCTTCTCAACGAGCATATTCGCGCGGGCTTTATTCGCGACGTGGATGTTTCGCAGTTTCAGGCAAAAAATGTGATCACGCGCAGTGTGGGTTTTGAGCGCGATGCCCTTTGCGATGTGATCGAGCGTCGCGTGTCGCCGGGCGATCGCTATGTGATGTGCTCGGATGGATTGTGCGGATTGGTAAAGCCCGAACGACTTCAGGCCCTTTGTCAGATCCAGGACATTCGCGAGGCAACAAGCCAGTGCATTGAAGAAGCAAAGAAGAACGGTGGGGACGACAACATAACGGTGGTGATCGTTGACGCCTCGGGACGTTAATCTATCTTTTTGGTTATTTAGTAAGACTCTACTCAACAGAAATTCTAAACAATGGTAGGCTTGAGATATGGATCGTAATTCGAAAAAAACGTATACAATTCTGCTATTTAGCGACAGCGCTGAGATGCCTAAAAAAGTGGTAGTTCCGGGAGCGGTTGCCAAATGTGCGGTTGTTGCGCTTGGCGTCTTAATTGTTTTAGGCAGCTCGGTTTTGGTGGATTACGTTCAGCTTCTTTTCGAAAAAAATCAAACGCGCTGGTTGCGCACCGAAAACCAATATCTCAAAGAGCAGTTTAAAGATGTGGAAGGCAAACTGGTTGCGCTGGAAACAAGTCTTGAGCGCGTTGAGAGTTTTTCTAAAAAATTAAAATTGATCACTAACGTAGGCTCCGCCGATCGCGAGCTTGAACTCACCTTGCCGATGCGAGCTGACGCCGCTCCGGTCGGACAACTTCCAGCACAACAACCCTCCGCACAAATGGCACCGCAACAGCGCTGGCCCGCCAACATCGGACCTGTTGAAGGTTATTTCGAAAAAGATATTTATAATTCTCCCGTGCAAAACTCTGGGGACAGTGTGGCCATTCAAAGCAATTACAGTACGATTTCTGTGCGCATGGATAAAGTGCTGCGCGGAACCGAGCTTCGCGAGAAAGAGGCTTTGCAGCTTTGGAAAGATCTTTCCGACAAAAACGATATTTTGCTCACGACGCCAAGTATTCGCCCCACTGGTGGATGGATTTCGTCCACCTTCGGAACTCGTGCTTCGCCCTTCTCGGGCGATCTTTCACAGCATAAAGGTTTAGATATTGCCGCCGACAGCGGAACACCAATCATCGCGCCAGCCAGTGGCATCGTCAGCTACGCCAGTTTCGATGAAGGCTACGGAAAATTAATTTCCATCGATCATGGTCACGGCATCGTCACTCGTTTTGGACACTGTTCGCAAATGTATGTGAAGGTGGGCCAGCAGGTTCGGCGCGGAGACATCATCGGCGCGGTGGGAACCACAGGCCGCTCGACCGGCCCGCACTTGCACTACGAAGTCCGCCTGGGCGGAGTTCCCGTGAATCCCGAAAAATTTATTCTCGAGTAATAAAAAATTTAATCGTTTAAAAATTGCAGAGCATCGCCATTTCCGCGAATAGCACCGCTTGGATCTCCCATTTTCCAATTAATAAAAGAAACTGTTACGGGTTCGCCAAGGCGCCACTGCAAAGTTTCGCCAGCAGGCCGAGCCAGTTCTACGCGATGATTGTAATCCTCAACCGAATATTCAATAACAACTTGGCTCTGCTCGATTTGTACGACGCGGCCCACTTCGCTATGGGTGCTTAAACCCCACACGCTTCCAAAAGTTGTGGCGGCCGCGATGGTAATTCCAGCGGCCATTCCCAAAACGCGTTTTGTAAATGGTGTCATGCGATTTGGCTGAGCGGGTAGAGTGAGATTGGAAATTCGCGGGCCCGAGGTGTTTGTCGAGGCGACACGCGATGACGTGCTCGAGCGCAACGCTGCAATGGACGAGCGCACCTGGCTAGCATCTTTTGCTGATGCCCCACAGCCGGCGCAGCTCACACCCAATTTAAAATCCACGTTTCCACAAAACGGACAGCCCATCAAATCGCTACCCTTGGCCAGATTTTGCTCCTGCTGAGAGCGCGAAAGTTGACCTGGATCCACAAGCCATAGAGCTCCGTCTTTTTCAAAAATCGCGGGCTCACGATATTTTTCGCCTGTGTGTGGAGTTCCGCAGCCAACACACTGGATGCGCCCCTGAGTGGAAGGCTGCATGGTGTTGGTTTTCCCACAGCTTTTGCAATCGTAAAGTCCCCAGTAAGTGTCGCCGTCTTTAAGGTGGATGGGCTGACTTTGCATCACACTCACCGGCTCGGCCAAAGCCACGGGAGCCACCGTTGCGAGGGGACCGGCATTCGCTGACTCAGCTTTAAACATTTCAACGCATTTCATTCCAGCGTTCGCCGAGCTCGCGCTCATTGAGAAAACTTGTAAAAATAAAAATGCTAACAATAAAAAGCGAGACATTACTGATCTCCTTGTTGAGTGGAACCGTTCATTAAAAAGAAGTCTGTGGTAATAGAGCGATCAATCGCTGGCCAGCTGAGCAGCGAGCGAAAACGTTCTCTCGCCGTAAAACTCGGCAAGAGTCGATTACGCCGTTTTCCTTCGTCCTCGATCTGTCGCACTTGCTGATCTCGCTGAATAGAATCAGCTCGATCTTTCAACGACTTCGATACAAATTGACGAAGTTTTTTGTGTTCGAGATATCCCGAGTAAACTTCGACTGCAGCTAAGAGGTGCGAGTCCTCGCTGTTGGCTCCCATTTGTAGGCTTTCAAGATAAGCCGTCAACTTTGGAAGCTCGATCATTTGTGCTGGCAAAAGTTGGCTGACCACGTCCTCGAGATCCATTTCTAAAATCAAATCATAGATTAAACTATCGCGAATATAACGGTGAATGTTGGCGTCTGTAATTGTAGCCGCGCGGTGCGCTTTGATTTTAAACAAAAACGAAGTGGGTAACAGGAGAGCTCGGAACACTTCTTCCGACAGAATTTTTTGCGGGGAAAGAATATCGCTATCAGAAAGTGGAACAAACACCGCGCGACCTCCACCGGGAGTAATTGTTCTTAGAGCGGCAACCGTACCTTTATTTAAAATCGACTTAAATAAATTATTTTCCTGCTCTAAGAGGTCGTAATCGTAGCGAATAAAAAATCGTTGTTGGGGGTCAACAGCTCGGGTGACTTCGCCAAGGGCGCCAGAGTCCGGCGTCCAAAACATAAGGCGACGATAGCTGTTGTAGGCAAGATCGGTCCACGACTGTGTGGGCGCGGAAGAATTTTTCGAAGGCACATCCAGCATCTGTTGGTAGAGGGCAGGCATGTCGTTAATACTGCCTCCCATAAAAATCACATTGGCTTTTTGTTTGGTCAACAGAGCAACCAGCTCATCGGCACGAACCGCGTTGTCGTTGCGGGCGGACTTAAAATTGTTCAGCACCACAATTGTTTTGTGAGCTAAAATATCTTTGAGTTTTTGACCCTGGGCTTCCTGCAGGGTTTGTTTAAGGTTGAGTGCTCCATAATAACTTAAATCCCAAACGTCGGTTCTCGAACCAATAGTTTGAATGGCGCGCTTCCAAGCGAGAAAGCTTTCGCGTTCCAGATCTTTATTGGTGATGAGTAAAAACTCGGAGTTTGGATTGTAGCTGTACAATTCCGAAATACGCAGTACGTGCTGATTGCGCTGAATCATACGATGAGTGTTGCTAAAGTCGTCGATCCACAAATCAGAATTAAAGCGCATGCTCGTGTACGGCAGGGCGTTGGCATCAATTTTTAATTCCCCGCGAACAATGGCCTCGCCACCTGCGCGTAAATTGAGAATTTCTTTAATAAAATTTTGCTGGAGCAAAACGGAGTTTCCATCCGAGCTGCGAAAGGTAAAGTCTGTGGCTTTGGCATCGCCGCCAGCCACACCAAAGTGCGTGCGAATCTGTCGACGAATTTCTGCTTCGCCGCCAAAGTCTCTTCCGGAAATATTTTTTACTTTCCAAAACACGCTGATCGTCTGCCCGGCGCCTGCAGTGTCAGCCATCATAAGCGGTGTGATTTCGATGGGAAACGTAATCTGTAAATTTTTGGTCAACCCAAAATCCGTTTGTGCGCGATCGACACGAGTGATGCGATTGTCGGGAGTAATACCCTGATTAAGTACGTAGCGATTACTTAGCCCCACCGAAAGATCATTTTTGATTTGAAACTTCAGCGTGTGCGGAAATGTATAGTTTTGTCCAGGTCGGAGCTGTGGAACTATGAAGCTCGAAGCAGAGCTTCTGGTGGAAGCGGTTTCCGAAAAGAACATATGGAATTCTGCTTTTTGTGACGGGCTCGGAAGATCTCCCACATTCTGAACTTTAATTCCAGAGACGGTGACTTCTTCCATGGGTTCAAAAATTCCATCCCCGTTTTGATCGTGCATTTGAAAGTCTGTGACTTTGACTTGAAAGGGTCTCGAACCTTGATAGGTGTAACCATTTTGTTGAGTTTGTAAAACACAGCTTCCACTGCGTCCATTACTGCCAGCAGAGGTATCGCCCGAGGCCCGAGAGCCATCAGAGCCGTTCGCTCCGCGACTTCCACCGCTATTGCTGCGTGAGCGATAGCGAGGGGTGCACACTTCATCATAATCTACCGTGTAACTTCCGTTTCCATTGTCACGACTTGACGAAACGGTTCGGCAATCTTCACCATCGCGCTCCGTCCACGAGTGACTACTGCCACCCGAGCCACCCTGTCCACCCTGACCAGGGCGACCGTGGGAACCTGCACTGCCGCCGTTACCACCCGAAGGGTTGCAACTGACTAATAGAGAAAGATGAATGTCTTCGATGGGGATATAAATAGAGATATCGCCGCCACGTCCCCCATCCGAGCCAGGAGACCCTGCGCCAGCGGGTCCGCCGTTTTCGCCGCGCCCACCATCTGTGCCGCTGGAATGTTCTGTGGCATCTCGGCCGTCAGTTCCGTCGCGCCCATCGCGTCCATCCGCACCGTCGCCGCCATCGCCACCGGCACCGCCAGAGGCATCAATGTGAATGCGCGAACGAGAATCAAGAACAAGAGTTTGTTGCAGGGACTGTCTTCGGGGACCTGTCACCTGACCATTTAATACGATCGTCGCTCGGGTAGACGGTCCAGCTACCATTTCCGAAAGATTGAGAACCACATTGCTTCCGTCTCCGCCGGGGGTGGAGTTGCCAGCGTCGCCGCCATGGCCCGAACCATTGCGCGCATCTTGTCCGGTGGTGCCAGTGGCATCAATTGTAAGGGTAGACTGTTGCGCTGTGCCCGAACTCCCCAAAGAGAGGCATGTCAAAAAAATAGACAGGTGTGTAAAACAGCGTTGGGGTGAAATTTTAGTCAGCATCGTTCGGGCTCCTAAAGCTTTTAGGCTTAGATAATTCTTTTGCAGAATTATAGAGCAAGCGTGATGCCATTATTTTTTGGGAAATTACTAACGTGTTTTTTAAGTCTTAAAAATAAAAAAGCCAAACATTTCTGTTTGGCTTTTTTGGAACACAAAATGTTGAGAACAAATCTTAACGTTTTGAGAACTGAGTCGAGCGACGAGCTCCGTGCTTTCCGTATTTTTTTCTTTCAACCATACGAGAGTCACGAGTCAAGTAACCAGCTTTTTTCAGAGTCGGACGAAGAGTTTCATCAAGGCTTACAAGGGCGCGAGAAACTGCGTGTCTCATAGCTCCTGCTTGGCCAGATTCACCACCACCGCGAACAGTGATGCGCAAATCAACTTTACCGTTTTTGCTCACTAACAAGAGAGGCTGCATCAAAGCGGCGCGCGATGCTAACATGCAGAGATACTGTTCCGGTTTTTTCCCGTTGATCGTGATGAGACCAGTTCCGTTTTTAAGGAACACGCGAGCTGCGCTTGTTTTTCTTCTTCCAGTTGCGTAAATAACTTTTTCAGCGGCCATTCTTCTTCCTCTTCGATTAAATTAAACGTTTAAAGCTTCAGGTTTTTGTGAGGCGTGAGGATGTTCTCCGCCTTCGTAGACTTTCAATTTTGTTAAAAGAACTTTTCCAAGACGATTTTTTGGGAGCATGCCTTTAACAGCATCTATCAACATAAACGTTGGATCTTTTTCTTTCATATCTTTTGCTTTGAATTCTTGAAGTGAACCAAAGTAACGAGAGTGTCTGTAATAGATTTTATCGTTCCACTTGTTACCAGTCATGGTTACATGTTTTGCATTGATCACAACAACAAAGTCACCAGTGTCGGCGTGAGGTGTAAAGATCGGTTTATTTTTTCCGCGAAGTACAGAAGCGATTTGAGTTGCGATACGACCCAAGCTTTTTCCATTGGCATCAACTAGGTGCCATTTTCTTTCAACGTCTTCAGTTTTTGCCATCCAAGTACTCATTGAGATCTCCTCGAAGTTTTGCGAGTTTTGCGAAGGAAAAGTGTTATAATTTTCGGCACTTATTGTCAAGAATGCTTTCT
>JAYUKO010000381.1:0-2038 GCA_043764415.1 Bdellovibrionales bacterium | reverse complement strand
CCATGCACGACGAGGATTCACCGAATCATCTCAAACTTCAGGATGGCAATATCTGCTCCGACATTTGCAAGCCGCAGTATGATTCTCCTTGCAATCATTTTTGCCCAGCGAATGTTTACGAGATGATCGATGATTCAGCCTCTGGCAAAAAAAAGCTGCAGATCAACTACACAAACTGTATTCACTGCCATACGTGCGATCTTAAGTGTCCTTTTGATAATATCGACTGGACGTTGCCTGAGGCCACCGGCGGCCCCAATTATAAAGAAGTTTGATCACTCGTCAGTCACTGAAAGATTGTTCGACAGTCACAATGAGACATGCGCCGTAGCGATACGGCGTAAGAGCTTATATTCGTTTACGAAAAACCAATCCCGGCACGTCATTTGCCTTATAACACTGTAAACAAGGTGGGGGATTATGCTCAACAAAAAATTATACATCGGTATTTTGTTTTTTCTTACAGGTTGTGGAAGCGATTATAATAGCTCTTCGGACGCTCTCCTCAGCGAAACGCCGGCGGGCAACGTTTGCACTGGCGCAAGCTGCGTGGAAAATCCACCTCCCGTGACAGACACCCTACCTGCCAATGCGAAACTTGTATCTTCAGCCAGCGAACTTACGACCGCTTTACAAAACGCTGTGGCTGGCGACACCATTGCCTTAGCTTCTGGAAGCTACGGGCAACTCGTCGTGAGCAATCGTAATTTTTCTCAAAATGTAACAATTCGCCCGCAATTGAATGCCGTGCCGGTTTTTAAAAGTTTGCTTGTTCAGAGTAGCAGTCGCTTGGTGTTTAGTGGTTTGACATTTTCGCCGCGAAAAGCCCTTGGCGACAGCATGGGTGATGCGGTTTCGCTCAACGGACAAGATATTATTTTTGAAAAATCTTTAATCACCTATGCCGACGACACCACTAATTGGAGCGCAGCTCAGTGGGTGAACGAGACGGGGAATGGAATTTCTGTCGGTGGTACTCGAATGACCATCCGAGATAATGTTTTGCGAAATCTTGGCTTTGGGATTTCGGTGGGTGCCACCAATTCCTTGGTTGCAAGAAACAAAGTTAAAGATTTTCGCGGCGATGCTATGCGAGGCTTGGGTGACAACACCACCTTCGAATACAACGATGTGAGAAATTGCTATCAAGTGGACGACAACCACATGGATGGATTTCAGTCGTGGTCTTTGGGCTCTACGGGGAGTGTGGGAACAGGCGTCGTTACTGGAATTACTTTGCGGGGCAACTACTTTACCGATCATGAAAATCAAAGCCATCCGCTCAAGTGCAATCTTCAAGCAATCGGTTTGTTTGATGGAATGTTTAAAGACTGGGTTGTGGAAAACAACGTTATCGTTACCAATCACTACCACGCCATTTCTTTTTATGGCGCCATCAATGTGAAAATTGTGAACAACACCGTCATCGATCCTAATCTCACAGACACCATCCGTCCTTGGATTATGATTACCAATCATAAAAATGGAACTGTTTCGAGTGGTTCGGTAATTCGCAATAATATTTCGCCAACCGTGAACGCGGGCTCCGAGACTGCGACGAGCAATAACCTGATTTCCAACAGTGGAAACTTAGCGCAAATTTTTGAAAACCCAGCTCAGCTCGACTACCGTTTAAAAATGGGTGGCCTGGCCATCGACACGGGAACCTCGCTGAATGCGCCGGCCCTGGATTTTATGGGTCTTTCCCGCCTAGTGGGTGGTGGCGTTGATATAGGCGCCTACGAGTACAAGTAGTCATAATTTTTGACGTCTATGTAAAAACCTCTAAATATCGCAAATATCTTCTTGGTTGAGAGAACCTATGTTACATCCTCTCTCACATAAACATTAGGTGCGCACGAACCAGGATCGTCTGGGTGAGAAGGTGTGCCTAGAAAGAGGAAAATATGCCAAGATTCGTGGCCGTAACTTCACCAGGCCTTACCGATGTGCTCTTTAAAGAACTCCATAAACTCGATCTTAAAAAACTAGAAAGTCACCAGAGCAGTGTGATTTTTGAATCCAATTGGGAAGGCGC
>JAYUKO010000380.1:0-6811 GCA_043764415.1 Bdellovibrionales bacterium | reverse complement strand
GCGTTTTACTTTTGGTTTTTTCGGCAAGCTTGAGAATGGCTTCGGCGTAATCGCGACTGTTGTTGTACTTCATGAGCGCCGCCAAATGGGTCTTACTTTTTGAAGCGCGCCAGCCGTGCTTTTTTAAATAGGATCCCACGCTGCAGATGGCGTCGGCCGGCACATAGAGGTCCGCGACCTTTCCCACCTTGCAGGACTTCGCGTACATCTCGTAACTTGATGGCAGAAATTGGGGAAGTCCGAAAGCTCCCGAAAACGACCCTCGCAGCTTCAGTGCCAGTTGCGAATTTTTTCTATACAAAGCTTGCAATGATCGAAGCTCTTTTAAGGCCCACTCGGCTTTTGTTTTTGTGCGCTTGGCGATTTCGGCGCGCTGTTTTTTGGTGACGTTCTTTGTATAATCCACGGCTTTATCTTGTAAAAATTTTTTAACCGATGGCCGCTCTGACTGCAAAAGATGCAAGTAGGCGCTCGCGACGTGGAACATTCCCTGATTTTGACCGTGGCGAGTCTCGATCCACAAAAGGCTAGCAATTACGTTTCGTGGAACTCCAAATTGCTTTTCTGCTTGAGTAAAGACTTTTTCGTTTTTCGCTAAAAACGAAAGAACATTTTTTTCACCCTCGGCGGTAACTTGCACTTTGTGGTAGTTGGCTTTGACCAAAAATAAAAGCAGATTCAGTTTAACCACTGTCTCAAAATGTTTGGGTTCGTAAGTCTTTTTTAGAGATTTAATGTACCCGCGCTGAAAGCCGGCCTTGAAAAGTTTCTTCTCGACATAGGACCAGTCGGCCTTAGGGCCCTGAGCCGCAGCCGCCGAGAAACAAGCAGAGAAACAAAATAAGAAAACCAGGAAAAAGGATCGCACTGTTTCTTTATCGGCATTTGCCAAAAAACCCCAAGCACGACACAATGAAATTATGAAAACACTCCTCATTTTTTTTATTTTGGCCGTGTCGTTTCACTCGCATGCTGGACCCATCGAAAGTCTGATCAAGAAGGGTTACAGCAAAGCGGAGAAAGACCGAAAGCCGTGCGGTGAAGACTACAATGCGGCTGTTTCAATATGGCCTTTAACAGAGAAGGAAAAACTCCTTCTCTGTGTGTCCCCCGATCAATCCGCAAAAGATGCGCAAAAGCAGAAAGTCTTACAAACGGGTCGCAACGTTTTGCCTCTGATGTCGGAATTTGTACTTATCTCGAAAAATAAGGCGGCATCGGTATGTACAAACGACGAAGTTCGCGAAGTCGATTGCGCGGCTTTTATCAGCGAAAATAAAATCGAAGTGATGATCACCCATAAAAAAATGCCGGGCTTGCAATCGGTGTCGCTGATCGAATGCGCAGACGTGGACGGCGAACGAAAATGCGAAAAAAAACGTGGCTGTTCCAGTCAAATTCCCATCAGCAAAGCCTTCCGAGAGCATAAGTTGAAATCATTTTTGAAACAGGTCTCCGAAGATGCTAAAGGCATCGCTGCGGGGAAACCTCCAGTGCTTAAAAAATATACGGTGGATGAGCAAATTGTTCTCGTTCGTTTAGCTCTGAAAGAGGATAACGCAGAGGCGGAACAAATTTTAAATTGGTTCACCATCGGAAAGAACTGCAAAGACGACTGCATCAGTGCGGATGATTTTTTTGAAGATCGGGAATGTAAAAAGAAGTAAAACAGGAAGCGTCATCCTCAGGATGACTGGTGAACTAAGCTGGTTTTTTTTCTTTTTGCGTTTCTTCGCGCTCGGTGATGGCTTTGACAGCTGTGCTTAAGGTTTCATCTACGATACCATTTCGGCGCAGCACATCGTTTGTTTTATCGAGTTTGTAAACAAGGCCACGGGTTAAAGCCACAAGCCAGCTTGGTAGCTGACGCATGTGTTCTTCGATAACAGAATTTGGAATTTTAAGACAAACCGTTTTAGTCAGCGCAACTGCGTTGGCAAAGTGGGGTCGGTCTGTGATTAACGACATCTCCCCCAAATATTCCCCAGATTGCACAAGTCCCAACGTAATGTGTGCATTGTTTTTTCCAATTTTAAAAATCTCGATCTGTCCGCTTTTGACGACGATTAACGAATCGCACTGCGCACCTTCACGAATAATATAATCACCCGCTTGGTATTCAAACTCGGTCACTTTATCCTTAAGCATCATAGGGCCCCCAAAGACTTAAGATTGTATCGGTCTAAGTGATTTCTTTTTCAATTTTTTTCTGATCGAGTTTCTTGAGGAGATCTGCAAGCATTTGACTCTTTTGGCCCACCGCCAATGGTCGAGCTCCGATCATTTCCGTATAAAGCTTGCTATCCACTTCGAGTAGAAATCGCGAAGGAGCAATGTCTTGGAGCTTGCCGTAGCGTTTGCGTTGCTGCACTCGCGATAGAATCAAATGCTTTTGCGCGCGTGTGATACCCACATAAAAGAGTCTTCGCTCCTCGTCGGTATTTTGACCCAGTCGTGCATGTGGCAGTAAGTCCTCTTCCACGCCGAGCAAAAAAACCAGCGGAAATTCCAGGCCCTTGCATGCATGCAACGTCATCATTTGGACTTCGTCTGGCGGATTGTCGCCGTCATCTTCGCCCACATCGCGAAGTTCCATGGAGTCGACAAACATTTCTAAGGTATCTTCGGTTCGCCCATGTCTTTTGAACATACCTTCTAAAATGCGACCCAAAATCACCACACTCAACCAGCGTCCATCGGCGGCTTGCAGATCCTTGTAGGATTGATTTACCAGGTGACGATACCCAAGTTTTGTCATCTCCCGATCTAAAATTTCCTCAGCCCCTTCGCTGGAATAAACTAAGGTCTTTTTAAGATTTTGCAAAAACTCAAAAAGCTCGATAATGCCTTGCCCAGCTTTTTCTTGTAGATTTTTTTGTGCCCACACTTTAGTTTTTTTAAAAAACTCTCCGTCTTCGATCATCTCAATCTCGTCCAGAGTTTTTTCGCCAATACCCCGTGCAGGCACGTTGAGAATTCTACGAAAGGCCACTTCCGATGGATAAAACATACAGCGCAAGTAGGCCAGAACATCTTTCGCCTCCTTGCGATCGAAGAGAGCGGTTCCACCAGAAAGTTTATAGGGAATTTGCATGCGCCGCAGACCACCCTCCATTAAACCCCCTTGGGAGTTTGAGCGATAGAGAATGGCCATATCTCGCCAGGTGTAGCCCTGCTTGTAAAAATTTTGCAACTCGCGCAGAGTTTCGTCCACTTCATTCTCTTCGTTTTCAAAAACAAAAAGTTCGGGAAGTTGCCCTGGGTTGGGGCGACCAGGCTTTAAAACTTTTCCGTGGCGCATTTTATTATTGGCAATAACTTCGTTGGCTAATTTTAAAATGGTTTCCGAAGATCGGTAATTTCGTTCCAGGCGAATCACGCAGCATTTTTTATATCTTTTAGGAAACTGCAAAATATTTTGAATTTCGGCACCCCGCCATCCATAAATGGATTGATCGTCGTCGCCCACCACCGCCAAATTTCCGTGGGTCTGTGAAAGTAAATCAACCAGCTTCATTTGCGTGGAGTTCGTATCCTGAAATTCATCAACCATAATATAATCAAAACGCTTTTGTACCTTTGCCTTAAGCTCTGGGGATTCGTTCATCATTTTGAGGGGCCGTAAAAGCAATTCTTCAAAATCCACCACGCCGAGTTCGCGCAGCCGTCGTTGGTAACGAGGCGCAAAAACGATGGCGGCTGCCGCCTCGGGGCTTCCATCGAGCACGGGTTCTTTTCCGTGCTGACGAATCCAAGCAATTTTGTTGGCGAGCAGCTCTAAATTGAGCTGAGCTTTTTCGTAGTCTTTGATGTTTTTGGCAAGATCCTTGAGAATGGATGTGGAATCTCCAGAATCAATCACACCAAACTTTTTTGGCAGTCCCGCTTCTTTCCAGTATTCCTTTAAAAATTTAAGCCCAAAGCTATGAAAGGTTCCTGCCCAAACTTTTTTGGCACGATCGCCAAGACGTCGAGCCACACGATGTTTTAATTCGGTCGCAGCTTTGTTAGTAAAAGTAAGAACGCAAATTCTTTCGGGTGTGGTTTTCTTTTCGGATATGAGCCGACCGGTGCGTGCCACTAAAACCGTGGTCTTTCCAGATCCAGCCCCCGCAAGGATAAGCAAGGGACCGTCGTTGTGCAACACAGCTTCAGCCTGCTCGGGATTGAGATCTTGTAACCAGTCTTTCATGAACGTTCAGTTGTCTCTTACAGATCTAAAACCCGTCAAGGCTTTTGCTGGATGATTTCATCTGCACAAAAAGTGTCCATGGTGTCCACGGCAGAGAGCACAAAAGTGGGAATCGGTCCAAATGACTGTGGATTGTTCACAATCTCGGAAACGCGCAGCACAGCTTTCTTATAAATTTTGCGAATTTCCTTGTAAGCTTCCTTGTTTACCGAGCTCGATTGCGAAACAAACAAAGGAGCAAGATCGCTTTGCGCGTTTGCGTGCTTTTCTGGCTTGATAAAGTCGGACATCACTTTAAAGTGCTCAACAAACACGTCGTACGATAAAGAAAAGTTCGGCGTTTTTACAAAGTAGAGATCATTTTCTTTGTACATCCATCCACAGGTTACCAGGGATTGTAACTGCCGTTCACCGTGGGAACCGAACAAATCCACCACTTTATCGACACTCAGTCCATGGCCACCAGCTGCAATTTTATAAATCACATATTTCACTGGATCACGGAGGATTTCGGTGAGGTCTTCGGAGTATTCAATTTTATTAAAATTTTTCAGATTGGCAGCTTTGTCATTTAAAAACCCAGCCAGTGGTTCGCCCACTAAACTCACCAAACGCTCCACTTCGGTCTCTTGAAACACATACGTTAAAAACGTAAAAATCGTAGAAACATTGGGGATAGTTTTGACCTGCGCATGACGGATTCGACGAAGTGTGGGTTCGCTCACGCCACAACGTTTGCTTAAGCCATTCAGGCTTAAATGCGGATGAGCTTGTAAATAATCAAGGAGGACCGTTTGCAAATGATCAAATACCGTGACCACTTCACGATTCTCTGGGGATTTGCTCTGACCTAAACTTTGTTCAAATAACATACGTAAAGTTCCTCAGCTTAATTAGTCTGCCACAGACCATTCCACCCACGGCAGATTTATAAATTCTTTGGTACAATAATTAATCATATAGTTATGGCTACCCAAGTATTCAGCATCGTTTCTATTTGGTTTTTTTGTGTAGAAATCAACTCTGTACTCCAAGTCCACGCGGTCAACGCCTGCCGCAAAAACGAGATTTCGTTCATTTTCGGGGGAACAATACGGCTCTCCACGTCCACTCTTCTCGGAAAACTCGGCGGCAGCTTTGCGGGACGTAAACGTATAAATTTTTTCAAACTCATAACTTTTTACATACCAAACTTTGCAATCAGGGCGAGGGGTCACAGAGCGAACGTAATTTTGCTCAACGCAAAGCTCGAAGGCTGGATTGTAGGTTGTGCTTGAGTTCGGAAGATTGCGACGTTCGATAACTTTAGCAAATTTCTTCGAAATGAAAGCTTCTTCGGCAGACATTTGCTTGAATTTAACGATGGTGCCGCCGCTGGACTCACCGCCCGAATGGGCCTGGCAAAACGCGAAAAGTAAGGAAATCATGAAAGTTAATTGTCGAAGTTTCGTCATTTAATACCCCTGCTTTTCTTACCTATTAGAAGCACCTTTAAATTGCAGTAATAATCCCCGCGAGTAGTAATATTTTCCCTCAATGTTGAAAGAAACGTCGTCACGGCAGCCATGACGAAACCTTTGGAGTTTTTACCCCGTGTCTCAATTTGAGATGGCAACATTGGCCAGCCCGGCTTTTAAATTTCGCCCTTCCTATGCTCGATGGAACCATTTACAATTAAATGATCGTTACCGGGGGAAAAACCAATGAATTTAAGAAAATCTCTATCGGCCGTTGTCGCTCTTTTCTGTTTGCTCGCTTTGCCGCTGGGATTTGTGAATTGCCAGGGAGCAAGCTCAACGGACAACAGCACCAACCAGAACACAAACGACAACACGTCCACCGATTGCTCAGACAGTGAGCTGATCAGTTTAGAAGCTCAAATGACTCAAGCTTTACAATCGGCAGGCGCCAAGGAAAGTTTTTACTTAGAGCTCCAGCGCGGCCTTGATGGACGGATTTTTACCTTTAGCCGGCCCGTCGACGGAAAGACGACTGTGACCGCCTCCACAACTCTCAAGTCAGCATCCACGGCCAAAATGATTACTGCGGCCGTGATTTTGGATGTGATCTCGAACCCATCCATGTATCCCCCCGGAAACGGCGTCGTCAATGGCCGTACCTTGTCCTTGGATTCTTTAGCTCGTCAGTTTTTACCAAAAACTGGCGGCGGTACAGTTTGGGCCACAACGACGGGTGCGCTGCCCACAACCAATCGCCTGTTCAACGTCAAACTTCGCCATCTTTTGAGTTTTACTTCAGGACTGGAAGAGGAAAATGCATGTATTAGCTCCGACACAGTCTCCCACAATGATTGTATTACCAGAGTGGTGACGGACAGCGTGTCCCTCGCCGACAACACAGCCAACACAGGTCGCACTTTTTTTTATAATGGCTCCCATCTTTTTGTGGCCGCGCAAATGGCGGTGAACGCCACTGGCATGGACAGTTGGGCCTCTGTTTTTAAACGCTTTAAGGAAATTCACGGAGTCTTTCAAACCCCCGTGGCTTCACCAGATGCAACGGCCATGGGTGTGGGCGCCTTTTACCCATTCTCCACAGCAGGGACTTTTTCGCCAAGTCCTGCGGGCGCCATGCAATACAAGGCCGGAGACTACGCCG
>JAYUKO010000379.1:0-6825 GCA_043764415.1 Bdellovibrionales bacterium | reverse complement strand
CAAGACCTGAGGCCATTAAAATGGCACCGGTGATTCAAAAATTAAAAGCCGAAAGTGAAGTTCAACTTTCTGTGTGCATCACCGGTCAACACAACGAGTTGATTCAGCCGGTGCTCCGATTTTTCTCCATCGAAGCGGATTATGACTTAAAGATTATGGAGCAAAAACCGTCACTGACCTCGGTTTACTCTCTTATTCTCCAGCGAATTGAACCGGTATTTCAAAATTTTCAGCCTGATCTAGTCCTCGTCCACGGCGACACGGCAACGACGGCGGCCGTTTCCATGGCGGCCTTTTTAAATAAAATTGAAGTGGGACACGTCGAAGCGGGTTTGCGCACAGGGGACATGTCTTCTCCTTGGCCCGAAGAGTTCAACCGTCGCTTGGTCTCTCTGACAACCCGATACAATTTTGCTCCCACG
Source organism: Bdellovibrionales bacterium (assembly GCA_043764415.1). Classification (GTDB taxonomy): domain Bacteria; phylum Bdellovibrionota; class Bdellovibrionia; order Bdellovibrionales; family JAGQZY01; genus JANPLN01. The sequence goes on along the minus strand of JAYUKO010000379.1, from coordinate 6,403 downwards.
CAATCTGCAAAAAACAATCTGCTTGATGAAAAAGTGGACAGAAAGAAAATCACTGTTACAGGAAACACTGTGATTGATGCGCTTTTCTCAACCTTAAAGCTTCTGAATCAGGATTCTCAGTTTATTGATATGTTCTCTAAAAAGTACCCGTTCATATCACCATCCAAAAAACTAATTCTTGTGACCATGCACCGCCGAGAAAACTTCGGCTCAGGCGTTCTCGAATTTTGTCAAACACTCAAAGACATCGCCAACAAATATCCTGATTCACAAATAGTGTTTCCTGTGCACTTAAATCCTAACATCCAGCAACCTGTTTTGGATATCCTCTCCAACACCGCCAATATTTTTTTAACAGCTCCCATGGAGTACTATGATTTTGTATTTATGATGCAGAAATCATACTTAATTTTAACCGACTCTGGCGGAATCCAGGAAGAAGCGCCGTCTTTAGGAAAACCAGTTCTTGTTACACGCACAACAACGGAGCGCCCAGAGGCTGTTATCGCAGAAACGGTCCGTTTAGTGGGAACACAACGAGAAACAATTCTTCATTGGGTAAACCTATTAATGACTAACAAAGACGAATACGCGGCCATGAGCGAGGTTATGAATCCCTATGGAGATGGCTTCGCCAGCGAAAAAATTGTGGCTCACCTACTCGGCCGCGATAAATTGATTCAAGTGGGATGGCTTAAAAAAGCTCTCGGGTTTATTCGCGGGCCGCAGAAAGCTGCAGCCATTTTCAATTCACCCATTGATCGCTGAAAGCTAGGGCGCTACGTTCGACCTGATCTTAATATTATCAAAGCGCACATAGGCGTCTTCGTTATAGAAACCAACCTGACCAGATCTGTAAGGCGTTTCGGTGTCGGTGTACTTTACAATAAGCTGACTACCAATCATCACCGAAAAGGTATTACCCACCTGTTGAACCTGTAAGGAATCCCATTGACCGACTTTTAGCTTCGGCGTACTCCCCGTCCTTAAATAGCGTTGCGCACCTTCATATTTGCAATTCAGATATTCCGGCCACAAACACTCCGGACCGTTGGGATCTATTTTGCTGTTGTCCACTTTGCCAAGCTCCCACCCATTTGTTTTGTAAGCAAAATAGTAAAAGCGATGATCGTGAGTGTAGTTCCAAACTACCCACGCGGTCTCCCAGGGATTGGCGGCAGGCTTACGAAGCTGCTGCACAACCTTGGATCGATAGGAAATTGTTGGCTCGCTGAAAACTTTTTGCGAGAGAACAAGTGAGGCGTGGGTTTCATCTTGCGAGAGCGATGCTTTTGGTTTTTGAAACAACACCTTTGTGCCATTGAGTTCCTTATGAACTCCTACGCTTCCGTAACCATGATACTCATGCACCCAAGGACCACGTAGGGCTCCCTGCGGCCACACACTGGACTTATATCCCTCAAAGTCATCGGATGTCGTTGGTAGTGTTTGTGCGAACAAAAGAAAACCCTGAAGAAGAATCCCAAGCATTGCAACCTCCGCTTTGGAATTCTATCGGCTAAATTTGCAAAAATTTGATTCTTCGAGAAAGTGTAAAACAATTGTATGACAGACGAACGTCGACGTCTTGGATGGGAAAAACGAAAGGCAGATCTCAGACCTGCCTATAACTTAATTTCTTTTGCTTTCAAGTTCTTTAGAAATCGACTCAAGCTGAGTTTCATCATCTGTATTGATACGTCTTTCGATTTGCTGAGCTTGGTATGAGTTATCCGAGATGACTGTGGATTCATCTTTAATCACTTGCTTGTTTTGGCCCCGTCGAAATGTTGCTTTTTCAATCTGATCAACAGTTACCGACAATACAACCTTTGTATTGGCTTTTTCTGTATCAGAACTTTTAATGGCTTGTGAAAGAGCGTCTGTTAAACCCTCCGCAAGAACATTTTGGCTGACTGACATTAGTAAAACAGTAATTAATAGTTTTCTCATAAATCCCCCTACACCTACTATTAAAGCAAGGACAGTACCAACCCGGTATGCAATAGGATCGATTATACCGTCACAATCTGAGAAGTGTCTCGACAACCGTCTACATCTTAAACAGTAAACGTCTCACAATACTGTCTCAATATGATTCAAAAAGTGACGGAGTTTGCCTTTTAACAAAGCCATTTCGCAATTTTCGGCACTTTTAAACCGTTAAACCGCTTTAAACAGTTCTGAGATAGGTATAGATGCTGCAATGACAGCCAGGATAACAGGAGGCTTTATGTATTCTAAAAAGAAATCGTCTAAAACAGTTCGCAACTATTCAGCGCTGGCGCTTGGAATCCTTGGATTCAGTTATGGCGTGGCTCAGTGGAAGGGACACGTGATGGAACGAGCCTTCTATGTTGCAAAAAGTAGCGTAAAGCTCAACTCCGCCACAGATGAATTTCGCATGGCAGTGATCTGTCATAAATTACAAAAGCAAGATTGCAAAGAAATGTCTCTCGCAAACGCCTACAAAAAGTCTCCAGAGAATCCAAAAATTGTTGGCGAGTATGCCATCGCACTCACCGAATCTGGAAAACACGATCAAGCTATCCTCACCTATCAAAAATTCTTTTCCCTCACAGAAGGCTCTCCTCGCCACATGGTGAAATATGCTGAAAGCCTTGGCCAAAAAGAATTCTACACAGACGCTAAAGAATGGTACTATAAGGCCATTAAAGCTCAGCCCGAAAATTTAGAATTCGCCGAATCAATGATGTCGATGCTCACTTTTTCACATCAATATGGAGAAGCTTTAAGTATCATCGGTCATTTTAATCTGGTGATTCCAAAGACGCAAAAAATTTGGCACAATCTCGCTTTAAAAATTAAAGCTGAATTTAAAGCCTATCAAGAAAAGTACGCCATCAAAGAAATGACAATTTCAAAACTTGGTAACTACTTTTTCGCTCCAGCTGTTATAAATGGATCTCTTGAGACCCAACTGTTCATTGTAAACCCAGAGTCTGTTTATACGACCGTGGATGCACAGTATCTGAAAAACAATAATATTCCCCACACATCGAAAGGTGAAATCACTGTGACAGCCAACAACGGTCAACAACTCACTGGCACTCGAGTGATCATTCCAGAAATTATGTTTGGCGCATGGTCTCTTAAAAACGTAGAAGCCATTGCCTGTGACAACTGTGCTTTCCTTGCCGGAAAAACAGTGCTTAATAAACTGTCCGTACAAAACACGCAGGTGAACAATACACAAGTGAGCCTTTTATCAATGAAAGAGAAATAATTACCACTCTTCCTTGATCTCAATTTTTAAAAACAAATTGCCAGAGACGATGAGTCCTGGCATTCTTGTTTTATGTCATCCCCTCGACTTTCAACTAACGAAAAAGCTCGATCCATTAACATCAACAAAAGGCATTTTGGTTCCATCGCCGAGATTGGCGCGGGACAAGAGATCTCGCGTTGGTTTTTTAAAGTCGGTGGCGCTTCTGGCACAGTGGCCAAGGCGATCTCTGCCTATGATATGGCCTTTAGCGACGCGATTTATGGTCCCGAGCCCAGTGGCCGTTACGTCGTCGAAAGTCGAGTGCAAAAAATGCTCGACTACGAGTACAATTTGCTGATCACTCGCAGCAAAGCCGAGGTCCAAAAGGAGCGAGCTCTCTTTGCACTGGCTAACACCGTTGCGGCCAAATCACCAAAGTATCGCGGCGATTGTCATGGGTGGATTGGCTTAAAGTATCAGTTAAGCCCCGGCGGCGAAGCTCACGAAATCATTGTGCATATTCGCATGTTAGATTCCACCAACCAACAGCAACAAAAGACCCTTGGCATTCTTGGAGTGAATCTTCTCTATGCTGCCATCAACCATTCAGACGACGTAAAAAAAATGATTTCCTCGCTAGTCGACGGCGAACTGGCAGAGAGTATCGAAATAAATACTGTTCGTTTACGCGGACCTGCTTTCAAAAAAACCGATGTCTACGCCGCAAACCTCATTCCTCTTGAATTAGGGCTTACTCCGGCGGTCCTTATCAAAGCAGATGGCACCGTCAGCCACTTGGCCGAGGAGCTTTATCTAAAGCAAGTCCTGATCCACCGTGCGGAATTTAACCCAATGACCTCGTCCGATATGGACATGCTATTGAGTGCACGTGATCATTATTGCAATTCAAAAACAGAGGGCGAATGTGCACCGTTTTTGTTGAGTGAACTTTTCCCAGAAAACCTCAACGAGCAAACGACTTCGCAGCTTCTCCATCGCATCCGCATGCTGCTTCTCGCAAAGCAAAATATTTTGATTTCCCAGTTTAAAGATACTTTCCAATTAATGGATTATCTAGAAAAATTCACCAAAGATCATATTCACTTTGTTTACCCTTCAAAAAGACTGATCGATATCTTTGAAAAAAATCATTTTTCTTCGTTTGAAGCCTTAGCACGGATCTTTAAAGATCAAACACGAATGTACTTTTATCCTACACCGAGCAATTTGGTTGATCCGCAATACATTAAGGACAAAAAGCAAACTTACTTTACTGTAAACAATTACGCACCTTCGATTAAAAACCAATTTCTATTTCAACATTTACTAGCAGATGGTTACCTTGAGGATATTAAAGATCATCGCTGCGACCCTGCGCTTCTTATCAGCGACTCTGATCTTCAGCAGATGATCAAAGGTAAAAAGAAAGAATGGGAAAAATTTGTGCCCTCAGTGATTGCGAGCTATATTAAGGACAACGGTCTTTTTGTTTAGTCTGCGGATTCAATCAGGTAGAGCGCTGGTTCGATATTTTTTTGAAAAATTCCCTCAATGGCGCTAGCTCCTAAATAAAATCCACCTTCCCACTGGCTCTGTGGATCTAACTCAAAAGTGAAAGCAAAAATTCCGTGTTCCCCGTAGGCCCAATCGCAGGTGTCGCCACTTGCTAAATAAAGATCTCCCGATTTCATCGGTCGATAGCCCACCATTTTTGCCATGGCCTTTCCCATGGTTTCGAATGTTAACAAATCTGCAGGGTTCGAAATTTTTCCTTCGACGTGTCCCCACGGCCAAAGCACAAGTTTCGAAAACGTATGGTAGCTCAACATCATTTGTAATTGCGGTGTTTGCTCCACCCAATTCTTAATGGCCTGGGTTTCGTGTTCACTAAAAGCATTTGGGCCCCGATAGGTCTCGCTCGAGGGATTGGTACTAGCGCCTGCTCCGCCCCAGCCATAGCCATAATTGCGATTCAAATCCACACCATAATTGTTGCCCGACTGAAACTCTCTATTTTTTCGCCAGTACTGATAGTTGCCGGTGGAGATATCAAACTCGGCCCCATCGGGATTCACTAAAGGAATGACAAAGATCTCGTAAGTATTAAATAAGGAGACAATGCGGGGATTTTTTTTATTATATTCCTCTAATAAATATTGCACCAATCGCAGCGGCACTTCCACGGAAACATGCTCACGAGCATGATGCCCCCCCATAAAAACTGTGGCAGGCTTGGACGTCGCATCGGCAGACAAACGAATCAACCAGAGATCGCGCTTCTCGATGGTGGACCCTATGGACTTGACAGTCATGATACCGGGATTTTTCAGAGCGAGATTCTCGATCTGCTCAGTCAACTCCTCGTAATTGTGAAAGTCGGCGTCTTGCTTCGGAAAATCAAAAGGCGAAAGCCCCTGAGGGTAGCTCGCTAATAATTTTTGCGCTCCCTGCATCTCTCGCAGTTGTTCTTCGGTTCCCAGAACAATCACTCGATCTTCTTCTACAGCAACGATGTCGTAGCCCTGTGAAGCAAGTGCAGTTCGCTCTTGCACAGTGTGAGCCGAAATCTCCAACCACAAAGGCCGCGCTTGCTGCTCAGCTGTCGCCGTCTTAAAAAGTAGTAACTGAAAAGAAAGACAAAGAATAAGTACAAAGCAATTCCATCGCATTCGACCCCCACTCTCTTAAGTGAAGACCCTGCACGCGACGACGTCTATGGAAAGCGTGAGAACTGGGCAAAAGTCGTAGAGGGCACGAAACGCCCTCTACCGATGTAAAATGAGTGTCATCTCTACCACGTTACCGGAAAAGGTACTTGGTACCTATTTGTAGCCGATGAATGTGAGTACGCTGTTGCGTGTTTGCCATGTTTTTCCGTTGGATAACGACTCACCAGTCGCGCGGATTGATTTTACGCAGCGTTGATCGCCTGCCAAATTGTACCAATCAGATGTGCTTTGCGTTCTAAAATTTCTGTTTACTGATACGTTTTCACGATCGCCATTTTGATAAGTGATTTGTACAGAACGAACGTAAACGTTTGCTTGATTCACGCGGAAGCGCAGCGCTCTCACCGGATCGTTCTTGCTCACATCACACTTTGGAAACGAAACTGAGTCTGTGTTGCCAAAGGGCTTAAGAACAACAGTTCCGAGAACCAACTGGTTATTCACA
>JAYUKO010000378.1:0-6851 GCA_043764415.1 Bdellovibrionales bacterium | reverse complement strand
GTTGTTGATACGGGACGAGGAATTTCAATAGAGCAACGACAAGCCCTGTTTCAGGCCTTCTCGCAAGCAGACTCCTCAACCACTCGCAAATTTGGTGGGACAGGACTTGGACTAGTTCTTACAAAAAAACTAGCGCAGGCATTTGGGGGAGATTTTAACCTCACCGAAAGCGAGCTCGGAAGTGGCAGTGTGTTTGAAGCCAGCATTCCTCTCACCGTTCCAACGAATGCGAAGCTTGTGCCGATCGAAAAAGCTGTGGCCAAAGTAACCTCAGACTCTAACCTCGATCCTCATCATGTCGACCTTGCAGGTTTCGAAATACTGCTCGTGGAAGATTCTCCAGATAATCAGTACCTCATACAAAAAATGTTGAGTAAAACAGGGGCTCGCGTCGTCATCGCTAACGACGGCGCCGAAGGTGTAAAAAGTGCGTTGTCGCACGACTACGATGTGATTCTCATGGATATTCAAATGCCAATTATGGACGGGCATGAAGCGGTTCGTACATTGCGCGAACGGGGCTATTCTGGAGCGGTTGTTGCGCTCACTGCTCACGCCATGAAAGACGAACGTGAACGCGCTTTTCGCTCAGGGTTTTCCCATTTTTTAACAAAACCAATTGCTAGATTAAGCCTTATTGAACTTCTGGACTCTGTGCGTCTCGAACTCAAAGAACTTACAAAAATACGATGACAGAGCCGGTGTTTTTTTGCCCGTTGGGCATTTCTTCGTAGGACCATGGGTAACCGCCCAGCTTGAGGTAGCGTAGCAGCTCCGAACGCACAATGCCCTCGCCTTTGCCTGGCATGATTTTGACCTTCTCCTGCCCGTGGTGCTTCATGATAAAGCGATCCACGGCATCGAACACTTGGTCTTTTTTAAAGCCGTGCAGATCTAAAGTGGGTAATTTTTTCGACATTCTTGAACCCCCACTTGATCGTAAGGATTCCCGTGACAGTCTTCAATGGAAAACTGTATGAAAGAAGAATGAAGAAACTATTTTGGTTGGATATGGAAATGACGGGCCTGGAGCCCGAAATCGAACGCGTGATCGAAGTGGCCGTGATTGTGACCGATCTCGAATTTAAACCCCTCGACACCTACCACGCTGTGGTTCAACAGCCCGAGGCTTACCTGGAAAACATGGACGAGTGGAATACAAAGCACCACACGGCCAGCGGCCTTTTGGCAAAAGTTCCCAAAGGAAAAACTCCACAGGTGGTGGAACAGGAACTTTTAGATTTAATTAAAAAACACTACGCGGACGACGAGCGACCTGTGCTTTGCGGCAACTCGATTTTTCAGGATCGCAAGTTTATCGATTTATATTTTAAAAAGTTTGGCAAGCGCTTGCACTACCGCATGATGGATGTGACAGCGTGGAAAATAATTATGAACGCTTGCTATCATGTTGAGTATCAAAAAAAGGACAGCCATCGTGCCCTCGACGACATCATGGAAAGCATCGAAGAGCTCAAGGCGTTTTTAAAACACGTCACCAAAGAGCCGGTGCAGTTTTCCTAGATCAGCTCCGCCGATCTGTTTATCGCGGCTCCGCCGTGAATAAAACATGTTCCCAAAACTGGATGTCGGGTTTGTGTTTATCCATGGGTTTTAAAAACGCGGGATCCCAAGTCATGTTGTAAAAACCGTGGATTTTGTCGTGGCTTTGTTTTTTGGCGAAGGGCGAAACAAAATGATAGCCTTGATACCCCTGCTCTAAAAAACGCGCCATTATTTTTTCAGAGCTATGCTCTCCTGATAAAAATTGTGGATGCAACTCGAGCAAAATATTTTTATATATTTTCTTTTTTAAACCCTCAAGCATACCATTGGTGGCATAGGCCTCCCCACCCTCAATGTCCATTTTAACCAAATCCACATGCTCAATTTTATGATCCTTGCAAAACTGATCCAATGAAATAGAGGGCACTTCGATTTCATTTGTTGAGACTTCTTGTTTTAAACTCATGCCAGCCCATAGATTTTCATGACTGTTGGGATTTGAGGGAACAAAACGCACAGTTCCCGCGCGATCACTCACGGCCAATTTTTCGATTTTTATATTTTGGCCTGCACCCATGAGCTCGAGATTATTTTTTAACCAAATGTAATTATAGGGATCAGGCTCAAAACCATAAATCGTTGGATTTTTAATTTGCGACATAGCTAAATAAACCAAGTAGCCAAAGTTTGCGCCCACATCAAAAATCATCTGCGGCCGCTGTCTTTTAAAAAAATCCAAGGCCCACATGGTGACTTCGCGCTCGTAAAATCCCAAAAAATAAGCCGAGCGCGAGGCGGCTTCTAACGGATGAACTTCCATCGGCATTCCCATAAATCGACCCACAAACGGCTTATGTAATCGTAAGATATCAATGGCCCAATTGGCCATTTGTGAACGCCGCACCGGCATCGCGTGGGCCACTTTTTTTATCGCTTCAGGCAAGGCAGAAATACTTTGATGTGGTGATGGCAAAACGCCTCCATGGTGTGTCGCAATCCAGTCTACTGTGATTTTTTCCAAGGTGTCAAAAAAAGAGTCTAATCCCAGCTCTACAGGTCCATTACATCAGCGCCTGGCAAATGCTGCAACGGTTTTCAAAACAAATCATGGGCAAATGCAGCTCCTGCCAAATCAGCACTGTGTTTCCCGAAATCGACATTAGCATCAATAACGACGTCACAATTTCTCTAACCCTTGATAACCGATTGATCGAAATCAACTGCACCCCGATGACGACTGCAAGAGCTCATCTGGAATTCTGCAAAAGAGATTGGACTTTCTCCCCACGTGCGTTTGGGCGGTGGGCATCTGCACATTCAAAAACCCTATCAACCAGCATTAAATCCCATAACGACTTTGCAACGCCCCTATTCGTGGATCCATCGACTTTTTAGTAATTCCCAAAACTTTGAATACTCAACCATGCAGGAAAGCCCAGACATTCTTTTGCTGCGAAATTTTATTGTGGATTTGTGGAATCGTTCCGCGCTGTTTCTTGGCGCCCTCGGCTTTAAGTTACGAGCTGCCAAACCCCTTTCAGCTTATTCGCCAACGGCCCTCGAAATGATTCAGCGAAAACTTGTAGAATTTGATCGCGGAGAAATTGGCATCGAATCCCTCATTCGCTATTATAATATGATCCTTAGCCCCAGTGGCGACAGTCGAAACTTAGCAATTAATTTAGAACACGCGCGCACCATCGAAATTCGTGGTCTGCGTCCTCAAAAGAGTTTTTTGGATTAGATAAAGCTCTGTCAACTTTTCGAAGCCCGCATTCGAACCCTCGGCCATAATCACTTTCCCCCTCGCGACACCAAAGACATCGCTTCGCTGTGTAAATCTTTTTTAGTTACAATACGGTTCCAGGGTTTAAAACACGTCATCAAGTAGCCGACGCAGCCTTTTTGCCCGGCTAAGTCGCTCAAGAATGAATTGAACTAAAATATTGTAAAAAATAGATTTTCGCTTTCACTTCCACGAAAAATTGAGTGCTTGCTGCTATAGCTATATGCAAGTTTTTAAATTCAACGAATCGAAAGGAATATTTTATGAAATTAATAGTATCTATAGTACTCGTGGCACTAATCACACCCACGGCCTTTGCAACTCCGCAGGAAGTCTCTCCAACACCTCTGGCGTGCCAAACCTACACCGATGGAGATTTAGAACAGGCACTGAGCTGCGTGAATGCTTTGAATCAAATAGAAAAAGATCGACTCCAGTTTAACGAGGATAGAACCCAAGCATTGTATGATGGAATAGGCCTTGGAACCGCCATAGGAGCAGGCATTGGTATGGTTGCTGGTAACATGACTAACACCGCCGGAGCACTTAGCTATGCTGGACTTTGGGAACTTGGCAAAAACTCGGTTAAAGGTGCCGCTCTCGGCGCAGGAGTCGGTGCGGTCATTGGCGGAGGAATTATGTATGCGATATTGCCTTCTCCAGCTGGAAACGTAGGGCCATCTCCGATTGATTTAGATACTGCCGAAGGATTTGAACTCTTTCTAAGTATGAGTTCCGAGGCACAAATCGCTTTTCTCATAGATTACAACCCTACAAATCTCATCAACTTTCTTTTTGAAACTGCCGCCGCAGTAAGAGATTCTGCTTTAGGACAGTAGAAATTAAAAGAGGACCTCGCGGTCCTCTTTTTTTCATCAACTGAATTTCAATAAGAATTAATAACGATAGTGCTCAGGCTTAAATGGACCTTTGTTGCCCATGCCTAGATACTTGGATTGTTTGTCGGAAAGTTTTGTCAACTTCACGCCAATTTTTTCCAAGTGAAGAGCGGCCACTTTTTCGTCCAGCTCTTTTGGCAAACGGTAAACGCCCACGTCTTTGTAGAGCTCGGGTTTCATCCATAGATCCATCTGTGCAAGAACTTGATTTGTAAACGAGTTACTCATCACGAAAGATGGGTGACCTGTTCCGCAGCCCAAATTCACCAGTCGGCCTTTAGCAAGAACGATAATCTCACGACCATCTTTCATGGTGTGAATATCGACCTGTGGTTTTACTTCGCGCATTTTTGAATTCGCGTTCAACCAAGCCATGTCGATTTCGATATCAAAATGTCCGATGTTACAAACTATGGATCCGCTCTTCATGGATGCAAAGTGCTTCGGCGTCACGATATCGCAACAGCCAGTGGCAGTTACAAAAATATCAGCCTGAGTAACAGCGTCGTCCATTGTTGTCACTTCGTAACCTTCCATCGCCGCCTGAAGAGCGCAGATGGGATCGATTTCGGTGATTAGAACACGAGCGCCGTACATCTTCATCGAAGCTGCAGACCCTTTGCCCACATCGCCGTAACCAGCAACAACAACCACTTTTCCAGCAAGCATCACATCTGTGGCGCGCTTTACGCTCTCAGCAAGTGATTCGCGGCAGCCGTAAAGATTGTCGAATTTAGATTTTGTCACAGAATCGTTCACGTTGATGGCTGGAATTTTGAGTTTTCCGTCTTTTAACATTTTTTCAAGGTTGTGAACACCTGTCGTGGTTTCCTCGGAAACCCCTTTTACTTTTTTAAGCATTTTTGCGTATTCAGGCTTGTGCATCATGATGGTGAGATCGCCACCGTCATCAAGAATGAGATCGAAACCGTCTTTCCAACCGATGATGGATTGCTCAACACACCACTCGTACTCTTCCTCGGTTTCGCCTTTCCAAGCAAAAACAGGGATACCAGCCGCCGCAATGGCCACTGCCGCGTGATCTTGTGTCGAGAAGATATTGCAAGACGACCAACGAACCTCAGCTCCAAGATGAGTGAGAGTTTCGATAAGCACAGCTGTTTGAATAGTCATGTGCAGGCAACCTGTAATACGGGCGCCTTTGAGAGGTTGTGATTTGCCGTACTCCTTGCGAAGAGCCATCAAACCTGGCATTTCCTGCTCAGCGATTTTGATTTCCTCGCGACCCCACTTTGCAAGGTCAGCAAAAACTTTTGGATTTTCCATGGCCTCTTTGCAAACGCGGTAGTCAACATCTGCCGTTTTCGTAGTCTTAACAGCTTTTGTCGTCATTTTTTCAGCAGTTTTAGTCGTAGTTTTCTGTGCGGTTTTTCCAGTACTTTTGGCATTGGCTTTTGTAGAATTTTTTGCTGGATTTTTGTTCGAATTTTTAGTCGATTTCATGGTCGCTCCCGTTAAACTCATATGGTCTCCTTGAGGTAATGTAAATGTGCGTGCTAAGGTTTTACCATGTTGCCCCTAAAAGGCAACACCCACCAAGACCCCTAACCAAAAACCTATACATCCGCCCGGCACTTAAAAAAACCCACAAAAGTCTTCCTTAAGTTCCTTTTTGTTCTGATTTAAAATAAGCTTAAAAACGAGTTCCGGAGACCCGCAGGGGCGAGGACTGTCCGAGGCTTTTTAGCTTATTTTAAATCAGAACAAAAAGGAACTTAAGGAAGCGTCAGTATTTGAAAGCCCGTGTCGGTGATCAACACTGTGTGCTCAAACTGCGCAGAAAGCGTTTTATCACCCGTTTCGTAGTACTTGATGGTGGAGTTGGGAATAGAGACTTCTTTGATTGGCGCCCCAGTTTCGTTGATCATAGGCTCAATCGTAATGGTGCCCCATGGGACAAGTTTTTCGCCACGACCCTTTTTACCAAATGATGGAATAAACGGCTCTTCGTGGAACTCTCTGCCAATCCCGTGACCACCGATCTCTTTGACCGTGTGATAGCCTTTGCGGGTCACAAATTTATTGATCTCGTAGCCAATATCGCCGGTGGTTCCAAAGGGCTTGATGGCTTCAATCCCTTTCATGCGGGCTTCATCGGCCACTTGCACGATCTCCTTGGCCTTAGCACTCGCGTTCCCCACAAAGTAAGTGGCCGAGGTGTCTCCGTGGAAACCATATTTAAAAGTGGTTACATCGATATTGATTGTGTCCCCTTCTTTCAAAACAGTTCCATCCGGAACTCCATGGCAGATGCAGTGGTTCACCGAGGTGCAAATCGACTTAGGGTACCCATGATAATTGAGAGGAGCTGGACGTGCTTCGTGGGAAAGAGTGTAATCATGAACAATCTGGTCCAGCTCGTTGGTCGTAATTCCGGGGCGTACGAACTTGGAGGCGTAGACCAGAGTTTGGGCAGCCAGTTGGCAGACTTTTTCCATATGTCGAATGTCGTTGGCTGTTTTTACGGTCATATGCATTAGATATAAACAGGTTTAAAAAAAAAGGGAAGCCAAAAGACTTCCCTTCTTTACACTCAATACTTGAACAGCAACTTATTTAAGGTGCTTGCTTACGTATTTTGTCATTTCGAACATAGAAACAGTGGCTTTTCCAGCGAAAACCTTTTTGAGGTTTGCATC
>JAYUKO010000377.1:0-6862 GCA_043764415.1 Bdellovibrionales bacterium | reverse complement strand
ATAGATACGTGCGCGTGATGCTTCCTGTTTTAGGTGCATTGGCCGTGGCGACCGTTCTTTGCATTGATGCGGGTCCGAAAGATTTACGCCCGTATATTGTTTTACAGTTTGGGTCGCTGCTAGCGTGTTTGTACCTTATTTTCTTTTTTCGCGATGGAAGGCTTTCGAACAAACTATTGATACTCAGTTTCCTGATGTACGCCTTGGCCAAAGTTTGCGAAGTGTTCGATCATACTATTTTTGACTACTTCTTCATGAGCGGCCATACCCTAAAGCATTTCTTTGCGGGTATTTCGGTGCTGCTGTTGAATGTGGCCGCCTCGAAGGTCCATCTAAAAATAAAAACACAAAGGATTCTGTAATGTTTGTTGTGCGCCGCTCTGAAGATCGGGGCCATGCCAACCATGGCTGGCTAGAGGCAAAACACACGTTTTCGTTTTCTAGCTACTATGACGAAAAGCACATGGGCTTCCGTGCTCTCCGGGTGATCAATCAAGATCGCGTTGCTCCGGGCAAAGGGTTCGCTCCCCATGCTCATAACGACATGGAAATTGTGACCTACGTGACTTCGGGAGCTCTTGAGCACAAAGACACGCTGGGAAATAGCGCTGTGATTCGTCCGGGAGATATGCAGAGGATGTCTGCTGGAACGGGAATCCGACACTCTGAATTGAATAGCTCGGCGACAGATGATGTGCGGTTGCTGCAGATTTGGCTCTTACCCGAGCGCGAGGGCATAGAACCCAGTTACGAACAAAAATCATTTTTAGATAAATTCACACCCAACAGTTGGGTGCTAACGGCGTCCAAAGCGGGACGTGAAGATTCGGTAAAAATTCATCAGGACGTTGATCTTTACGTTGGCAATTTTGAAGCCGGCTTAAAGAAAGAGTTTACGCTTCGATCGCAGCGTTATGGTTGGTTGCAAATCGTGAAAGGCCGCTTGAACGTAAATAACGTTCACGATTTAAAAGAGGGCGATGGGCTGGCAATTTCTGACGAAACTCAACTTGTTCTAGCTGGAGTTTCAAGCTGTGAATTTTTGTTTTTCGATTTACCTTAGGTGGCCATAAGTATTCTCTGGGCCAACTGCAGACCGTCGGGGCGATTACTTCGTCTTCGTTTCTTGTGAGTAACCATTAAAGATAATAAAGAGTGTGCGGGTTCCAGTACGAGTTCCCAAGAGGCCGCTTTGTGCCTCGTCTCCTGGGAGGTTGGTTCGGCGGTTGATCTCGATGAGATCGTAGCTATACATTTCTTGGTTTTGAATGACGTGGGCGTAGATGAGCTTGGAATAGCTTGGAAAAGTTCTTAGGCACCCGTGGGATGCGCGCGAGTTCCCGAGAAGACGGTGGTTTTTAGTTGGGGTTCCGTGGATCGCAGCTCCAGAGGCACGGCCGCCGGGGTAGATGGCGTCTACATACATTGCGTAAGACATGGGGGCTTCCTTGGAAGTGGCGAGGCCGCTCTTTGATTTGGAATGATTGACTCGGAAAACGCCGGAGAAACTGCGAATGCTTCCACCGCCAGAAACCCCTGATGAGATGGGGAGGAAAGTTGGTAGACCTTGCAGCGTGGTAATATTGCTTTCGATAAAACCAGTGATTCGACCTTGCGAGTCTCTTTGAAAAACTTTGAGCTCTGGGGATTTTTTGACGATATATCGAGCGTGCTGGAAAGGAATGGGATCAGTGGCGGCTCCGCTTTTCTGAGTGTTGGCGATGATGAACGAGTCGAATTCTTCCTCGATCGTTGGGCTGATGGTGGCGAACACTTCACCTGCGGTGTGATAAACGCCGCGAACCTCGGCATGGGAAATAGAAACCACCGAAAAAACTAGACAGAGACTGATAATGATCTTCATAGGGACCCCCTCGACACAGCTCTTGTAGGTGGTTTCTTTTGCAAAAACACACTTTTAAAAAAGCTGTGAAAAAAGGATAGAAGCTTGGAAAACGACCTTTGGAAGTTTTATCTAGGGTTATGGTTGTTCGCGGGATTTCATCTTGTCGAACACGCTAAAGGCTGACGCGATCATTGATGTGGGTTCGGAAAGATTGGCGGGAACGACGATGAGATTTGAGTTTTGCGCCACGGCACCGAGTTGTTTGACGTACTCTTCGGCGACTTTTAGGGAGGCGGCTTCGTGGCCACCTTTAAGCCCTAAAGCTTCGGCGATCATGCGGATGCTGTCGGCATTGGCCTTGGCGATGGTCAAGATCGCGGAGGCTTGTCCTTCGGCCTCGTTGATTTGCTTTTGTTTCACAGCCTCAGACTGCTTAATCATATCTTGCTTGATACCCTCGGCATTATTAATTTTACCGTCGCGAGCGCCTTCCGAGGTCAAGATATTCGCACGTTTTTCACGCTCGGCGCGCATTTGCTTTTCCATGGCATCGAGAACATCTTTTGGTGGAACGATGGCTTTGATCTCGTAGCGCAGAACTTTTACGCCCCAGGCTTGAGTGGCGGCATCGAGTGCTAAGATCACAGCGTTGTTAATTTTTTCGCGCTCTTCAAAGGAACGATCCAAATCGAGTTTTCCAATCTCCGAACGCAGAGTCGTTTGTGCCAACTGTATAATGGCGAATTCGAAATTATTTACACCGTAAGACGCCGTCTTGGCATCCATTACGCGATAAAAAATAACGCCGTCAACGCTCACTTGTACGTTGTCTTTGGTGATGCAAACTTGCGGCGGAATATCGAGAACCATTTCTTTAAGGTTATTGCGGTAGGCAATGCGGTCGATCATGGGGATGATGAGATTAAGGCCCGCCTCCAGAGTGCGGTGGTACTTCCCCAGTCGTTCAACAATAAAAGCATTTTGTTGAGGTACGATTTTAATAAGTAACGAGAGAACAACAAAGACAGCGATAACAAATGCGACTGCGATAACCATGGATTCCATAACTCCTCTTAACTGTTTATTGGTGGTGTTGATTTTTTTAAAAGCAAAATATGACCTTCGGTCCCCACGATGAGTCCGTCGTCACCTGGATTTAAAGCGACGGAGTCGGTATTGCGAGCTTCCCACGTTGTGCCCTGATAACTGATACGAGTGGTTTGGCCAGCCGACAAAGGCTGATCGATGCGCACGATTTGTCCTTGATCGATTTGCACCGAGGCCGTCTTAAGAAGCTTTTTTTGTAATGGCTTTTTGAGAAGAAAAAAACCCAGGCAAGCAACTACGCCACAAATCATAATTTGCAGCGGCATGGATTCGAAGCCAAACAGTGCGGCCAGCGAAGCTGCGAAGGCTCCAAGAGAAAGAAAGAGTAGAAAAAAAGTACCTGTCAGCATTTCAGTAACAAGCAGACCAGTGCCCAGTAAAACCCAAATAGTAATTATCGACATGGGCTATTTATACACTTTGAGTGCTTTGGCGTCTTTATAAAAGCGTTTGGCCTCGCGGGGTGATGCATTAGACCCGAATCGTAAAACGATGTAACGGTCTAATAGATCGAGAACTTTTGGCGGCGGCTCCGAAAGTTTCAGCAGGCTGTTACGCAAGTCGTTAGGGCCCTCATGGATCTTTCGGTGGATACCTAGCTTTTGTAGTTTTTGATTGAGTAAGAGGTAACCTTTCGCCGTGTCGTCGCGGGCGACTTTATTACCCAGTGAAACGCCCCAAAAAAGAATTAAAAAGAAAGCAACGACAACAACGAACACGCGAGACACAGACGTTAAACCAATTTTTGAGATTGAAAACTGCTCCACAAGGGCGACCTGATTTTCTAAATTATAGTTCATCAGCATTAAATTGAACCGATTGTTAACGGCATCCCAGGCCATGATACCTCTTTCGATAAAACCAAGGTTTTTAGGAAAGAGCAGAGAATCACTTTGTTTGTTAAAAAGGGCGCCTCCGCGAATTCGCCCAGGAGCTACTAAGTCGGTGACGTCAACTCGGGTCCATCCCTTCGATGACAAATACACTTCATTCCAGGCATGGGCGTGCTTATCTCTTACGACATAGAACGAACCAAAACTGTTGTATTCTGCGCCTTGAAAACCCGTCACCACTCTCGCTGGAAGTCCGGCAAGTCGCGCAAGCACGGCAAAGGAAGCGGCAAAGTGCTCGCAAAAGCCAATTCGTTCGCCGAATAAAAAATCGTTGATCGAAGCGTAGGCGGGAGTTTGTGTGGAATATTTAAAGTCGTTGGTGCCAAAAAAACTGAGCAGGGTTTTAAGTTTTTCATTTTCGGTTTTGTTTCTAAAGGAATCAACGAGTTGCTGCATCTGCGGTGTGACTGTAGAGGCTGTTTGTAAGACGTCGTCATTCTTGTCTTCATTGTCGTCGCCATTACCGCCGTTCAGCGGGAGCGAAGCCTCGGAAGGTCCAAGGAGTCCGTTGATTTTTATTTTACTCTGGGCGGGCCAGCGAAGGTTAAACTCTCCATCGTCCGATTTTGCAAAGGACAAGTGCTCCGGTTGCAGAGCGATTTGCTGCGTGGAATCCAGCGTGAAGAGTATTTTGTCGAAGCGCGGTTCGAGTAAGATCTCGTAGCTCGAATCTGAGGTGAATGGGCTAGGTGGTACGAGTTTCAATTGGCGATTGGCGTTTTTCCAGCTCCATTCCTTGTTTTGCAGGAGCACAGCGCCGCGGAAGTAAAGAAATTCGGGGTTCGGTTGCAGATTGTTTTTGAAAATAATTCGAAAAGCAATATTTTCGGATTCGGCTAAGCTTTGGATTTGACCTGGATTCAAGTCCTCCGAAAATCCCATCACTTGATTGGCTGCCGTGGAGCCCATGCCTCCCCAGGGTGTAGTAAAGCGTGGAAAAAAAATGAAGAGTGCAATCAAAAGGGGAAGTGCAATCAAGGTTTCGGGACTGAGGAGTTGCTTAAAGTTTAATGCTGTTGACGGCAATCCTAGTTTTTGTTTTTGCAAGTTGAACAGTCGCAAAATAAAAATGAGATAATTAACAAAAAGCAACATGGTTGAAAGCAAAGTTTGAGCAAAAAGCACGTAGCACATCACTAATAAAAGATTGATCATAAGAAGAATCATCTGATCCCTGTGTGTTTTAGAGCTCAGGGCTTTTAAACAAGCTGCGCAGGCGATAAGGGAGCTTGCTGCCTCGGGAGTTTGAAACGTTTCATTTAAAAAATAAACGAATGCTGCCGTTGCAACTGCGAGAACTTGCAGAACCCAAAAAGAAAACGGTGTTTGCCTGAGCGAAAGCAAGAGAAGAGTGGCGCAAATGCCTGTGGTGGAGAGAGGTAACTCATAGAGTAATGGTGCAAGGCTGCAGAGGAGCATGACGTACATCATGGCGTTGAATCCCCCGGTGTTGGGCTCCATTTGGCCAAGCTTAAAAGTGATTGATGAAAGTGTGAAAATCCTCGATCAAACGAATTCTGCTTAGGCATATTTGGGAGTTGAAGTTTGTAGGTATTCTGGCTGGACTCGCAGTCGACAATCCATTTTGCGAGTTGCTGCAGTTTCGCCTCGTCGGCAGATTGAGGGCAATCCTCCCAGTTGAGCAAATAAGTCGGCGTGCTGGCGTCTTTAAATTCCTTAATCACAAGCTGGTCAGCTTTCGATGAGTGCTTCCAGCTAATTCGCTGCGGGGGATCTCCGGCTTGGTACGGCTTAAGTCCGCTAAACTCATCGGTGCCCTGGCTCTGCTGGGTTTGTGGGAGTGAGTGTCCAAGAGGTTGCGGGTAGACGAAGTGGGGAGCAGACACTTTAAAATAAAGCCAGCCATAAAAAAGTCCGTAGGGAGATTCGGTACTTAATCGGAGGCGACGTAAAATATGTTCGCCGCGGGTTTGTGGCAGCTCCAGATCCAAAGCGATGATCTTTTGATCCTGCGCTGCAAACTCGGGGATGAGGAGTTCGCTTTTTTCACAGCGAATCAGCAAACCAGTTTTCAGAGATTTTGATTTTTGTAACAGTACGACATTCACCGACACGCGCTCGCCGGGAAAGCCCGAAGGGATTTGCACTGTGCCGATTTCCACGTGCCTGAGGTTTCTTGCCGTTTGCAAAATACCAACCAGTATGAAGCTGACGTGGGCGAAGGCGAGTAAAAACAGTAAATTGTTTGAATACGTGGCCGCCACCAGCGAAAACACGATGAATAAAAAAATGGCGACAAACCCATAGCGATTGGGAATCATAAAAATTTGTTTATTGCGATAGGGAAGGGAAAACTTTCTCATACCGGAACAGGGGTATTTTTAATCAATTCCTCAATAAGGCCCTGCATATTTTGCCGAGTCTGAGTGTTTTGCAGGCGATGATGCATAACACTCTTCGCAACAGCTTTGACGTCTTCAGGAAGCACCATGGACCGTCCTTCGAGCAGGGCCCAAGCCTTGGCAGCCTGTAAAAGTAAAAGCCCACAGCGGGGAGAAAGCCCAGTTTTAAAAAGCGAAGAAGTGCGCGTCGTCTGCAAAAGCGCCTGCACGTAGTTGAGAATGGCATCACTACTATGAACCGCATCCACATCTTTTTGAAAGTCCAAAAGTTCCAGGCGATTGATAAGTGACGGAAGCTCTTGGATCCGACCGCGAATGTCACCACGTCGTAAAATTTCGACTTCATCATTTTTCTGCGGATAACCCATTTCGATCCGCATCATAAAACGATCCAATTGCGATTCCGGCAGGGGGAATGCCCCCGCATGCTCCGTAGGATTTTGCGTGGCAATAAGAAAAAACGGTGATGGAAGAGCGAAAGTTTCGCCGTCCACAGTGACGGATCTTTCCTCCATGGCCTGCAACAAAGCACTTTGCGTTTTAGGCGTACCACGATTGAGTTCGTCAGCAAGCACAAGCTCCGAAAACAAAGGCCCCCGATGAAAGCGAAACGATTTACGATCCTCCGACAAAATCTGCGTCCCAATAATATC
>JAYUKO010000376.1:0-2064 GCA_043764415.1 Bdellovibrionales bacterium | reverse complement strand
GCATAGGTGAAAATCGCAAACACAAAAGGCACGAGAACTGGCTTTGTGTATGTAAGCACAGAGGCCACCGCAATGATCGTTAAAATGACAAGGCAGATTTGAATCGTTTTTGTCGCAGCGGTAATGGACGTGGCAGATTTTAACAAGGCAGGTCTCCTAGCAAGGGCTCCGTACCTAGATCATCAGAGATCTAAAAAGTAAAATCAATATTTATTGAAAGAGACCGTTGAAGAGTTGTCCAGGCTGAGTTGGCGTGATTACAGAGATCTGCGATCCGAAGCTCACTGGAGTTGCTTCTGCGCTTGGTTCAAAGTTCGACTGGTTTTGTTGAATGAAGCCCGCAAATTCAACATTGTTGTCAAAGAAGCGAATTTGTCCTTCGTACTCTTCAACGAACTGATTGATCATTTTTGGGGTGGCTTTTTGTGAGAAAATTCTAAGATCTTCGTAGCAACCAGAAACGTTGCCAGCTTGCGGGGTCGGGGCCCAGTAGGGAAGGTTGTCTTTGTTGAGAACTGCGATGAACACGTTTTCGCAGGCTTCGAATGACGGCATCTCATGACCTTCGATATGGTGGGCATGGGCGGTGGTGGCGAAACTTACAAACAAGAGAGTAAAAAGCGTTTTCATGTGTACCTCGTAATATGGAACAAGAGATACAGAGGTTCGTGAAGAATGAAAAATTATTCGTTGGAATCATCATTCATCAGTTTTTCTTCTGCGATAATAAATTACTCAGTATGAAAGATTTTCAACGATAGGTGATCTAAGGGCCTAACGCATCACGCAAGTGCCTTTACGTTATCCTAAAGATGTTGAGCTTGGAAAAGAGGGCATTTTTTAAGAATTGGAAGGAGGTCTTCGGGATCTTCGAAGGCGGCCTTTGTCCAAATAATTTAATGAGCGAAGTCTCGAGCTCGGGGCACTCACTCAATTTGGTCGCATCTGTAAAATAGTGTTCTGCACAAACGGCGAAAAACTCTTGGGTATTTTTTTGTCCATAGGGCCGAATTGTTGGGTAGGAACCTGCAATGAAAGCGTTGTAAGACTGCTCCCAAATCGGATCGTTGGAGCACAAGTCGTTGCTGCGATCGGTGTATAAATAATCAACCACGTGGGCGACCTCGTGGGCCAATAAATGCTGATCGGGCACAACCTCACAGTAATGGAGGGAGAGCCACGACAAATGAATACTCGCTTCGGTGTCTAAAGCGTCTTGAGACTCCGCCAATTTTAATGGCTCTAAAAGGGAGCAGATTTGTTGGCAGGCATCTAAAATACGTTGTTCGATCTCCGAACCGTTATACTCGCGACGGATCAAAAGAGGCAGTGAGTCGGTGAACAGATCGACGAGCTCAACAGCAGTTTTTTTTATCAGAATTACAGACTCATTATCTCTACGTACAATATGCGCTACGACATCGTCTATGCTGCTGACGCTTCGATCAATTTTATTTTTTAATTTATCGGGCGCTCTCAGATATCCTTGCCCTAAAATCTCCGAAATTTTGAGCAAGAGATTTTTAATGATTTCAAAGCGACTTAAAAGAATTTTCTGACCACGGAAAATAACACATCCTTGAGCTTCGTTACTTTTTGCCATTTTGAGGCTCGAATAAATAACAATCGATTTAATTTTGCAGACAACCTCTGAAGGGACCTTCCAGGTTAATTTTGTAAGTTCAAAACTTAAATAGAGACGAATTTCAGGAGGAAGATTTTTCCCAGATTCACTCAAAAATAGAATTCGATCTGCAGACGTTAGAGTTTGCGAAAACAGCTCTTTCTGTTCATCAGCTGTCAAATTTAGAAAAAAAGAATCCCTCAACGAAAACTTTTTAAGCCAAAAAACAGACGAATCGGTAAGAGGAGGATTGAAGCGAGTCGCGCTGGGCCAGCAGTCTTTTAAAAGGTCATTTGGCAAAATTTCTGCGCTAAGATTATCCAAAAAGCTCATAGATAAGTTCTATGCTGAGTGAGCACCTCAGCGCTGTCAATAGAGCTTCATCAAGTTCCAATGGTTTCTTAAAAAAAGCTGGATTAAAAAGGTTTTTAAAAACGAGT
>JAYUKO010000375.1:0-6910 GCA_043764415.1 Bdellovibrionales bacterium | reverse complement strand
AGTAGCCGGCGAGTAAGAGACCAAAAATACTTAAGATGAATGTGAAGCCGAAGGCCTGCATAAAAGTGGTTTTATTGTTCATAGGGTATTACGCTTCCATTTTTAAGGGTGAAAGAATCAAGGATCTGACCTTTTTTATTGATAGCCTGAAAACTCAGTTTTTTTGGCGACGCCAAAACACGCCACAAATGCTTTTCGACCTTGGCCATCTGCAAGTACCAACGATCAGGAGCTGCCGGCCGAGGAGCCACTGCCCAGGCCCCGTCGCCCACATACAAAGTGCCGTTTTTGGAAACGATTTTTTCGTTTTTTAACATTTTGCTGCGCTTAAGGGCATGGTCATGATTTTCGAAAGCCACATCCAGTTGGTATTCGTCGAAGAGCGGAAGCCACGCTTTACGCCCCTTCACCGATTTTTTGTCGTCATAAGGGCGGAACGACGGGTAAAGCGGAACATGATAAAGCGCGAGGAGGTTGGGGATTTTGACGTCCCGTTTGAGCTCCTTCTTTAGCCATTTTTCCTGCTGCTCGTCGTGATCTGCCACATGACCTGTATCCAGTGTAATAAGGGATGTGTGTTTTCCGAAGTGTCGCGTAAAATAGGTGAGTTGCTCATTTTGTTCGAAAAATAAAAAATAAAACGGCGCTTTTTCTTTTGGATTTGAGGTCTTTGTTTTATTTGTTTCGTGATTGCCAATGGCCACAACCAGAGGAAGGAGGCGTCCGTCTGGCGAAATCATCGCCTGATTAAGAAGATCCCACAACTGTAACCAAAGTTCGTAGCGTTTTGGGTTTCCATCTTCGTAAGCTAAGTCGCCACCCAGAAACAAGGCCATGGTATTTTTAGTAACGGCCTGCTTGGCCACACTGACCACATCTTCGTGGGGGCTTAAATCTCCACCACTGACGATTTCGATGGGTGTGTCGTCGTTGGGAAGGGTTGTAAATTTATAGGCAGCTTTCACCGGCTTTCCGTTGAGGATTACCTGGAAATTGTAATTCTTTTTGGGAGCTAAGTTTTTAAAATCAAATGTGTATAAATGAAATGGAGTGTCTTTAAGCTCTTTATGTCGGGAGATTTTCTCACTCATCTCATTGAAAATGATTTCGACGGAGTCGGCCTTTTGCAGCGTGAGTACATTGATTGTTATTTGCGAGGACGTATCTGGAGATCCCCAAGTTAAGTACACCGCTTTGAGCTCGGTGGCTATGGGCGCGACGGGCGCTGCGGGCTGAGCTGCGATGCAAGAAATTGTGAGCCAAAAAGGAAGTAGAAAATAAAAAAGCATAGATGCCAAAACTATATAAGATTTGGCGATCTATTTCAAAACAAAAGTGTATTTGCTAATTCTTTTGAGGGCGGTTTCGGAAGCTAGTTTAGCATAAATTTCGATTCGTGCCAGAGTGGCTTGTTGTGAACTCTGGCAATCCGGTATTTCAATATGATTATTTGTATTTTTGACACGAACATTTCTTCGCGGGCAAAGAACTCTTTGATTTTGATCAAAAATGCGGATTTCAACATCCACCTCTTCACTGGGAGTATCGGCGTGAACAACACTTGCGACAAACTGATACTTCCATAGCCCACTTTCTTCGAAGGCGGTGGTGAGTTGAATATTCTCATAGTAAATCGGTTTTTCATTGTAGTACGGGTAAATGCTGCTCAAGCTCACGTACGTTCCAGAGGTGCTTTCGTGTGATGAGCCAGAACAGTTCTGAAAAAACAAAACTGCGGAAAGCGCCAAGCCAAGAGCTGCAAAAGGTAAAAATTTTCTCATTTAGAGCTCCTCGTTGATGTATCTGACGAGATCATTCAGCTGTGTCTCGTTAAAGAAATTATTAAATTTTGTCATGGCATCAATCACGTTGCCATTTTCGTCTTTTACTTTCCCGGCAAATAAGTCTTTAAGTCTGGCAACCGTTGTGGTTTCGACCATTCTATTGCTTGAGGTGTGGCAACTCGCACAATTTGTCGTGTACAAAATTTTCCCGGGAGAATCTGGAGCTATGGGCTTGTCGGGATCAGGTGTTGAGCTGAGGATGGCGAGTCTGCGAATGCTAAAGTCGGGGGCTTTAAACACTTGCAGTTGACCGCGATCACGAAGGTACACCGAAAAATGACTGGCGGTTTCTTCGGTGCAAAAAAACAGAGCGATGTGGGCCCGGTGGGGATCCACCATTCCGTAACATGGCGGTTGGGCCTCCACCGATTCGATGGACACGGGGAGGTTGTCGGAAGTTAAGATTTGAAATGGTAAAAACCGTTCTGTGACGAGGGCTTCCTTTTGATAAAGGGATACAATTTTGTACGGAGCCACACTTTGCGCTTTGGCTGTTGGAGATGTGATCAGTGCGATGAGGAGCAAGATCATTAGAGCACCTGCCAGTGAGGACTCAAACAAAGAGTCAGAAAGATTTGTTGCCATTTTGCCAACGAACTTCCTTCGGCATCTTGTCCAACAATCAGTAATGAATCGGTCACAGCGCCAGGTGGTGCCGGCTTGGCTGCGAAAAAGAGAGAAAAGGCTTTATTAACAGATGTTCCATTGATCGGCGGGGTTGTTGTGGATGCATTCACATTGATTTTTTTAAATGCCGCCTGAAGCGTGTCCGTTCGTTTTGTGATATCGTGGCAGGCCTGCAGACGCCATCCCTCGCGGCGAATATTTAGTCCCACATTTGGCGATGTTTGCAAAGCTAGCGTTGTAGAGGTATTGCAAACCACTCCGGGCGTGCCATTGGTTGTGCAATCGGCTTTGATAACGCGATCATAAATAGAATTGGGAGCACCGAAGTCCGCTGTGTTATTTGAAATATACGTGGTTACAATATTTTTGGCAGCGGGCCCAAACACCGACAATAAAATATTCGATGTGAGAACTTTGTTCGCGTTCTGTGCCGAAACTTCTGATTTTTCAATTTTATCAAAAGGCTCAACTGGGTCGTCGTCGTCGGGCAGTACTAAGCTGCCTTGGTCCATATTGCCAAAACCCGAATGGGGTTGAGCGCAGTTTTGAAAAACAAAAAGACTGCCAGCAAAACTCAAAATAATGACTGAGAAAATCCATTTTTTAGGCAACATTCTTTTTCTCCTTCACGAGCAATGAGAACTTTCCGTTGTTATTAGAAACCAAGGACTGACCTTTGGTTCCAATCTTGGGAATTTGCATAAATTCACAAACAGTGCTGACCACATCATCGTTGATGATATGACGTGATTTGCCATCGTTAAATTTTGTGGGAGCGCTTTTTCCCCAGGTTCCGGGGTAAATGTCTTTTTCTTTAACGTCTGCCGACTCTTTATGAATGTTGCCAACCAGGCCAGCACCTGCGGGTGCAATCATTCCGCTGATGAAAGATGTGGCGCCCGAGTTATACCCGTGGTCGCTCCCGGCCATATTTTTTTGTGGCGTGCGACTGAATTCGGATGAGAAATGAAAAAGTGTTTTGTCGTACATATTTTTGGCTTGCAGAGCTTTGCGGAGCTCCAACATGCAAGCGAGCATACAACGGTAAAAGGTGGTGGTGAAAACAATGGAAGTCACCGCTCCCGCGTAGTGCTGATCGGTGGGCATCGTCGCTCCACCCACATTGTTGAAAGTGGCGGTGCCTAAATCCAACGTGAGGGACGACGTGATTTTTTCGCCGAGTGCGAATTCGCAAAAGGCAAAGGCCGAGGCCATTTGCACAGGTACACTACCAGCTTCGTAAATCAGTTTTAAATTGGAACCATTGAGAGTTTTTGAAGGAGCTGTTCCAAATACCGCGCTTCCATCTGGTTTAATTGAAGTGAGTAATGGGCGCTCGCTGATTTCAGGTATTTCTAGAGCCGTCTCCTGCACAAGGATCGCTTTGTACTTGTTAAATATAGCCGTGTAGCTTGTTTGGTAGCTCGCTAAATTGCGCGCAAACATATCGTAGGTCTTATCCAAGTTGTCTTCTGCTCCAACCGATGGATAGTTGTTGAGCTGTGCAAATTTATCCATTTCAGCAAGTGATTGTTTTATCGAGTAATCGAGGTCGTCTTTTTTAACAACTTTGTTCACGTTGAACGGTGTGGTGATTCCAGGAATCGGGTTTGCTGGATTGACTGCAATTCCAGCCGCAGAGCCAACGCCACGAAAAACGCTTGTCCCTCGCGACGTCGTAAAGCCGATAGATGGGGTCGGTGCGGACGAGGCATGGCCAACCAGGCCCGAGATACTCGCCGACGTGGAGAACGGTCGAACGGCGCGTTCCTGATTGAGTTGGTGAGAATTGATTTCCATATCCACACCGCGTACCATAATCATTTCTTTGAGCAGTGAGGAAAAGTTTTCGCCAGCAGCGGATTTTAATTTCCAGATCGGCGGCAAATAAACATCATCTGGCCCGAATTTTTGTTTGTAACCTTTGTGTTCGGGGAGCCAGAGGCTCCCTGATTGTTTCAGCTCTGTACCAAAGCCTCCGGGAATGAACTCATTGCCTAGATTTTGTGGATTTAGAGGTTGATCAAAGTACCACCGTGGCGGGGCTCCTGGGGTCATAAGGTTGACGTAGTTATAGTTGTACGTGCTTTCTCCCGCAGCCTGTGCAGAGGCTTTTTGGAAAAGAATTTGCAACAAGCTTTCAAGGCCGTAAAATCCAGTTGTGGCTACGGAAAACCTGCCAGCATCGTTGAAAAATTTTCGGCGCGATTTGTTCTTTAAACTCATAACGACTCTCCCACAACGGCAGGGTTTTTAGCTCTAAAGGCATTGGATTTAATGATTTCACGAACGAGGTTGCGCAAGCTCCAAGGATTGCCCTCAGCGTCCTCACCCTTTTTTAGCGAGGCGCCTAGGCTCACTATCTTTTGTCGATGATAAAAGACAAAATTATCCGAAGGATCAGCTGGCTTTTTTGTTTTTGGATCCACGGTGATGGGATCCAGGGGGACACTTACGCCGGTTAAAAAATTGTAATATCTTTTGGCGGCACACATGTAGATGTCGTCTTGGTTTGCAACGGCAGCTCCCAAAGCGGGAATACCGCGAACATTCACATTGACCAGCTTACCCGCGTAATTGTTGTAAACAAGGCGACCATCGGGCTGTCTGCGATGATAAAGGGTGTCTTTGTCCACGGGTTCTGCAAGATTGTCCTTCACCGGTTTGTAATGATTTACCATTTCGAAATTCATGGGTCTGAGTCCAGCGTCTTGGAGTTCCCTGCTAAAATTGGGTGGCAGACCTCGGGCAGAAAGCGCATTGCGGCTGGCGTGGGCGAAATTATCGAGGGTGAGATGGCAGGCGACGCACGTGGCAGATTTTCGAAACGAAATCTCCGATTTTTTAAAACGGTTCAATTCAGCAGTAACTAGGGAATCTGAATCCTTAAAGGTCGGTAATTTTGAGCACATAAAATCGTAAAAAAAGTTGTTCGAGTACCGCCGGTGCACATAAAGTCCGCCGTCGGGCATCACGTTACTCTCTCGAGCATTTAAAAAAAAAGTACTGCTGCCAAGCACTCCGCCACCGGGATGGGTATTGACATCGTAGGTTGTTGCTTCCAATCGGCGCGAAGGCAGCTGCGCTTCAGAGATTGGAATTTCGGATCGTTGAGCAAACGGAAGTTGGTAAATGTAGGAGGGGGTGTTTTGGATGCCGATGAGGGGACCTAGGGAAACTCGTGTCCCTTTGATTTCAAAATAATTATTGAGCGGATTGGGCTCCTGGACCGCAGTCTTCATGGGCCCGACGAGAAGGATTCGGTCGGTGAAGTTGATACTATTAATCATGTAGGTTTCCGGATTTGCCGTTTCGCGCACTCCACGCAAAGACGTATCAGCCGTTACAACGTATTTATAAGGTCGGTTCATAAAAAGTGTATCAGTGACGTAAAGGGCAGGTTCGTCGTTATCGAGCATCGAAAAAACGGCCCCATCGATATTTTGGCTGAAAGGAATTGTTAGCCAGCTCAGGTGAAATCGATGGAAGTTTTGCACGATGGCTTTAGCGATGGGGTCGCTTGGAGTTTTAAGACGTCGGTTGGAAGAATTGAACATCGCCGTGTCGAACACGCTCATACAGGCATCGACCGCGTTGATTTTTCCTTGTTGGACCTGTTTATAGAGATCCGAAGTTGGGTCTGCAGGATGGTCGGTGAGTTTGGCGAAGCATTTTGCAAAGTGCTCTATGTTAGAAAGGTATTGCACCTCTTCGGCATAAACTTTTTGCGTGCCTAACAAACTGCAAGCGACGAGACTACAAACGAAGATTTTAAGCCCAGCGTACATGCTACATTCCCCCTGATTGTTACTTATCGGAATCTCATTTCAAGACCTTAGTAGAAACTGAAAAATCTTGGTTTTGTCTCAAAATGAAACATATCTTTGAACTTCTGAACAAAAAATTGATTTTGAAAAAATAGTTCAAGTGTTGCTTTAAACGAAGAACTTTTTGACGAAAAAAATTTTGCAAAAAACGAAGAACTTTCGGGCAGTCATTATGAATCTGTTTTCGCACTTTTCTAAAACGTTTTGTGATTTTGTTGCGAACTGCGTGGAGATTTTAATTTTTTTCTTCCATACTGAGTGAAAGAAAGAGGTGTGTGTATGGATGCACTCAATATTAACAAGAAGTTTTTAGGACTATGTCTGTTCGCGGTTTCCGCCTGTTCCAATAGTGGTTCTGAAATCGATGCGGCGGCAAAAAAAGAGTTGCTATCAAATACTGTCATCTTAGCAAGCGTCAAACAACAGTGCTTGCCGGCAGCTATAGTCGACGAAGAAGATCTCCCTCTAATAAGTCGTCAGGGCTACACGTTATCGCCGAACAATGAATATTGCTTGCCACCAATAGATACGGATGATGGCGATGACACTGTGTCGAATTGTATTCGTGAAATTTTTATCGATGATGCCGACCTTGCTTACTTGGCATCGCTG
>JAYUKO010000374.1:0-6928 GCA_043764415.1 Bdellovibrionales bacterium | reverse complement strand
ATGAAAAACAATATTAAATCTCTTTGGACAGATGAATCAGCGCAGGGTGCAACCGAGTACATTCTTATGCTTGTGATCGTGGTAGGAATTGCCATGCTTTTTAAAGATAAGATTATGGGGATCATTCGCGGTAAAGTTGACGATCTCGGAAATGATATCCAAGGCTTTAGTGCTAACTAACCGCCTAATTCAACTCTCGTAAACAAGAGGCCTTTTGTAGATCTCTTCTACAGGACAAAGGTCTCTTTGTTTTTATCCTTTACCGTCTAATACACCAAACTGTACTTATGTTTTTATTTGAGAATTCCGATGTTTACTAGGTAAACCTTGGAGGTTCTCGTGATCGTCGAATACGTTTTACTTGTTGGACTTTTTGTATTCGTACTAATGGGCGCATTTACTGGCGAAAAAGGCCCAATGGAAGTTTTTAGAAACTCCGCTCCACGCCTCGGCGCGCGCGTCGAACAACAACTTTCAACCGGACAAGCTTTTAACTATCCACCCAACAACTGGCAAGTACCACCCGCTGGTCCACCAACAGGAGTGCCTTGATGATTTTACATGAGCTCTCCCTTTTAGCACCAACACTCCTGCTGCTGATCGCCAGTGGATTCGACGTCAAATCGGGACGTTTCCCAAATTGGCTATTTGTATCCAGCGCTTTTTTGAGTGTGCTTTTTTTAGGTGCCACGAAGACGGCTCTCATACCCGTATTGAGCAGCCTTGTGGGAAGCGTCGCTTTTTTTATTGCTCTCACCCCTTTGTTCTTTTTTGGCGTGCTCGGTGCCGGCGATTTAAAATTGCTCGCAGTGTTCTGTTTACTCACCTCCCCGCTGATCAGCGCAACAGTGCTCGCCTACTCTCTTTTTTGGGGACTGTTGATCGGTCTCCTCAAGTTGATGTTAGCGGGTCAGCTCACAACGTTTGCTCAATCTTTGATTTTACGAAATCCACAAGCCTCTCAACAAAAAATTCCGTACACAGTTGCTATTCTTTTAGGGTGGCTGAGTTATTTGTCGACGGGAGGAGTCGCATGAGACGCCTGCGCAATCAACGAGGACAAATGACGATTGAAGCGGTTTTACTACTTGTGATTGCCCTCGCCTTTGCAAAAGTCGGAACGGGAGCCATTAAAGACCAGGATTTTTTACGAAAAATGGTCAGTGGTCCATGGTCGTACCTTCAGGGCATGATTCAAAATGGTGTGTGGGCAGAAGGTACCACCGGCAACGACATTCATCCCAATGTGTATGGACGTCGTGCCAGTCCTCAACCCATTTAGGAAACTTATATGAGAATGAAGAAAGCGAAACGAAACATTTTAAAAGATCAGAAAGGGATGCTGACCCTTGATTTTATCTTTGCATCCATCATGATGTTTACCTTTTCTGCAATTCTCTTTCGTTTTGCGATCACTTTTGTAGTTGTAGAAATCACCCAATACGCCACATTTGCCAGCGCACGCTCTTTTTTTGCAGCTCATAAAAATGAGAACGAACAACGTCGTGTTGGCAAGGCTAAGTTTGATACTCTCCTGCGCGATAAGAACTCCGTTCTAGGAAATTTTTTCCGCAACGACTGGTTCGAAATTGGCGATGTAGAATTAAAAGATTTTAGTGCGGAATTTTCTCAGGCCGCTGGAGAAGACTCCGACACTTTCGTTGGCGCGAGAGCCAATCTCGTCGCAAAAGTGTTAAGTATGAACATTCCTCTGCTAGGCAGCACGACAGATGATGATCTTGGAACTCAAGTTTCATCGTACCTAATGCGCGAGCCCACAGAAAAGGAATGCGAGGATTTTACCAAAGACCGTTTTAAACAAATTCAAACTTTAAAAGATGGCTTTGCACTCGGTTTTGTTAGAGACGATGCGTATCTACCAATAATGGACGACGGGTGTTAGCATGAAAAATATTGCACCCAATATCAAAAACGAACGTGGCCTGGCTGTTTTAGAATCAGTGATAATCCTCTTTATTTTTATAGTTCTGTCTCGCTATACCCTTGGCTTTTTTGGAGTTACACACACGGCGATTTTGCAATCCATTGCTTCGCGCACTTACGCCTTTGAAATTTTTCGACATCGCTCTCACCTTTGGCATTTTCGAGGAAATAAAATCTCTCCTTTTGCATACCATGCCTACGAAAATCGAATTCATGGAACGAATAATGAAATTGCTCAAAGAGGGGTTGATACAACCCAATACCCCACGGAGCGCAGGATCGCCATGTTTGTCGAAGAAGATCCTCTAGGTCGCACCGTCAATGAACATTCACGAGCGAGCGGCGAAGTGCGGGACGGACAGAGAAATTCGGGCATTTCCTTAGACCCAGTTTGGATTAAAACACAGTACGGAATTTGTTTAACAGAACAGTGTGGAGATTAGCATGAATAACGAAACAAAAACCCTTTGGATATCTATTGGAAGCGCTGTCTTTGCAGTTTTTCTTCTTTACAGTTGGTCTCAAGAGCAAAAAGCGTCTGTTCACAAAAAATACGGCGCAAAAAAACAAGTTGTGATCGCCTCAAAAGATATCACCGAAATGGAACCCATCGACGAATCCATGATCGAGGTGTCCGAAGCGCCAGAAGATTTTGTTCAACCCAAAGCGCTGCAAAACCCAGAACAAGCTATCGGGCAAATGGCCGCGGCCCCCATTAAAAAAGGTGAACAGATTTTAAATACAAAGCTTTTACCTCCGGGGAAAGACACGGGTCTCTCGATGCAAGTCAGTCCTGGAAAGCGGGCCTTTGCGATTCCTGCCAATGATATTCAGATGATCGCACGCTTGGTAAAACCCGGCGATCGCATTGATTTGATCACCGCGGTGGATTCTGGCCAAGGTATTGATAAAAAGAAGGAAGTGCGCACCATCATGCAGGACGTTCCTATTTTGGCTGTGGGACAAAATATTGTGGACACCATTCCCGCGCAACTCGAAGAAGGCAGTAAGGATTCTTTCCTCATCAATAACCTGCGCAAAGTTTATAATTTTACATCGGTCACAGTAGAAATTTCGCCGGCAGAAGTGCAGCTGTTAATTCACATCATCAACAGCAGCCCTGGTTCACTGTACGCCACTCTTAGAAATCCGAACGATCGCTACATTAATCCATTAAAAGTTGTTGATGCCGACGACGTCATGGGCAAAGTAAGAGCCCCGCGACAGCCCGCGGAAGAACCAAAACCAGCCCTCCCCGCGCCTGTTAAACCAGGTCCGATTAAAAAACCAAGCGCTTACGAGGAACTATGAGGTTTGCTATGAAGAGTGTCTTTTTAATATTGCTATTCGCATTTCCTGCGTTGGCGCTTGCGCAAAACGAGGAAAAGACGGGTGAAAAATACCTAATACTTTATCAAGGTGTGGAGCACGAAGAAACTCTCGCCAAGCTCCCTCTGGGCGGAGACTTTGGCGGCGACTGGAAAGGTGTTACAAAACTTGCCGTGGCTCGCGAGTATCAAAAGTTGCGCTTCACTCCAGTAAAGGCAGGTATCGCCACGCTTTCTATTCACGATAAAAAGGGAACAAAGGTTTTTGAGTATCGCATTGAAGTTCGCGACACCAAGCTCACGCGCATTGTTCGGGAAATTCGCGCTCTCCTTAGCGAGATCGAGGGAATTTCGATTAAGATTGTGAATGAGAAAGTTGTAGTAGATGGAAAGGTTGTTCACCCCGAAGATCTCAATCGAATTGTGGCTGTGCTTAAACAGTATGGAGCCGATGCCGCTTCTCTCGTCGAAGTCAGTCCCTTTGCTCAACAAAAAATTGCCGAAATTATTGAGCGTGAAATCAACAACCCTGACGTCCAAGTGCGAGCCCGTAACGGCAAGTACATTCTTACCGGTGAAGTTAATGCAGCGTTCGACAGAGACAACGCCGAGCTCATTGCAAGGACGTATTTGCCCCCACCTGTCTTTGGCGAAGCCGAAAACCAAGGGGATATTAAAAAACGCAAAGAAGATCCGGTTGTAAATTTAATTGTCGCTCGCCCGCCACCCGATCCACAGCCGAAAAAACTGATTCAGTTAGTTTTACACTATGTGGAGCTCAGCAAAGATTACTCCAATAGCTCGCGCTTTCAATGGACGCCGATTATTGGCGACAACACGAGCATGTCTTTTACGGTGGATTCGCGACAACCCAGCGGTGTAATTTCAAGCATCACGGGGACCATTTCTAACCTTTTACCTAAATTAAATTGGGCCAAGGCCCATGGGCATGCACGCATTTTAAAAACCACCAGCGTGATAACAAAACAAGATGTTTCGGGACGTGTGTCGCAAAAAACCACGATTCCCTATGTGACACAAAACCAATTGGGAGCGTCGATCCCGGGATCTGCCGAGGTCTCCTTGGTCTCTGATATCACGCCAAGCATTGATAGCCCGCGTTCAGATCTGATCAACATGAAGATGACATTCAACATTGGCAGTTTGGTTTCCCTGACTGCCCTTGGACCAATTATTTCCAACAATTCTGTGACCACCGAAGTAGCCGTTCGCAGTGGCGAAAGTGCTGCCGTGGCTGGCCTCATTGGGAACTCGCAGACAATGGATTACAATAAGATCCCAGACGGTTTGCAAAACGCCTTATTTTCGTTTTACACATCAAAAGCGTTTCAAAAAAACCAGTCGCAGTTTGTGGTGTTCGTAACACCCATTATCAAGTCGTCAGCCAGCACTGGCGTCGATAAGGTCAAAGAAAAGTTCCGCTTGAACGAATAGGCGAGTACGGCTGGGCGCTCGTCGGGTCTAGGATCCCTTAAAAGCAGCAACTTTCCTCAAATATATCGGTGATTTTACCGATAATATACGAGGAGGGATCCAGCTCAATGTCATTCAATACAAACTGTTTTATTATAGGCGTAGTTGGTGGAAAAGGCGGCGTTGGCAAAAGCGTTTTTGCTGCCAATCTTGCAATTAAATTGGGGCAAGAACTTAAAACCTCGTCCTTGCTGATCGACGCTGATCAAAAATCCTGTGGCGATCAAAACTTTATTACTGGCTTGCTGGACCCAAAGACCCTAGAAGAAGTTTGCAACTTTACCGGTAGTATAAATACAAAAAATTTACTCACTGTTGTTTCCTCTCACTCCACGGCTCCTATTCATTATCTAGGCGCCGTTAAGGGGCCGGGACAAACATTTACGGTGTCTCCCCCTATTGCCCTTAAACAAATTGCTCAGCTGTCGCACTTTTACAAATTTATCGTTATCGATTTTGGAAATGATCTTGATGAATTACAAATGCGCCTGCTTGAGGCCTGCACCACAGCCATCGTTGTAACAACGCCAGAAGTTCTCACCGTAAATCAAACATTACGAGTGATCAACGACCTCCGGGCCGCCACCTTGCCAAACGAGATGATTCAGATTGTGCTGAACAAAGCCAGCAACGTGGGTCTCGCACCAAGCCAACTGGAACAATCTTTTAAACGACCCATGCTTGGAGTGCTCCCACAAGACGACGTTACAACGGCAAATGCCCTCAAGCGTGCCACTCCCTTTCTGCTACTTTCTCCCCAGTCGCCGCTCGCCAACAGTTACACCGAAATTGTCCGTAAACTCACCGGCGGCGTTTTACAAAAGTTAAAAACTCTCACTCGAAATAATATTCTCACTTTTGAAAAACAAGAGTCTTCAGATGCAACCCCTAAAAACTCTATTGATCCGCGAACACACCTTAAAATTACAATACATACTCGTTTGATCAAGGAAATGAACCTTAAAAACGACGACATCACCAAGGCCAGCAAAGACGCCGAAAAACGACGTAAGCTCGAAGGCGATGTGAAGGTTGCTATTTCGAAAATTCTCGATCAAGAGGCCCAAGGAGTTTCACCGGCGGACCGCAAACAGATCATCAAAGAAACTCTTGATGAAGCTCTTGGACTTGGCCCCCTCGAAGATCTTCTCTCACAAATCGACGTCAGTGAAATTATGGTCAACGGGTTTGATAAAATCTTTATCGAAAAAGGCGGCCGGCTTCAGCTGAGCAAAACCCACTTCACTTCAAATATTCAGCTACGCAATGTGATCGAACGGATTGTGACTCCCCTCGGACGACGTATTGATGAAAAAACTCCCTATGTGGATGCACGCCTGGCTGATGGAAGTCGCGTGAACGCCATCATTGAGCCGCTCTCGATTGACGGCCCTTCACTCACAATTCGGAAATTTAAAAAAGATGCTTTTGGTGTCGATCAGTATGTACAATACAACTCGATCAGCCGCCCGATGATGGATTTTCTAAAATTGGCCGTTGAGAATGGTTGTAATATTATTATCTCGGGCGGTACAGGGTCTGGTAAAACAACGCTCCTGAACTGTATGTCCTCTTTTATTCCTTCGACCGAACGAATTATCACCGTTGAAGATGCTGCGGAACTCCAACTTCGTCAGACCCATGTTGTAAGACTCGAAACTCGTCCTGCAAATATGGAGGGCGAAGGCGCGATCACCATTCGCGACCTTGTAAAAAACACTCTGCGTATGCGTCCCGACCGTATCATCGTGGGTGAGTGCCGTGACGGTGCTGCGCTCGACATGCTTGCCGCCATGAGCACTGGTCACGATGGTTCGATGACAACGATCCACTCCAACAACCCTCGAGAAGCCATTGGACGATTAGAAACGCTCTGTCTGATGGCGGGGATGGATTTACCTGTTCGCGCCATTCGCGAACAGATTGCCGGCGCTGTCGACTTGATCGTGCAGATTTCGCGACTTTCTGATGGAAGTCGTAAAATCATGAGCATTGCCGAGGTTCAGGGTATTCAAGGCGATACGGTCACCCTTCAGGAAGTATTTGAATTTAAAGAAGTCGGTTTTGATAAAAATAGAAAAATTATTGGACAATTTTTATCTAAGGGGCTTATTCCAAAATTTATTCAAGAGCTTAAAGAGCGTGGCATCGGTATTCCAAAG
>JAYUKO010000373.1:0-6989 GCA_043764415.1 Bdellovibrionales bacterium | reverse complement strand
CGTATTTTCTGGGAAAACTGTTCGGAGAGCTCTTGCTCCTTCCGTTTTTTCTCTTGCTCGATCAAATACTCTTCTTCTTCAAGGTAGGCACTGACGTCTGAGAAGATCGCGCCTCGGCGTTTCATTGAAGGGGAATTTTGCCGCTTTTTTTCTGCAGCCCGCATCGCTTCGTCGATCTCATCGATGCTCATGTTTTTGAGCGCCGCTTCGTCGGCGGTTAACTCGTCTGTAGTTTCGCCGTCAGTTTCGCCGTCAGTTTCGCCGGCACTCTCATCGGCTGTTTCGCCGGTGAGTTCCTCTGTAAGTTCCTCGGCCGACGCGTTTGCGTCTTCAAAGGCCGTCGCCACCTCGTCCTCGATGGCCAAAGCGGGAGCCGAACTTAAAAAGAGGAAGAGACAAAAAATAAGTCTCACAAAAACTGAACGAGGTCCTTGCTTTCGAAACGCACTTTTTTCGCATTTTGCAAAACATCATCCGCGTGGCGATAGCCGACTGCAACAGCCGCAACAGTGGCCCAGCCTGTACCTTCAAGCTTAAGGATTTTATCATACGCTTTCGGGTCTAAACCTTCCATGGGGCATGTGTCCACTTTCAACACAGCGGCGGTTTCCATTAAAAATCCCATGGCAATATATGTTTGTCGCTGCGCCCATGGCTCGATGACTTGCGCGCGCGGTCCTTTGACCACATCGCTGATCATCACGTTTTTATATCCCTCCAAACTGGTTGTAGGAATATTTCGTACTTGAGCCATGCGGTCGATATACTTTTGAATATGGGCTTCGTCCATTTTAGCCTTGTAAACCAAAACTACGTAGTGGGAGCAATCTGTCACTT
The DNA here is from genome assembly GCA_043764415.1 of Bdellovibrionales bacterium. Classification (GTDB taxonomy): domain Bacteria; phylum Bdellovibrionota; class Bdellovibrionia; order Bdellovibrionales; family JAGQZY01; genus JANPLN01. The sequence goes on along the minus strand of JAYUKO010000373.1, from coordinate 6,152 downwards.
GGGTTTGACCCCAAGATACTTCTTTTAATTGCTGGCGCAGTTGCGGATTTTGCACCACTAAAAATTTCCAGGGTTGTAAACCGTAGGACGAAGGTGATAGCACGAGGCTGGCCTCTAACGTTTTCCAATCTTTCTCAGAAACTTTTTTTGTCGCATCAAACTTTTTAACCGCATATCTCCACTCAAGAGCTTGCTGTAATGATTCGTTCATAGGATCTCCTTGCATAGAGTCAATATAGACAGACTTGGCTTTTAATGCAATGACTAGAGGTTGTACCTTTTGCGAAGGAAAAAGAATGAATATTTCTGTTTTCGAAATCACAGTTCCCCAATTTATACTCAGCTTGCAGGCCCTCAAAGGGGTTCTCTCCAAAGCCAAGGGGATGGCCGATCAAAAAAAGATGACAGCTTCGGAGCTCTTTCAATCACGCTTGGCGGCAGACCAGTTTCCTTTGGGCCGACAAATGCAAATCGCCTGCGATGTGGCAAAATTTTGTGCATCTAGACTCACCGGCGTTGCAGCACCTTCGTTTGAAGACAAAGAGGCCACTTTTGAGGACTTCGAAAACCGCATCGACAACACCATCGAATATCTTCGCCAATTTAAAACTGAGCAATTTGTGGGCTATGAAAAACGCAAAGTGACTTTTCCTTGGTATCCAAACAATTATCTCGATGGTCACAACTATTTAGTTCAGCATGCCATTCCGAATTTTTATTTTCATATCACCACTTCCTACAGCATCCTCAGACATCTGGGGACTGATTTGGGGAAGGCAGATTACCTTGGAAATCAGAGCTGGAAGCCCGAATCAAATTGAGACGGTAGATTGGCTGCTCCGTAGTAGATCGGCTGCTCCGCAGTAGGTCTCCCCTGAGACAGGTGAAAACTAGCCTTGAGTCTACTCCGCACTTCGGTTTATCCTAAATAGATGAACGTGTTTTACAAATACAGGCTCACAGCCTTGATTGGACTTCTTTTTTTGTTTGCGGGCGTAGGACTATCTTCGTTTTTTCAGTCAACTGAGCCTCCACATTTTTTAGATCAAAGTCATTATGATCGTGCCAGCGTCGCAAAGGTGTTATTGCCCTACTTGCAAAACTCATCGTGGCTCCCGCAAGAAATTTTTTACTCTTCCGACGAAAAACCCAGCACACGGTTGCATTTGAAATACACGCTCGATGAGCAGTTGCAAAAAAGTGCAGACACTTTGCTTAAAAGATACAAACCCGATTATGCAGCTATTTTTATGATGGATGCGAAAACTGGCAAAGTTCTTATTTATTCAAGCTTTCAAAAAGAAGAAACCAACGAAAATTTATTAAAAAAAGCCACCTACCCTGCGGCTTCGATTTTTAAGATCATCACAGCGACAGCCGCCGTAGAAAAGCGTGGACTCAGTCCGCAACACAAAATTCAATTCAACGGCGGCAATTGGACACTGTACAAAAAAAATGTCATGCTCGACACCATCAATCGCTGGACGCGCACGGTCTCCATGCGTGAAGCTTTTGCTAAATCGATGAACACGCCCTTTGGAAAGATTGGACTTCATCACACCGATCCCCAGGATCTTCAGCACTACGCGGAACGATTTATGTTTAATCAAGCCATTCCGGCTGACTTTCCCGTCGATAAGGGTGTGGCGCAGATTCCCACTGAAAAAAACTTCGAGCTCACCGAGGTCGCCGCTGGATTCAATAAGCACAATCGCATGAGTCCGATACAAGGTGCTATGATAGCGGCTGCCGTTATCAACGACGGAAAAATGATGGCTCCGTATATGGTGGAGTCGGTGACCAATCACGAAAATAAAGTTCTCTACACGGGCGAAGCCTTTCCACTGAAGGAAGCCATGACTCCTGCGTCTTCAAATAAAATTCGCGAGCTGATGGAAGAAACCATTCTGTCAGGCACATCGCGAAGAACTTTTGCAAGTTTACGAACCAATAAAAAATTTCGCGAACTCGAACTGGGCGGAAAAACCGGTCACCTCACGGGACTCGATCCCAAGGGACAGGTGGATTGGTTTGTGGGTTTTGCCTCTAACGGCGAGCGTGATATTGCCATTGGCGTTGTTACCGTGAATAAAAAGTTTTGGACTGTGAAGTCGTCCTACATCGGACAAAACTTATTTCAAAAAGCCTTCGAAGAAGACTATGAGATTGCGAACAATTGAAATCGCTAACAATCACTAAAATTGCTAACACTAAATAGACTAGCGCTCCTGTGGAGTGCGTGTATGCGAGGTGGATTCCTCTCGCGAAGTTATATTTCTTTCGGCCAAAAGATTGAGACAGTGGCGATCACCCTGCGACAAATAGGGTGCGCTTCGACTGATTGGTTCGTTTCTGTTGATCAAGGTATTTTCTGCCAACTCCATGGACATTGCGGAATTTGCATCAAATGGACCTACGATAATTGCGTTGGAAAGCGTCGAAAAATACTTATGATCCCCTCTCGACTTGTCATGATGGAAACCCAACAGATGCATCGTTTCGTGCACAATAAGGAACGACAAATTGGTTTCGTTGATTTGAGCTGGAGTTCCATTTCTGGGGGCCATGAGATAGGGGATGGTCAGGTTGGTTGCCACCGTTGAATAGCCCGGGCCAATTCCTGCGGCCTCACCCGTGCTGCCGGTTTCCTGTAAATCGATACGGATTTTTTGTGTTCGAGGGTTTTCGTCGGTGCAGAGGTCAAAACCCACAAACTGAATGGAGCTCGATCGACTCAGTCCTTCGTAGGCACTCTGAATAATCCGTTGAGCTCTGCGAAAATCAGTTAAAGAGTTTCGTCGCTCGCTGGCAGATGGGGCGTTAAAACAGACCGGTATCTGCAAAGACGACCAATAGGGGGATTGTCCATTTTGCCAAATACAGGCAATGGACTGAGTGGGAAGTATGAGTAATAAAACGAGACCATAAGCGAACCGTAAAGACATGGACTCTTTTCGGAAAAATGGCAGCCCGACTTAAACGGCCTTCCTTTTATGGAGGGAGGCTCAATAAACAATCACGTAGTCAAAATTATCGAGAACCGATTTAATTTCCCAATTAAAATTATGATCTTCATCTTTAATCTTGGAGCTTTCAACAACCATAACGGGCTTTGTTCCTTCCACGCCAGCATCTAAAAATATCGCCAAGGGGTTGGGCTTTTCCGTCGTACGTCGCTTCATGATCATCACACTCAGCACTTTCTTGGTGCGACCCAAAAAATTGGCAAACGACACGGAACCCAGTCCAGTATTGTTTTTACTGCAGTGGTGACGCCCGTAAAGGGCCACGGTTTTTTCACCTGCGACCAGGTTTTGCTGAATATTCTGCGCAATAAATCCATCCCGGGAAAAATGGGATTTTCCAGTTTCAATGGTGTACTTGGTTTCGATGAGATCTTGCTGTTGTGTGGCTTCCACTGGAAGCACTGTCACGGCAGAAGCTTTCCCCTCGAGACTTTGCAAAACGGGGGCAAAATTGGCGTTGAGGAGTTTTGCCTGCTTTGTGGTCTTCCACGCCTCCTGGATTCTGTTCCATTCTTCTGTGGTGGTTTCAATTGCTAGTTTATTAAATTGCAAACCCTGTATCACCGGCCCGTAAAACTCGCGGAAAAAGTCTTCGTGAGTTTCGCCCAAGCAAAGCAGGTCATAGGATTTTTGATTGAGGGACTCTACCCACTCAGCCACTGGCAAACTTGCCACTTTTAAACTCGCCTGAATATCCGAACTGTCTCTTTTTAAAAAATCAGTTTCCACTTGCGCTGTAGCGCATGTCACCCAAAGGGCTACTGTAAGTAACATAGCACACCAATTTCGCGAATCGCATCAAGCTCGATAAGCCCTCTACGTACTGCGAGTGTGTATGCCACCTCTGGTCCATGCTCTGCAGCCTTGGCCATGGTTTCGGGGTTGCTGTAAACGATATCCATACCGGATGGGAATGGAATTGCTAAACGAAGTGTTGGATTGTCGTTTTTAATTTCTTCCAATTGATAATCGCGAACAACACGATCCGTGTGGTCGCGAAAGACAGAGAGAATGCGCCCGTCTTTATCCAGAAGCGTGGTAAAAGCCTGCAAACGGTACTTGGATTCCATAAACCAAATGGAACCGCGCGCTTGCAAAGTGACGTGGCTTTTTATTGTGAATTCTTTGTCTTTGTTTTTTCCGTAAACAACTTTTTGCGTCCACTCGCCGGCCCACTTGTCATAAGTAGGCAGTGATGGTGTGTAGTTTAAAGTGATAAAAGACTCTGGAGTTCCAAAAATATTTTCGTTGGCCTGCAAAAAAGAATACTGACAAATCACCGTTTTTGCAGCGGGAGTAGGCGTTTGTGCGTTGGCAGAAAGTACGAACAGAATGGATAAAATCGTTGTAAAAATAGACATGAATTCCCCTTTTTGACAGCCACAACCCCTGCGACTGATGCTCATTAAGCACGGGCCTTGGCAGCGAGGCTATTTTCCCGGGAATGAGCTGTAATCTTTTTATTCGACTTGCCTAGCCCCGCAGGAATTATTACAACACCTTATGACGCAAGACTCTGCCTTTCAGGTCCACATTTGCTTCGAAGACTTCGGCGAAGAATTAAAAACAGAAATCTCAAGAGCTGACGGGCGCGTTCTCGATCATAAAGAGAGATTGTTTTTGTCCTCACCGCTCGAAAAAAAACCCATTTGGTCGCAGTGCACCTGGCAAAACCCGGAGTGGCTTTCCATCGAGTCCATCAATAATGCGGCGACTCTGTTGAAGGCCAAAAATAATTTGTGGATGAGTTACTCATTCCAACTTCACCGCCGCTCCGAGCTGATTCAGCAAAAGCTACTGGCCCGATCACCAAAACCCTTGCCATTTTTGGGAGCCGTGCCAACGAAGACCTTTGGGGCGTGGACTCTGTGGGATGAAAAACTTGTGCTGGCGTCGGCGCAAACCTCCTCGGCACTGCCGCTGGGTCTTGCTATGTTCGAAGAAAACAAGATCATTCCTTCGCGCGCCTATCTTAAGCTTTGGGAGCTGTTTACGTTGCACGAAAAACCACCAACGGCGGGCGCACGGGTTTTAGATTTGGGAAGCTCCCCCGGTGGTTGGAGCTGGGTGCTGTGCGATTTGAATTGCGATGTGGTGTCGGTGGACAAAGCCCCCCTCGACGAAAAACTCATAAAACGTCCCAATATCAAAGTGATTAAAAAAGACGCCTTCGCGTTGCTCCCCCAGGACGTGGGCGCTGTGGACACGGTGTTCTCCGACATCATCTGCGAGCCGAAACGTTTGTATGAACTGGCGCAAACGTGGCTTGCCTCAGGCCTGTGCCAGCGCTTTGTGGGAAGCATAAAATTTAAAGGCAAAACCGATTTTGCAATGGTTGATAAGTTTATGGCGATTCCTAACTCGCGCGTCTACCACCTGTGCGCCAACAAACACGAACTCACCTGGGTGTGCGACGCGGCGAAAACGTAGGTTCTCAACGAACTGCTATGGAGCCACTCGGTGGTTGACCGTTTCGTATGTCTGGCTTACCACATTAATTACGAATAAAAAAACACGGGGGATAAATGAACAAATTGACATTAATTATTTCAGCGACACTTTTTGCATCTTTAGCGAATGCAGACGTTTTTACTAAAGAAATTTCATTTGGATCGAACAATTATGATTTTAACGCGAGCGTTGAAAATAAAATTGATCAATTCGGTAAGAACGTTGTGGAGTTTACAAATCCAACGATCAACGGCGTTGCGATTGAAATCTCTGAAGCAAAAATCATTCAAATTAAAAAACAACTTTGCAACAAATTAGGGTTTAAGTCTGCAGATGGATTGGGAACGGCTAGCCAACCAAATAAATTCATGCTGGATCTAAATCAAGATGGCGAGCTGTCTGGGCGATATGAAAACTCAACAACAACAGACATGTTTCGTTGTTTAGGCTCAATTTAATTTTAATTTCCATCTCCAAAAAAACCAGCCCAAAGTGTATAAATTTTGTGCAGATAAAATCGATTTTTCTTATGGAACTCATACGAAAAATTGTTTTAACAAGAGCCGCCCAATTCGCTATTCTGATTGTGGGTTTTCTGAAGCCGGAGAGGAGGTGGTGCCAATGACAGAAACATTAAGTCATAGGTTCCTCCATAATGGAGGAATCCTTTAACAG
>JAYUKO010000372.1:0-2096 GCA_043764415.1 Bdellovibrionales bacterium | reverse complement strand
ATTGCACAGTGAGTACTGCTGAGAACATGGTCAACAACAAGGATCTTCAACGACGTTTGCTCTTTACTCTCTTCTGTATCGCCGTATTTCGTTTCGGTATTCATATTCCCACACCGGGCGTGAATTCCGATGCCGTCCGAATGTTTTTCGAAAAACAGGCAGGCGGATTATTTGGTGTGTTCAACACCTTTACTGGCGGCGCACTTAATCAATTTAGCGTTTTAGCTCTGGGTATCATGCCCTACATTTCGAGCTCTATCATTTTCCAACTTTTAAGTTCCATGGTTCCATACCTCGAAGCGCTTAAAAAAGAAGGCGAGCCTGGGCGTAAAAAAATACAACAATATACACGCTGGGGAACGATTGTTCTTTGCGTATTGCAATCTTATGGGTTGTCGAACCTCTTGATCGGTAAAGAAATTAACGGTCAATATTTATTCAACCCTCAGGTTGGAGCGATTCCTCTACAATTAATGACAGTTGTGACTCTCACAGCAGGAACTTGTTTTGTGATGTGGTTGGGTGAGCAAATTACCGAGCGCGGTTTGGGCGAAGGCGCCAGCGTCATCATTTTTGCTGGTATTGCTGCAAATATCCCTACGGGAGCTTTCAATCTTTGGAATGCTGTGAGTTCTGGACAAATGAGCGGTTTGTTAGCTCTTCTCCTCTTGGCTTTCATGGCTTTTGTTCTCGGCTGCATCATTTATTTCGAAGTGGCGCAGAGACGAATTCCGATTCACATGTCACAAAAAGGCGCCAACAGAGCTCCGCAAATGTTGGGTAGCTATTTGCCTTTAAAAGTAAACTTGTGTGGTGTTCTTCCGCCAATTTTTGCTTACGCCATTTTAGGGTTTCCGGCGACGCTCGCGACGTTTTCGCAAGCACCGTGGATCCAAGGGTTGCAGCAGCAGTTTAGTCAAACAGGTGCACTTTTTAATATTTTCTTTGTAGCTCTCGTGACATTTTTCTCGTTTTTCTACACAGAATTAATGTATCCACCCAATGAAATGGCCGAAAACCTCAAGAAAGCCGGAAAATTTATTCCTGGCATTCGTGCGGGAAGAAGCACGTCCGAGTACATTCAGTCTGTAATGGAGCGTTTGAATGTTGCGGGCTCTATTTATCTATGTGTTATTTGTATTTTGCCAACAATCCTGGCGACTCAGGCGGCTGTTCCCTTCTTTTTTGGTGGAACCAGCGTTCTGATTCTTGTTGGCGTATCTTTACAATTGATCGAAAAAATCAACGCTTATAGATACGAAGCCATGATCAAGACAGCTCAGCGTCCACGTCGAACTCGACGGGTGAGCTTTTGAGTCTAGTCCTTTTTGGTCCTCCAGGAGCTGGCAAAGGGACTCAGTCCCAGCTCATGCTGGAATCAAAACCGTTTTTACATCTCAGCACAGGTAATTTACTTCGAGAGGCGATTCAGCAGAAATCGCCCCTTGGCGTTGAGGCCCAGTCCTATGTGGACGCGGGAAAACTCGTTCCCGACTCGGTCGTTATCGGTTTGGTTCGTGAATATATTGAAAAGAATAAATCTTCGCGTTTTATTTTTGATGGTTTTCCCAGAACCATAGTTCAAGCCGAAGCTCTCGAAAAGCAGATCGAAGAAATAGGGGCTGTTAAAATCCAAAAGGCCTTATTTTTAGAGGTTCCACAAGGGGACCTACTGCAAAGACTGACGGGGCGCAGAGTTTGTAAAAATTGCGGGGCCGTTTTCCACGAGTTAAACAATCCTCCTAAAAACCAGGGTGTTTGCGATAACTGCGGTGGCGAGGTGTACCAGCGCAAGGACGACGCGGCTGAGGCTATCCAGACGCGATTGGAGGCCTATGAAAAATCAACGGCGCCTCTAAAAGAGTATTATATTAAAAAGAGTCTGTTTGTTTCCATCGACGGTCTCGGCTCTTCAAACAGTGTCTTTGGACGCATCCAAACATATCTTTAACTATTTTTAAAATAGTTCTTTTTTTTCGAAAATTATCTGGACTCTGTCCGTACGCCGGTGCTAGATTTGCCGGTCTGTCAATTTATTTTTTGGAGGTCAGGTGAAGGTTCGAGCATCTGTGAAGAAAATTTGCAAAAAGTGTAAA
>JAYUKO010000371.1:0-7072 GCA_043764415.1 Bdellovibrionales bacterium | reverse complement strand
CGAAAACTTAAGGAGAAACAAATAGGTATCCTGATTACAGACCATAACGTAAGAGAAACTTTAGAAATCTGCGATATTGGTTATATAATGAAAGAAGGACAGGTCCAAGTGCAGGGAACTCCGAAAGAAATTACGGAATCCCCTATAGCGAGAAAGTTTTATCTGGGAGAAAACTTTCGTTACTAGAAGGCCCTGTCTATTGAATTCACCGTCACCGATACGAAAGAGGACTTATGGCCATGGGAATGAAACAAAGCTTAGCGCTACGACAAACTCTGAAGATGACTCCTCAGCTTCAGCAGGCCATCAAGCTTTTACAGTTATCGCGCATGGAACTCGAAAACGAAATCGTTCGTGAGATGAACGAAAATCCAGTTCTCGAGGAAGGCTTCGAAGAAACCGCCAACGAAACCAAGGCCGAGCAAGGAGAGCAGGAGAGTCAAAATCCTGAAACGCAAACGGCCAACCAAGATCCGCAAAAATCAGATGAATTCGAATGGGATTCTTACTTTGAAAACCAAAATCGCACCCGCGAGCGCACGCACTCCAACAATGATGAGATCATGAACTATGAAAACATCATCGCTACCAAACAAACACTTCACGATCATCTGCACTGGCAAGCCAGTCTTTACGGTTTTAACGAAGAAGAGTTGGCACTGGCCACAATTTTAATTAGCTACGTCAACGATGACGGGTATCTGCAAACGCCCATTGCCGAGATTGCCACGGAAGAAGAAGTGGACGCCAAAGAGCTCGAAGAAATTTTGCCCTTCGTGCAAGAGTTTGACCCCTTCGGCGTCGGCGCGCGCGACCTTCAGGAGTGTTTGCTCATTCAAGCAAAACAGATTCAGGAAGATACAAAAGATTTCGTAATTCTCATTAAAAATCATATGAAGGATTTAGAACGTAAAAATTATCCAGCCATCGCCAAAGAGATGGGAATTTCCGTAGAAGAAGTTGTGGATATGTGCAAAATCATCAACACCATGGATCCTAAGCCGGGCAGCCGCTTTGCATCTAACGACACTCATTACGTCACACCAGATGTTTACGTTTACAAAGTGGGAGACGAGTTTGTTGTTTCTTTAAATGAAGATGGGCTTCCCAAGCTGCGAATTTCGCAGTTTTATAAAAACATGGTGCAAGGTAAGACCAAAGATGAGGCGCAAAGTTACATTCAAGATAAACTGCGCTCCGCAATTTGGTTGATTCGCTCCATTCATCAACGCCAGCGCACGATTTACAAAACAACAGAAAGTATCGTCCGCCATCAGCAAGAGTTTTTCGAAAAAGGCCCAGGCTTTATTAAACCCATGATTCTACGCGATATCGCCAACGATATCGGCATGCACGAATCCACCATCAGTCGTGTGACAACGAGCAAGTATGTGCACACGCCTCAGGGTATTTTTGAACTGAAGTATTTTTTCAATTCCGGAATTTCAACGGATGACGGCGACTCCATGGCCAGCGAGTCGGTGAAATTAAAAATTAAAGACCTGGTCGACAAAGAAGACGACAAGAAGCCTTTATCGGATCAAAAGATTGTAGATCTGTTGAAAAAAGATGGAATCATCATCGCGCGCAGAACCGTGGCAAAGTACCGCGACGTTTTGCGAATTCTCCCCTCAGGTAAACGCAAAAAAGGCTACTAGGAAAACGTCATCCTGAGCGGAGCGAAAGATCTAGTCGAGGTTGATAAGACCATTCTTCTGCGAACTCACCGCGCGGGCTTGGGCCTCTTCTGTAGGAGCGACAGGCTCATTGCCCAAATTTTTCATGTAGGTGCAAAGACTGCGGTGTTCTGCCGTATCAAGAACAAGTCGGTCGGTATCAGTATTGTTTCTCTGCGCCGTCATGTAGGAGGGGCCGGTTAAATTCACGCCGCGTTCGTCGCTACCGCCGGTAGATCTTGAGCCGGGAGAGATGATGTTGTCCAATTGCGAAAACACATAACTCGCTTTAGCCTCAGGGTTCCGTGTGGCGAAACGCGTGAGCCCCGTCATAGGGCCAATCTCGGTGGCCGCTTGGTAAAAAGTATCAGTGATGGCAGACGAGTTCACTCCAAGAACCATGGCCTTCATCATGCTCGTCCCCAAACACTGCGGAGTGATTCTGAGCTGTCGGGCTGTATCGATGATTCTGCGAACTTTCGAAAGATTCGACATCGGTCCGTAAATGGCAGTGGAGACACCGGCATCTACAACATCTGAAATCACTCGCGACACGCGGGATTGAGTGATTTCGTCACGGCAAAGCACGCCTTCGTGGCCCTGTTTGTAGATGTGACATTTGTTTTCCTGAACGCGAGACGTGGTGCGAGCCGTGTCACTTTCGCCGCAGCGTAAAAAAACAAAGTATTTTCTTACCGGGTCGTAGTTCATCACGATACTGCGATTTTTCGTAGGATCGGAATAATGCACCGACTGGATGTTTGGGCAGAGCGAATACGCTCTGGTCTCGGCGAGTGCTTCGAGGTGAATCAAGGCGCTTCCAACGATGGCTAAAATAGTTAGGTTTTTCATAGTCTAATTATCGGAGGACTGAAACGGTTTCTTAAGAATGAAGAATAAGGATAAACTCGGCCTTTTCTGGCAGAGTCTGCAGATTTAACCGCGACAAAGGTCCATCGTAGATTTTTTCGGATTCCTGCGTGAGGTTTATGCCGAGTACACACCGCGAGCTCGCGTGGGTATCGCGTAAATCCTCGAGGAGCGCACGAAACCGATAGGGCGTATCCATCAACACGATGGGCACTTTGATTTTTTTAAGATTCAAAAGTTCCAAGCGACGTTTTTCATTGTTGGCAGGTAAAAAACCGCGAAAGTAAAATTCTTTAAGTTCCAAGCCGCTCAGACTTAAAAGAATCATCAGCGAAGACGCTCCTGGCACGGCAGAAACAGGAATGTTCTCCAGACGGCAGCGACGAACCAGAGCGGCTCCCGGATCACAAAAACCAGGAGTGCCACAATCGGTGACGAGCGCGACATTTTTTTCTCGACAAAGTCCCACAAAAAAATCGATATCCACATCTTTGCTATGCTCATTTAAAAATTCGGCCACCGTCGGGCGAGGAATATTGTGGTGCTTGAGCAGTTGAAAAAGCGGTTTGGTCTCTTCGCCAATAATAACCTCGGCAGTTTTGAGAGTTTGCAAAGCGCGCAAAGAAATATCGTCGGGATGGCCCACAGGCACAGAGACAAGATGAAGCATGCTCAGGTGGTACCAACATTCCCAAAAGGTACCAAGTACCTTTACCGGTTGCGCCGCATTAAACACTGTCGCACTGCGGCCGGTAGGTACTTAGAGGTAAACTTACTTGGTACCTTTCGGGAATGTTGGTACCTAACGGTAATGAAGTGGAAATCCTTAGAATCCAAACAAGTGTTTAAATCGGGCTTGGTGTCGGTGGATCAAGAAAAATGTGAGATGCCCGATGGGCGAATCATGCCGAGCTATTATATTTTGCGTTTTCCTGATTGGGTGAACATTGTTCCCATCACCAGCGACAACAAAATCGTTCTGATCAAACAGTATCGGCATGCCACAGGTGAAATTCATTGGGAGGTTCCTGGTGGAGCCGTGCATCGCGGGGAAGATCCAAAGCTTGGAGCCCTTCGCGAGCTCGAGGAAGAGACGGGTTATTCATCAGAAGATATTTTGAAAGTCGCTGAAAATTTTCCGAACCCAGCGTTACAAGACAATAAAATTTATACATATTTAGCAAAAGACTGCGTTTTAAAAGGTCCACAAGATTTAGATCCTTTCGAAGATATTGAGGTGGAGCTCATGGAGCTTTCTCAGTTACGTAAAGCCCTTGAAGACGGAATGTTTAATCATAACATTGTGGTGGCGTCGCTGTATCAGTGTTTAAAGCATATCAAAATATAATTTGTGTCAGGGTACGAACTCCAGTACTAGCTTAGCTAACAGGGAGATTTCATGAAAATTATTCTTTTTTCTTTAATTACAATTTTTTCTATTTTTGCCTATGCAGACATCGCTTCTGTGGCAACTCAGCTCGGTGGCATTGCGGAATCCGGAATGAACGTCTACAAGCTGGAGGGCGAAACACTTGAGCAGTTAGCTGAGTCGTTGCAATTTCAAGTCACCGAAGAGAAGGAAAACGAAATTAAGTTGAACTACAAGAGTGTAGAGTCCATGGACGAATTCGTCTGGGGCACGACAGATGCAAAAAACTTTTTGGACCTTTTATTCTCGGCGATTCATTTTATGGACGATGATGCCAATGCTAATCAGGTTCTTTATAGCAAGAAAGAAATCAGCACGATTCAAAAACTGTTAAGTGAGCTTAAAAACACAGATGTGGTTTACAGCTGGAATCCCAACGGAGATTCTGTGTGTGGCCAAATGCTTACGGCGCCTGTGCTTATCGATGTGAAATCGAAAACAGCCTACGAAGTGAATTTTTATAAAATCGAAGGTTGTTAGCGAATAAGCTCATCTCTCAATGAGATGTATTGCTAGGCCGTATTCAATCAGTATACAAATACAGTTGATTGAATACGTCCAGAACACGATGAGTTTAAGCAAGATCTATTTTATTTCTCCTGTTGGTTCGACACTAAAAGAACTAACAAGGAGAAAGTATGCGAGACTTCAAGCGACTCTTTTTTATCTTAATAATATCGATGACTGGTGCATGCAAAGAGGCTGAAGAGGGCCCGCAGTATTTTATTTGCGCAGAGGCATTCAATTTAGAATATCGCAATTTTGCAAGCAACCAGCCCCATCGACTTAATATCACGCACTTTATGGATACAATCTTAGAAACTCGGGATGAGGTTATGGTGGTTGTCTATTCGGAACTAGACGGTACATCTAAAATCAAAATGTATGATAATGAGCAAAGCCTTAAAAGTCTTTGTGAGGATATCTCAGCACGAGCCAAATGTTACGGCGCCTCAGAACCAATGCCTCTTATTTATCATTTACTGCTCGTTTCTTACCTCAACGAAAATGGAAATTACTGCGACCTGCCCCTCACTATTGAGGATCCGATAACGCAGAAAATGGAAGAGCTTTATTTAGATGTAATGGCAACCGGCGATGATAATGAACTTTCCGCACCACACACCTCGACCAAAGACTAAGGAGTATTCTGCAGAATACGCTTTCAAAAATCGCGACTTGCCAGGAATAGAGAAAATTCCGACAGTTAAAGGAATGGAACAACAACTCGATTTACATCGCCCTAATATTTTTGAATACGAGAATCATCGTTTGTTTTTAAAAGCCTACTTTGATTATTGCAAACAGAAGATGCCTCAGTTTTCGTATCGATATTTTGCGAGCAAAGCTGGCTTCACGTCGCCAAACTTTCTCAAACTCGTCATCGACGGGAAAAGAAACCTCTCTCCAGCAAGTATCGAAGCCTTTGCGAAAGCGTTTAAGCTATCGGTTTCGGAATCCGAGTACTTTGCCTGCTTAGTTCATTTTCACCAGTCCGAAACGGAAGCGGGCAAAGCGAGTTGGGCGCAAAATATTTTGAAATGTAAAGGTTTGCAAAAAATCCACCCCCTTCGACAGGCGGAGTATGCTTACTACGGTCGATGGTATTACATCCCCATTCGCGAGATGCTCTTGTTTAAAAATTTTAAAAACGATCCACAATGGATTGCCGACCAATTCACTCCTCCCTTAAAAAGGGAACAAGTGACCGAGGCGCTCACACACCTTGAACAAATTGGTTTGATTGCAAAAAGCTCAGATACTTGGGTTCAGGTGCAAAAAACCGTGAGCACGGGCAACGAAGTGAGTCACAGTCTGGTAAAACAATATCATCGGGAAATGATTCAAAAAGGTTCTGATGCCATCGAACAGGTGCAAAAGCTGCAACGCGAAGTCTCGGCGATTTGCATACCCATATCAGTTTTAAAAAGAGACGAGATTAAATTAAAAATACAACAGTTTCGCAAGGAAATTCTGGCTCTCGCTGACAACAGTGAGGGGGCTGAAGAGGTTTATCAGTTAAATATCCAGTGGTTTCCTTTGGTGGGTAAAAAAGAGGAGATATCATGAGAGCAATAATCCTAATTCCATTTCTAATTCTGGTTTCTTGCAAGGAAAACGGCGGAACTGAGACGGGAAGCCCCATGGTGTCTGAGATCGTGATGAATGCTTCGCGGGCTTATAAAATTGTAGAGGCCGCCTGCAAAAAAGTGGTTGGCTGCAATATTGCCGACGGGCAGCAAGAAGCTGTTACGACTTGCGTCTCGGAGCAGATGCTCAAGCAGGTCTACGCCCCCAAGCTCGGTTTACCGATTGATTATAATACGTGGTCACTCATCGAAGTTATCTACGCCGAGTACGAAGGGGATGTTGTCAGCGAAGAAACTGCGAAAATTCGCTGTATCAGTGATGTGAACGAGCTCATTTGTACAGAAGCCGTTGTGCAAGACGCTTACGATCCATCCATGGAAAAAAAATACAGCTCGGTTCACGAAATTTTACCGCAAAGTTGCACTGAAGTTTTTTAGGTGATCGTTTAGGTTTTTAAAAGCTGCACCAGCTCGCGGAAGTCTTTGATCTTAAGCGCCGAAGCTGGCGGCACCACGTTGGGCGAATGACAGGTGTCCACAAAAACCAAAACAATGTCGGGATGATCTTTGTCGATTTGATTTAATACTTTGGGTTCGTTATCGATAAAAATAACTTTCGAATATCCTTTTTTAAGCTCCGCCATTTTTTGCGACTTAAAAAGTTCATCTACATCTTGCGCTTGCGGCTTGAGATGTAAGTTGTCATCGGTCACTGGAAACTGCAGCGCCTGCAGCGACGTCAAAGTTCCCTCCCACATTAAGGGGCGTGGACGGCCCGTGAGGTATACATGGGGAAGCCACTTTTGATTGAGCCACGCCACAAAATCCTGGGCCCCATCGTGGGGGAGATCGCAATGCAAATAATCGTTGGAAAAAAAATGTTGTCGCCAAAATTTGCCGATTTCTGTTTTTAGGTCTTCGTCGGCAAAAACTTCCAAGCGGTGGAGAGCCTGCATATAGCCATACTCAAACGCAAAACACTCTGCCTGCTCAAATAAGTGGCGCAT
>JAYUKO010000370.1:0-7078 GCA_043764415.1 Bdellovibrionales bacterium | reverse complement strand
TTCATGTTCGGATGAAGGATATTACCACCGACGCCATCAGCAAAGGCTTTCAAGCAGCATCCAAGGTGTGGGACAAGCTTTTAAAAACACGACGAATTACAAAATACGAAAAAGCCGAAAAATTAACTTACGTTACAGGTGGCTTGGACTATTCGGGCTTTCCATCCATAGACGTGGTGATTGAAGCCATCGTCGAAAACATGGAAGTGAAAAAGAAGGTCATCGCCGAAACTTTTTCCAAGTGCTCGCCAGATGTAATCATCGCCACTAACACTTCATCTTTAAGCGTCACCGAAATGGCCGAAGCCCATCCGCGCCCCGAAAACTTTGTGGGCATGCACTTTTTTAATCCTGTGGATAAAATGCCATTGGTGGAGGTGATTCGCGGGCCGAAAACCAGCGACGAAGCTACAGCCACCATTTTTGAACTGTCGAAAAAAATGGGAAAAACTCCCATCGTTGTGAAAGATGGCGTGGGCTTTTTAGTCAATCGCCTGTTGATCCCGTACCTCATTGAGGCCGCCTTCTTTTTGCAAGAAGGCATGGATATTCAAAAGGTAGACGATGTATTCGTTAAAAAATTCGGCATGCCCATGGGTCCCTTCCATTTGATGGACGAAGTGGGTATCGACGTGTGCGTGAAGGTTTCGAAGATCTTTAAAAAATCCCTCGGAGAACGACTTCAATTGCCAGACACCTTGGTGAAGCTCGAAGACTCCGATCGCCTCGGTAAAAAGAATTTTAAAGGGTTTTACAAATACGATTCCCGCGGCAAAAAACTCGAAGTGGATACAACAATCTACGCAGAACTTGGGCTTTCCACCCCAACCAATCAAATTTCTGATGAAGATTTGATCGGTCGTGCCATGTACAATATGGTGAACGAAGCAGCCCTGGTGCTGATCGAAGAAAAAATCGTGGATACAGCCGAAGAGGTTGATCTTGGAATGATCATGGGTACGGGCTTTCCGCCATTCCGCGGTGGCTTGTTAAAGTACGCTGATACGATTGGTTCGGAGAGAATGGTGGACAGTCTCGAGCTGTATGCCAAAAAGTACGGCCACCGCTTTAAGCCATCAAACCCACTCCGCAACATGGCGAAGACACAAAGATTGTTTTATTCATGAGCACAAACTACCGATTTCGCCGGCACAACATGGACACGTTGATCGGCGGGATCTCTCCGCTAGATCTCACCACCATATCCATGGAATCGGTGGATGATGCCGAAGATTTTTTACGCTCCTACGGGTTTGACTGGGCCGACGAGGCAGATCGAAAAGAACTTTTGGGCTTTTATCAAAAAGCCGTAGTCTTTGTGCAATCGGAAATTTGCCGAGAGGGGGATGTCATTCCCTCTATGCTCACCGACGTTAACGAGCTCGGGGATTTGCGAAAGCTTTTTCTCTACGTAAACGAAAAAACGCCATCTATTAGCAACGACCTTCGTGTGTGGTCTGGCGCGCTTTTAAAGGTGCTGCATGTGATCCTGCTCTACAGCCACGATATGTATTCTATTTTTCCAGAAGAGATTCAAAAACAAATTCTGGGCCCGGTGGAAAAGCATTTGCACACCGATCCGGTGCTCGGCGCTTCGGTTTTACGAAAAAACTCCACCGAAGAAACCATTCGGTTGTACAAGTTCGAGCAAAAGCCCATCAAGGAATTTCGCAGCAGCATTTTAAAGCTCCTCGCTAAACGCAAACTTTTTGCCTTAAACCTCTACGACAACATCGGTTTTCGCTTTGTTGTGAATAGCAATTTTGATTGCTACCGCGTCCTTCGGTTTTTAATGTCGAACTCCATCGTCAATTCCTTCCACACAATCACCGATCAATCGGTGAATACAGTGTATCCAGCCAATTTATTTTTAGAGGTCATGGATCACTTGCGCACCAAAGGCGAAAGCCTGGAATCGCAAGAGGTGGATGTGATTTTGCAAAAAAAGCTTTTAGAAAATGTCGATCGCGCTGAATACCTTTTAAAAGAAAATAATTTTTCCGGCGAAGGTTATAAATTTATTAAATTTGTCAGTCGCAAACTCATCCGCGTGAATGTGAATGGCTATGCCCATCGCTTTTTTTATCCCTTCGAAGTGCAAGTTTTAACGAAAGACGCCTATCTGCTCAGTATCCAGGGCGAGCAAGCCCATCACGAGTACAAAAAGCGCCAGCGCCAGGCTGCGCGTATGCGTTTGCTGGGGGAAAGTTGATTAAAATCTTTAGTTGCGTAGTCATCTTTTTATTCGCAAGTTTTGCCAGTGGCGACGAAAAGAATAAAACAGCCGAAAAAACCACGGTTGGTAAATCTTTAGACAGTGCAAAAGAACACGTCGAAATGGTCGCGCAAAAAATCGAAAATGTTCTGCAAAACACTCGCACACGGCGCGCGCAAAATGATTATCTAGGTTTGATAAACTACGCGCCGCTGGATTTAATCATACCAAGCAAAATTGGCTTCACCTTGGGATTGATTAGCGATGCCGACACGTCGTGGGAGCTGGAATATCTCCGAGGCAGTGTGTCTGTTCCTTTTCTGGTCGATGACCTAGGTTCCATGACCGACCAGAGGATTTCAGTGATCCGACGCTCGTACTTCGGCGGGAATAGTTTCAACATCGGCTACGGATTGAGCTATTACGACTTTAAAGTGAACCTGGGCAGCGATATTTTAAGTCGCCTCACCAGCGGCTCCGTGCCGGAAATCGATTTGATTAAAATTCAAGCCCTCGGGTTTAATTTGTCTCTTGGAAATCGTTGGCACCTGGATCACAACATCACCTTGGGCGTGGACTGGATCAGCTGGTCGCAGCCAGTGGTGGTTACCAAAGAAGACTCGGTCTTCCTCGATTACGTCACCAATCCCCAAGATCGCGACGACGTGGATACAGCCATAAAATTTACTTCGTACTTCCCACGCTTTTCGTTTTTCAAAATCCAGCTGGGAATTCTGTTTTAGAAGCCCGTCAAGCAAACGTTACTTCTCGAATCTATCGATTCAGATACTGCCAGTCGCGACCGCGGTTGGCGGTGTAGACGGAAACGGGGCGGGCGCCACCGATATCCAGTCGCAAAACTAACTGTTGAGACGTTTTGTTCAATGATTCGATGCCGATGATTTTGACTTGATTGCGAATTCCAACGTTGCTCTGTTTCAGGGCTTTGAATAAATTTTCCCAAAAAACAAAGGGCGTAAAGTTTTCGCCGTTATCAAAACTGATTTTATCTTCTACAAACAAAACACCATCGGCCGAGAACGTGAAGGCCGGACTGGTTTTTTCGAAACCTTTGAGCGGTGTCCATAAAAGTCCATCGGTGCTGCGAAATAAGCCACGGGCCGAGGCCACTTTGACGTGATCGAATAACGGGTTCTCTTTTACATCGCGAATGTCGGCCAGGGACAGTCTAACAAGCTTGCGAAAAATCGTGCGCTCTTGGGGAATTTGCCACCACACACTGCCCAGTTGCGGAACTTCGGACTGCGCCCATTCCTGTTCGATGGAATCCTGCTTGGTGAGATTTTGCCATGGGTCGACACTTCCGATCAACGGCGAGGCCGCCGTGGGCGATTCGAACAGAGGAATGCGATTAGGGCCTGAACCGAGCCAGAGAGGATTTATAAAAATCGAATAGATTTTTTTACCCAGGTGTTTGCGCGAAGCGGGCTCCAGGCCTCTTTCAGTTTTGAGGCGAGAAGCGATATCAATGCGCGTGACCACGTCGCTTAGGGGAACATAGCCTGCGCGTTGATTGTAAGCCACTTTTACCCAAGTCGATCCCATGCTTAAGGGAGTGAGCCGCGCACCGCGAGGAACCCGCAGCACATGCTGGCTCTTCAGGACCGCGCTCGCTCTCAGAGCGAGATCTTTTTTGGCGTAAAAAACGCCCGGGTCTTTTTCAACAGGGTAAAGAAACTCTGTGGAAGTCCACAGCTCGCGCGAGCCGATTTTTATTTGCGCTCGCTTATTTTGAATTTGCAAAATCGCAACGGTTTCTTCGTCCATGGTCTTGAGAGCTTCCAACGGCCGAACCGCATCCATGGAGGCGTAGAGGGGACTGCCCGTTAAAAGCTGAGCTTTGGTGGAAAAATGTAGCGGAGTTAAAAGGTTTTGGATGGGGGTCCATCCCGAAACGCCGTAGCTACTTCGCACCAGCAGCCACTGCAGTTTTTCCTGACGAGTGAGATGTTTTTTAAGTGCGTCCGCGTTGAGGTGACCCGTGGGAACAGCAGAGTAGGGTTTGAGGTAAACGGCCACAGCCTGGGGCGTTTGCACAGCGGGGTGAGGGATGGCATTCACGATGGGAGTCAGGGTGCATAAAATGCTTAAAAACAGGGCTGTCATAGTTTTATTTTGAAGGAGGGTTGAGACGGGGGCAAGGCACCTTTACCTTTCCAGCCCAGGGTCGTGCCCGCGTCGTGCTTCAACCACCGAGTGACTTGCTTTTCACTCTAGTTTTTGAGAGTTTACGAGCTTTTAGGAGGTCTTATGAAGGTGTCGCACATTGGTGTTGTTGGAGCGGGTCAAATGGGAAATGGGATTACGCAGGTGTTTGCGGCAAAATCCTATCAAGTCACGATGATGGACGTGAGCGAAGCGCAAGTTGAAAAGGGTTTAAAAACCATTCAGACAAGCTGCGATCGCCTCATTGCCAAAGAAAAAATGACGGCCGCACAAAAAACGGAATTGCTCTCGAGAATCAAAATCTCCACCGACATGTCGTCGCTTGCAAACTGTGACGTGGTCATCGAAGCGGCCACCGAAAACCTCAATCTGAAGCTCGAAATTTTTCGCCAGCTTGACCAAAAAGTAAAAAAAGAAGCGCTGTTGTGCACGAACACGTCTTCGATCTCCATCACAAAAATCGCTGGAGCCACGGCGCGCCCCGAAAAAGTGGTGGGCATGCACTTTATGAATCCCGTTCCGCTTATGACATTGGTCGAGGGAATTCGCGGATTGCAAACGTCGGATGATGCTTTTGCCACCGTTAAGTTTTTAACAGAAGACCTCGGCAAAGTTTTTGTTGAAGGTCGCGATATGCCCGGCTTTATCGTCAATCGCATCTTGATGCCGATGATCAACGAGGCCTGTTACGCACTCTACGAAAATATCGCCAGCGTGGAAGGTATCGATCAGGCGATGAAGCTTGGAACCAATCAGCCCATGGGTCCGCTCACCTTGGCAGATTTTATTGGCCTCGATACCTGCCTTGCCATCATGCAGGTTCTGCACGAGGGCTTGGGCGATAGCAAATACCGCCCGTGTCCGTTGTTGAAAAAATACGTCGAAGCCGGCTGGCTCGGTCGAAAAACCGGTCGTGGCTTTTACAAGTATGAGGGGAAATAGAGATGCAACAAACGATTAGGTACGAAAAAAAAGACCACTTAGGAATTTTAACCATCAACCGTCCCGAGTCGATGAATGCGCTCAACACGCAAGTTCTTAAAGAGATCGACGGAGTTTTGAATCAACTTTCTGAAACCCAAGACGTTCGCTGTTTGATTATTACCGGGGCTGGTGAAAAAGCCTTTGTTGCTGGCGCGGACATCAAAGAGATCGATACGTTGGATTCCAAAACAGCCTCCGACTTTGCGCAATTTGGCCAAAGTGTTTTTATGAAACTGGAAAATCTATTTTGCCCCGTGATTGCGGCCGTGAACGGTTTTGCCTTGGGTGGTGGATTGGAATTGGCGCTGGCGTGTGATTTTATCGTGGCCTCGCAAAACGCCAAGCTCGGCCTTCCCGAGTGCACACTGGGTTTGATTCCAGGCTTTGGTGGAACTGTGCGTTTGGCGCGCCGGGTGAGCCCGGGCCTGGCCAAGCAGTGGACGTTCTCGGGCGAAATGATCACCGCGGAGCGAGCTCTGCAAACAGGTTTAGTGAATCAGGTTTCTGAGTCAGCAACGCTGCTTGCCGATTGCGAAAAGATCGCAGGCACACTTGCGCAAAGATCACCGCAGTCTCTGAAGCTGATTAAAAAATCCATCAACGAAACCTACGGACTGGCGTCTGTGCAAGCCATGTCCATCGAGAAAAATATTTTTGCCGGGCTTTTTGGGTCTACCGATCAAAAAGAAGGAACCAAAGCTTTTATCGAAAAACGCAAACCTGTTTTTAATAACTTAAAGTGAGTGCACCTATGATCACCGAGCCCTATAAATGCAAAAATCCTGTGCGAATTGTCACCGCCGCCAGCCTGTTTGATGGTCACGATGCCACCATCAACATGATTCGTCGGCTGTTGCAGGATTCGGGCGCCGAGGTGATTCATTTGGGTCACAACCGCTCCGTGCTTGATGTGGTCGTTGCGGCTTTGCAAGAAGGCGCGCAAGGAATTTGTGTGTCGTCCTACCAGGGCGGCCACATGGAATATTTTAAATACATGAAAGATCTTTTGGTCACCTGCGGTGCCCCCTACGTCAAAATTTTTGGCGGCGGCGGCGGCGTGATTATTTACGAAGAGAAAAGAGCTCTCGAAAGTTCAGGCATTGATTTTATTTTCCATCCCGACGACGGTCGTCGCATGGGACTTCAGGGAATGATCAATATTATTCTCGAAAAATCAGATTTCGACCTTACGCAAGCAGCGACTGCAGTTGCCGCAACAAAAAGCTCTCTTGTCGAGGGACGTGCAGATCTGGATCACCGCCACTTAGGAATTGCCCTCGATGAAATTGAAAAAGTGGGCAAGGTTTCAGCAGCCACTACAAAATCGCTGCAAGAG
Source organism: Bdellovibrionales bacterium (assembly GCA_043764415.1). Lineage (GTDB taxonomy): Bacteria > Bdellovibrionota > Bdellovibrionia > Bdellovibrionales > JAGQZY01 > JANPLN01. The sequence continues at coordinate 356 of JAYUKO010000370.1, read as the reverse complement.
TTTGCAAGAGCTTCGCAAAAACCGCAGGCTCTAATTTTAGGAATCACCGGAACAGGCGGCGCTGGAAAATCCAGTTTGATCGACGAACTTTTGCAGCGTTTCCTCAATGCGTATTCTGATAAAAAAATCGCTGTGGTGTGTGTGGATCCCACTAAACGCAAAACCGGTGGGGGCTTGCTGGGCGACCGCATTCGAATGAATGCCCTTGGTCGACCCAATGTGTTTATGCGTTCCTTGGCCTCGCGCGGGTCGGGCTCTGAAATCGCGAAAGCATTGCCGCTAGTTTTGCAGCAACTTAAAAAATACGATTTCGATTTTATCATCGCCGAAACCTCGGGCATTGGCCAAGCGAGCAC
>JAYUKO010000369.1:0-26286 GCA_043764415.1 Bdellovibrionales bacterium | reverse complement strand
TGAGTTTACTTCTGTCGTGGATGGGAGCTCTAGGTTCGGTGGTTAGCTTTATTGTGACTATGAGCGTGCAGATTTATTTAGATCGACTGCTATTTGCTGAATACAATCTAATTTATTCGAGCGTCTTTGTTTTACTGTTGATCGGCGCGGTTCATGGCACGGTGTTTATGTATAAGTACTTCTCCGAAGAACGCAAGCGAAGCGCACTTAAGAAAACATTTTCCAAGTACGTATCTCCGGCCGTTGTGGACGAGCTTTTGAAAAACGAAGATAATTTAAAGTTGGGTGGGCGAAAGCAAGAGATGAGTGTGTTTTTCTCGGATGTTCGCGGGTTTACAGAGTTTTCTGAACGAATGGATCCCGAAGAGCTTTCGCGCTTTCTGAATGAGTACTTAACTCCCATGACTGAGATGGTTTTTAATAACAAGGGAACCTTAGATAAATATATGGGCGACGGGTTAATGGCCTTCTTCGGTGCCCCCGTGTTTTTTGAAGATCATGCGTACTATGCCTGCCGCTGTGCTTTGCAGAGCATCGATGAACTTAAGAAGTTACAGATTGAATTTAAAAAGCGCGGCTGGCCGCACATTGATATTGGTATCGGGGTTAACACCGGTAGCATGAGTGTGGGCAACATGGGCTCGAAGATTGTGCAAAGTTACACGGTGATTGGCGATGCGGTGAATCTGGGTGCGCGCCTCGAAGGAACCACCAAAGAGTACGGCGCCAAAATTTTGGTGAGCGAATACACCTATGAGCAAGTGAAGGGACGCTTTTTGTTTCGAGAAGTAGATCGTGTGCGTGTGAAGGGCAAAAAAGAACCGGTGCGAGCCTATGAGCTGATCTCCGAGAAAGCGGTGGCCGAGTCGGTGATCTGGTTGGATCGTTACCGCGAGGCCTACCAAGTGTATCACAGTCGAGATTTTGTACGCGCTTACGATATGTTCAAAAAGCTCGAAGAATCCTATCCCGACGACAAATTGGTGCAAGTGTACAAAGGCCGCTGCGAGTATTTTTTAAAGACACCACCCGAGGCCAGTTGGGATGGAGTTTACGAGCGTCGCACGAAGTAAACCAGCGGCGTCAGCTCGCGGTCGATAGCGGGTATTGTCGAAGTTCCTTTTTTCGCGATCTTCATTGGTATTTCGTTACCTTTTTGTGGCAAATTCTCAAATGTTTAGTGCTTTTGTTCGTTGTCGTATTTCAGTCGGTTGTGTACGCCACATAAAACCTGCAAATTATCAGGATCATGCGTACCTCCGCGACTCCAACTGCGGATATGATCGATTTGCAGAAATCGTTGGCTATCACAGCTTCGCCCGCGTGAATCTTTATGTGTACAACTTGCATGCTCATTCAGCAAGGATTTGCGAATGCCCGAAGGAATAGGTGGGCGCACGCTCTTCAGCTTCGTCGTGGTAGTGAATGCGGAATTGGGTTTTACTGTCGTAGCGGCAGTCGATTTACCAACGACAGTTCGTCGTGCCACCTCTTTATTTGCTAAATAAGTAAAAACCTCGGCCCAGTTTTTGTTCACTACACTGTGTGAGATCATATTCTGTACTTGCTCAAGAACCTGAATTTGCTCAGGCGTGAAAGTGACGGTCAAAGTTACTGAATGGTCTCGATGAAAGGTTTGTTTCTGTGGCGGAGTTTTGGGTAGATCTAGAGCAGTCGCCAGGAGCTGTTCAGTTTGTTTTTGCGTTTTACTTTCCAATCGGAAAACTAAATCGCGTTTACTTTTTGTGCTCAAAGATTCGCGTTTGGTTTTCTTAAACTCTCGCGAAGCTCTTTGGATTTGATTGGCCTGAGAGAGGGTGAGCGTGCCGTTCTCGAATTTGTCTGCTGTCTCTGGTAATTCACGAAGTAATCGAGCGGCGTCGATTCTCCGCATGGCGGCTCCAGGGCTATACCCAAATTCTCTGACTAAATAGTAAAACAGGCTCGTGGTCCCTTTTTCTACATAGAGCTTTCGCCGATCTATCTCGGCGATGTATTCCAATACTTGTGCTGTGATCTTGCGCTCGCTACGAACGGAATTTTCAAAACAAGATACAAGATTATCGTTGGACATAGTGGTTATTTGCATTAGTTCTCCTTCAGATTGATTTACAAAAATTAAACAACAGGGGAAATATAACATGCGTTTTAAAATTCAATTTTCAAGAATTTTGTAATCCGGACAATCGAAATATTTTTCCATGTAACATGCTCTTAAAAGCATGAGGGTCCGCTCTATCAATAGTTCTTTTGTCGCACGGGGAGTTATTCGGAAGTGCCTTTACGCGCGCGGCAGAATCGAAGCTCGATTCGTAATTCTGTAGTCAAATAAATGTTAAAATAAATTTCCGGATTGACGCTTGACTCAATAACATTGCAATTTAACTCTTGTTCCAGCTACTGTCGTAGCGGCAGTTGGGCAGCTCATCATATTTAAAGCATTTTTCCGATAACTCGTCGAAGCAAAAGTCTGCGAGTGACGACCGTTACCTCATTCGCTACATTCGTGGAATGGACGACAAAAAGTTTGACCAAATGACTGGGCAGGAATCGACCCGCAGATCCCCTGGTGTCGCTACGACAGTAGAGGTTGCAGCTTGCGCGAAAAACCCCAGCGCCCTAAAAGAATCCGCTGTTAAAACTCCAAATGGCGGTTATAGCGAATTTGTCGTAGGAGAAGAACGACACGGAGGAGCTGTTGTCCATGTACATCAAGGACAGCGACAGGGTGGATCTTTCGGACCACGAGTAATAGCCACCCAAAGAGGCGGAGATGTTAGTATCCAGGCGGCCCGAGCTGGAATCGGAAAAATCCTGACGGAAATACTCGAGTTTGGAATACAGAATCCACAGATCGTTCAGCGGGCGGCTGTAGCCGAGGTTCAAGAGCGACTTGTTGTAGGAGTTGTTGTCCCCATCGGCACTGTTCATGACGTAGTACAAATCACTAAACAGGGTCTTAGACCCCTTCTCGTTCATCAAATAAGTATTTGTCAGCCCCAGGGTGATCTTATTGGCCGACTGATTGTCAGCAGGGCTAGAAACTGTAATATGAGAGGTGTCGCTTGAGAAATCCAATTTATAATCTGTGTATAATTTTTCGAAATGCGAAATGGAAATCATGGAGCGCAAAAAAGCAGAGCTGAAGGTGAGTCCGCGAGTGCTCTCACCAAGACTCATGTAAAGCTGTTGGTAGCCAGGAGTTAGAGACAGTGTAAATTTTGAAAGATAAAATCTCAAGGGGGCTGAAAGATCCCACTGTAAGGGATCTGTTCCTTGAATTGTCGCGTCGGATTGGAAATCTTTGTCAAAGCTGTAGATGTCGGAAGCCGATAGCACAGGTATCCACGACATTTTTTGCGAGTAAAGAGCTTTATATGATAGTGAGCCACCGAAGAGAAAGCGGTAGGCCTCCGTACCTGTCGAAACGTTGTTTGCAGCCACGTTGAGAACGTTTTCATCGTAGGACGTCCCTGCAAAGAGCGAGTAGGCCCATTTCTTTTTGGACTCTTTAAGATAACTTTCATAGCGTTCGATGCTTTCGATATAGGATTCCGCTTTGTTGTCGAGGTCGGGATCCTTTGAAGTGTCGAGAATAAGTTGGAAAGATTCTTTAGCTTCTTTGTACTTTTCAAGCTGTGCGTAAGTGATACCGGCATACATTGCGGCGAGGGGAGAGAGGGTTGGGTCCTCTGCGTCCTGCGTGGTTTTAAACTTTTTAAGTGCGTAGTCTGTTTCATTCAGTTTAAATAAATTCAAACCGGAATAGTAATCCACTTCGACTTGACTCACATCGGCGCCGTCGAGATTAGCTAGTAGGGCAAGGGAGCGGCGGTAGTTGCTATTTTTAAAGAGAGTGATCGCAAACTCATGGTAGTACTGATCCACCGACGCATCTAAGGAAATGGCTTTTTCGAAATATTTTTGCGACTCTGTATATTTACCGGTTTTAAAAATTTCACGGCCCTTGTTATAATAAAGGCGAGCCTTACCAGCGAGTTCTTTTTGCGAGCGAGCATCGAGTTTACTTTGCTTTTGCAGGAGAATATTTCGTTTAGACTGTTCGTTGATTTGATCTTGGAGAGACGTGTCGGGCAGATCCCGCACTTGCGGGTCGCCGGTCAAGCTCACCAGTACGGTGGATGACGATTGTTCCTCCGCGTACGCAGTGGTGCCCGTCATTAACAGAAATGCTGTCGTACCTAAGATGAAAATCTTCATTCGTAAAATCTAATTCCTTTAAGGGCTGGTATTGATATCAATTTTAACTTTTGTTTTTTCTTGTTGCTGACGGATTGCATCTGCCGGAAGGTTATTGATTGGCGGTGGCGGGCGTTGAAAGGCGGGAGGAGGAGTGGCGGCCGTTGGAGTTGGATTTTTAACCTCTGGAAGTTTATCAAACGTCTTTGGCGATTGATCCTGTGGATCTTCCACTCGTGCCTCTGGAGCTTTTTTGGTGTCGCTTCCACGACCATTGGAATCCGCTGTACTTGGAGATTTTTTATCGGTTGTTTTCACCGTCGTATCTTGATCAATATTTTTCATTTGGTCTGCAGGAACTGCCTGCGGCTGAGCGGGTGGGGCCTCCGCTGTTGCCGTTGAGCTTTCACCTTTGTTAATCACTACGGTGGTTGCTGCTGCTCCTGCTTGCGAGGGAAGGTTGGTAAGTTCCACACGTCCTTGCAGAGTTACAATCTTAGTTTCATTGCGACCTTTATCAAACGAGGTAATAAACTGAGTTCCGCGCACGCCGGCAACAGCTGTGGGAGTTTTGATAATAAATTTATTTTTATCACCGTCGTATGTTTGTTCCACGTTGTTTCGGACTTTACCTTCTTTTAAATTCAGCTCCACGTTTTTTTGCTGACCGTTGTTGACATAGGTTTCAATTTTGAGTTCTGTGCTGGGCGAAATATGGATCACGTTTTTATCGTTCATTACAATTTTCGCACGGGCGTCCTTGGAAGAAATCACAGTATCGCCTTGGTAAACACCGAGGGGCACTTTTGCTTTGAGTGTTTCGCTTCCGCGTACAACTTTAACGTCACCTTTGACCACCATAAAGAGGCCGATCTGTTTTGCCGAGGCTGTGGATACTAAAAAAAATATAAAAACCGATAAACTAAAACGGTCTAGTCCTCGCATGCGATCTCCCTCGTAAACATTCCGTATTAACAGGGTAAAGTGGCCCTGTTAATGAGTCAAAAAGTTATTTAGACTTCTTTTGTGCGTCTCGTTCATATCAGTAAAACGGATACCAATGCCTTTAGGATAGTTTCCAAGGGGTTCGACAACTCGAACAACAATGGCCTCGCATTTGATTTTGCGAATGGTATCGATATGCAGACTGATTTTGATTCGCTCGCCCACTTTGGGAATTTCGTCCCACGATTTGTTCTCAAATGGAATAAAAGCTCCGCTCTCAGACAAATCAAAAGTTTGCGCGAGCAGTGTTTGCCCGACAAAGGGATTGAGAATGACGTCGATGTTCTTATGAAACCGATTTGCACGTCGCCACCATCTTCGGTGTGGATCGCTAAGAATAAGGCGAATGTCCTTGCGAAACAACGGCACAAAGAGACCAGCGAAAAGTCCAGTTCCAAGCATGGCTTGCGCCATTGTGAAGTCTTGCCCGTAGCTGCCCACGACATAGTTGTTCCAAGTAAGACAAGCAATTGTCAAAGGGCTCATAATTTTTAAATACGGCGAAAGAGTAAAAAGCATATAAGCCGTGGTTGCCATCATGCAGACAGACACAAAATTAAGGAGAGAAATCTTTTGCAAAACAGATCCAAGCTCAGAAAACGAATGTTGGTAGAGCAGAGCCGCTTGCAGAGGAAACGAACCCGCTACAAGAAGCAAAGCAATTCCCATCCAGTTGACAATTTTGGGTTTAACCATCATCGGACACAGACCTTTCTGAAAAGTGATAGCAATAGCTAAATACTTTTCGGACATACTTAGAGGCTTCTTTCAGCTCCGCTTTTTTTAACCACTCATTATTGTCGGAGATGATCGCGTTTTTCACTCGTGCAGGGCCTGAATTGTAACTTGCAAGGATGACCTGGCTTAAAACAACATTTGGCTCGCCAGAAAGTTTTTTGAGCCAGACCTGATTTTCTTCCAAGCTCCAGTATTTGTAGAGATAATGGATGTACTCAGCGCCACCTTGAAGAGATGTTTTTGGGTCCAGGCGCCACTCGTTCTGATGGTTTAACTCGCCTGTAGAAATTTTCTGTTTTAAGTCCATGTAACTTAAAGAGCTAATTTCGCGAGATTGGGGCCACGATTTTTCTTCAACGCGAAGCTGTTCCTGGGCCAGATGGGTGATCTGTGTAAGGCCGATGGCTTTTGCCCAGCTGACGGCGTTGGGATTGAACCCAGATTCTTGGGCGACAACACCAGTTAGGAAGTTGGGGTTAAACTTTTTTGCTTTCGCGATTTCGGTCAGCCAGAGGATGTACTCCGATGGCGGACGGAACCCTTGAATGTTGTTGATTGGTTTTGATTCAAAAAAGTCGCATGTTGGTGCCTGAAACTGCGAAGCATAAAGAGAATTATTTTTTGAGTAGCCAACTCGGATGTTGTTTTCATCGAGGAGTTTAAGTCGAATAGCTTTGAATTCGATCTCGAGAATTTTTTCTTTCACTCGATTTTCGACTTCGATATTCGACATAAATGTGGAAGTGACATCAAACGAATTAAAATACACGCGCACGTTCGAAAGGGAGGGGATATCTTGGGTATCTTGAATTTCGACCACCAGATCGCTCTTACTGTGCAGAATTTGGCGTTTTGGTAAAAAGCGGATTTGGATGGGGGACTCTGCAGTGATAGTGATGGGTTCTGTGGATGTCTTGGAGAGAAAATTTAAAGAGTGAAGCGCACCAAAGGGTGTAATCGGCCCTACGCAACCTGTGGTTAACAGGAGAAAGTACAATGTGCTAAGAATGTAAGAAGAACATCTTGTTCGTTTCAGCCCTGACTCCTCCAGAGATCCTCCGATGATTGTATCCAATTTTGGAGATCTTTATGCAAAATTGAAGGAATGATTTCAGAGAGGTACATAATTTGTATTATTTTGATTCGTTTGCAAAATAATCTCCTTATTTACAGTTGGTTTCGTAAGTTAACTCTTCGGGGGTGTGGCAGGTGATGTCGAGTCTGCCCTTGAGCGTTTTGATTTTTGCTGTTCCATTTTTTTCTGAAATATTATTTTTAGGGTCTGCCAGCCAAGGGTTCATTTGTTGAGCAACGAGACGATCGATTTGGTCGCGGTGGGTTTTTTCGTTCAAACGGTTAGCTTGCGCCAGTTCTTGACGAATTCTTACGACGGCTGGCGTTTTACGGTCGAAATCTACGTTTTCATATCCACAAAATTTTTCGAAGCGTTTCCAGGCAGAGATTTTTTGGCCGCGGCACTGATGTGCCATTTTTAAAACCACCGAGCCATCGTCAGTTTCCTCGGACGTAAAAAAGAGTTTTCCGTTTTTTATTCTAATAACCTGTGGTTTGGTATAGGTGATTGCAAACTGCGATGCTTGAATGCAGTACTCGTTGACGCGATCTTTGATTTCTTTGGGAGGATTGCAAACAAACTCACCGCTGTCTTGAGCTGTTGATAAAAGAATAAAAAATAAAAGCATCATAAAAACACCTTAGTAAGAGTTAAATCCACGTTTTTTAGGGCAATAAGGCAATGCTACATGCACATGGTCTCGATGATCCCTTTGACTGCAATCAATCAAGCCGTCGTAGCTATGGCAACTTCGGTTGTTGGGGTACTGTCTACGCAAAGCAGCCACGGTTTCTCGCTCCCAGCAGTCATTAAATTTTTTGTAAAAAGGAAGATTTTTAGAAGCGACGGTCATCGGGGTATTGAGTGTTGTGTTATCCTCGAAAACCACATCGATTTGCCAAATGTCCAGCGCACGAGCTGCGTAGTGCAAACTTAGATTTCCGCTGGGGCGAGCGCCGCCACGCAGGGATCCAGCGTTGAAAATTTTTGTTTGCTTGATAGGTTTCGTGACTCCGCTGGCGCGCACACCCTCGGCCACACACAGGGGAAGCTGTCGCATTAAGGTGGCGACAAACGACTGCGCGGTAGTAAGAGTGTCGCAATCATTACGGTTGCGACTGGATTTAGCGCCTTCGATAAAAACCAGTGAATTGCAACTGCGCACGTCGGAAAGGGCCTCTTGCAACATAGCTCTGCGACCTGCAGAACGAACAGTGTAGTCGCGTGTTGGTGTGGCAGGAGCCGCGGTCGCTGTTAAATTTGCTGGACGACTCGGAGGACTCACTGCGGCGGCAGGTGCCATAGAGGCTTCGACGGCGGGAGTCGTCACCTCCGAAGTTGCTGGCGCCGAAGATGAGAAATCAACGTCGTAAAAGCCGTTGTTCACCGAGGCATTGGATAATGAATTGCCCACAAAAAACAGAATGCTAAAAAAGAAAATAGACTTCATCAAAACTTTATCGGTTTACGAGCCAATGATTGTGAGCATTGCGCCTTGAATTTAATCATTTACAGAGGCAAAATTCGCAGTTCTAGACTTTGGGCTCAGGGGAGAAAAACCACATATGTTTCGTATTAAGACACTTCAGGACTGCCAAACGGCTCACAAAAATTATCGTGAAGATGCAGATCGTTTTTGGTTGGAGCTCGCTTCGGATTTTGTTTGGACACAAAAACCGACAAAAACCCTCGAAGGCTCCTTCGAGGCAGGCAATGTTCAATGGTTTTCTGATGGAACGCTGAATATCACTGTGAATGCCTTGGATCGGCATGTGCAAAAAACTCCCGAAAAAGTTGCCTTTTACTTCGAAGCCAATGATCCGCAGGAATCCGTGCGCAGTTTTACCTACAAGCAAACTCTCGAACGCGTAAGCCAATTTGCCAATTTGCTGAAAGAGCGCGGAGTTAAAAAAGGTGATGTGGTTTGCTTTTATATGTCCATGGTTCCAGAGCTGATTTTTGGAGCGCTGGCCTGCGCGCGCATTGGCGCTGTGCATAGCATTGTGTTTGGTGGTTTTTCGGCCTCGGCCCTTGCCAGTCGCATTCAAGACAGCTCCACTAAAATATTAATTACCAATGACGAAGGTCTGCGTGGAGACAAAAAAGTTCCGCTTAAAAAAATGGCTGACGAAGCTCTGGAAACCTGTCCGTCAGTGGCTACAGTTCTGGTTTTGCAAAGAACAAATGGCGAGGTTGCGATGCAACCAAAGCGCGATGAATTCTTACTCGAAAATCTCGATCGACAATCAGTGGTCTGTGAGCCAGAGATTATGAAATCTGAAGATCCTCTGTTTATTTTGTACACCTCGGGATCCACAGGAAAACCCAAAGGGCTTGTGCACTCAACTGCGGGTTATATGCTTTGGACGGCGTACACGTTTCAGAATGTGTTTCAGTATAATGAGGGTGATGTTTTTTGGTGCACGGCGGATTTAGGCTGGATCACGGGGCATTCGTACATGGCCTATGGACCTCTGCTTTCTGGAGCTACACAGGTGATTTTTGAAGGCGTTCCCCAGTGGCCCGATGCGGGTCGCTTTTGGCAAGTGATTGATAAACACAAAGTGACGCATTTTTATACCGCGCCCACCGCCATTCGCTCGTTGATGACTCAAGATCTTACGCTAGTAACCAAACAAAATCTCTCAAGCCTTAAAGTTCTAGGTTCCGTCGGCGAGCCCATCAACGAAGAAGCTTGGCAGTGGTACAATAAAAATGTGGGTCGAGAAAAATGCCCCATTGTCGATACGTGGTGGCAAACGGAAACTGGAGGAATTCTAATTTCGTCGCTTGCTGGTATCACCCCCAGTCTTCCAACCATTGCCACCAAACCCCTACCGGGAATCGAGCCAAAGTTGATGACGGAAAGTGATGAAGGACCTCTTTGCATTCGCCGCCCATGGCCGGGAATGGCGCGCACAATTTATAAAGATCACGAAAGATATTTGCAAACGTACTTTACCACTTACCCTGGGTTTTATTTTACCGGGGATGGCGCGCGTTTGGATAAAGATGACAACTACCGCATCATGGGTCGCATAGATGATGTGGTGAATGTTTCGGGTCACAGAATTGGGACGGCCGAGGTGGAAGATGCCGTAAATTTGCACGGAGCGCTGGTGGAGTCGGCCGTGATCGGAGTGCCGCACGAAATTAAAGGTCAGGGCCTTGTGGCTTTTGCGATCAGTACGGTGCCGGGACTTGAAACGTTACAGGTATTAAAAGAAGTGAATATGATTCTACAAAAACAAATCGGGCCCATCGCACGACTTGAGAGACTATTTTTAGTGAGCGGTTTGCCCAAAACTCGATCAGGTAAAATTATGCGGCGAATTTTGCGCAAAGCCTTTGAACAAGATCGAAAAACATTGGGAGATACTTCAACGTTGGTGAACCCCGAGGTGGTGGACGAGGTCTACAGTGTCTGCTTGCTGGAGAGAATCTAGTATAAGCATCTCTTATAGCAACAATAAAAATATGTGTTTTGTGTTATGGGAGCAGCTCAGTTACTAATGTCTGCATTGGGGTCGGGGAATAAGTTGGGGAATTAGTCGGGGGACTAAGTAACATAAAAACTTTCGGGGATAACAGCCCAGCTGAGTAAGCTGGGCTGTTTGCTTTTTGGGGCTTTTAAAGTGACTTTAATGATCGCAGCAAGGCTTGGTCGCCCGACACAGTCTGTAGTTTGCTAAGTGGGCAATCACCATCATCATACTGCCAGCCACACTGAGAGTGATTTGAAACGGGTTGTGCGGAAACAATAAGCTTCCTGCCAAAAACATAAAGGCGATAATGCCGGTTATAAGAGCGCGGCGATCGTTGTGGGCTCGGTATCCTTTATAGATCGTTAATGTGGACAGAGTGATCAGAAGAATAAATATCGACTCCACAAGCCAATGATTATGGGACGCAAGTAAAGGTAAAAACGGCGTAACAAAAGGCAGCGCAAGGCAATGGATAAGGCAAAGAAATGATGCCGAGAGACCTATATAATGTGCAAGAACGTGCTTTGCCGTCATACGCCCAAACTAAACGGGACGAGCTTTAGATGCAACTTTTTTGCATTAGTAAAATGATGATTTAGCCCCCAGATCGTCCAAGGAAAATCTGAGATTTCTTGAAATGAGATTTTTTGCCTAAAAAAAGCTAACAAAAGCAGCAGTTTAGAAAAAAAGTATAAAAATGGGAAAAATTTTCCTCATCTTCTCAAAGGAGTCCACCGATATATGGGATGTAGCCATTTGAACGTGTGGCACTGACTTATTTATGGAGGTTTTCATGTCTTATTCTAAAATCATTATTGTGAGCGACGATCCGGTTGTAGTCCACAGAGGTCAAGAGTTCGCACAAACAATGGGTGTTCAATGCGAAGTGCAAGCTCCGGGCTATGCTCAAGGCATGCCATCCTTATCTTCAGGAGTAAGTCCTATTAATGGTTCCAATGTACTTCAGTTTCCAGGGGTGCAAAACTCTGGTCAAAACTCACAAGTTGCTACAATCAACGATCTCGAGGCCCAGGCCATCGAAAAAGCAATTCAGAGTTTTCGCGGAAATTTAACTGAAGCCGCTAAAGCGCTAGGAATCGGTCGCGCCACACTTTACCGCAAAGTAAAACTCTATAACATCGATCCTTCACAAGCTCGTCGCCGAAGAGCAGCGTAAGCTGCTCGTATGGGCAGATAGAGCTGCGTAAGTAACTTCCAAATTCACGTTTTCAAAAACCAGCCTCGAGCTGGTTTTTTATTTTTCCGACAAAGAGATATGAAGTTTTACTTTATTCTCCTTATGTCGGGTTGTTCTTTTTTTAGCGTAGTTGCGTGCTCTTCCGCACCAACCGTTGCTCCGACTGTTGTCACCGTTGCACCGTATTGGTCACTGGCAAAACTCGACCCCACCTTTTGCCATATGCAGCTCACAGATTTGCAAAATTCTGTACAAACTGAAAAAATCGAACCAACAGATTCGTCGAATCAATTTTATAGTTTACGTATGGAGCTTCGGCAAAAAATCAATGGGTGGATTCAAATGGATCCACAACTCAGTATCGAATGCCAAAAATTAGCCTTTGATGTGCAGAATGAATGGCGCAAGTCGGAGGAGCAGATCCTCGCTCGTGATCAACGGGAAGCGCCGGCAGAGCAGCGAGTGTTTACCAACTCCCAGCGGCAGCTCACTTCGAATCCTTATTTATTGGATGCACAAAATGTAACTTCTATCTCCGAACTGCAAAACGGCGATGTGATCTTGGTGGACGATAAACTTTCGGTTATTTCGAAGAACGAACAGGGCGAAATGCATTCGTGGTTTCCAGACACACCTGGCCGTTGGGTGCGACTGTCCATGCATCACTCCATGGGGTGGCTCAAACAGCCTGCAAAGCGAGTTGTTGTATTAAGACACTGGAGCTCCGACAAAGCCGAGCAATTAGTTCGCTGGGTACAGGTACAACAAAAAAGTTATCGATTGGAACAGCGGGAGCCTTCATCGGCTTGGACGGAGTTAGCTTCGTTTCTAAAAACTTCGCAGGAATTGCCTGTGGAGGCCAATCCCAACTTCCTGCAGGTATTTGAATGGCGAAATCATACCGTCCTCGATAAGACTTCGCCGTAGCTTGAGCTCTAAGTTAAAAATACCTTAGGTGTTACAATCCACTTCAATTTAAAAAAACCAGCCTGAATTTTTTTGTATTCCAAACAGGCGATTCCCCCTTTCTTGAATAAAAAAGGATTCGGATCGGTTTTTCCTGTGAGCAAATAGGTGAGGCATTGTGAGATGTGGTTTTCGTGGCCGATGAGTGCCATCTCTTGCGCAGGCTGCTGCTGCAAGTCTTTCAATAGTTCTTCTGCCGGGCCTCCTGGACTTAACGATTGCAACGTCTTTCTTGTCGCATGTTTATAATGCTCTTTTAATATATCAACGGTTTGTTGGGAGCGTACCAGGGGACTCTGGTAAAAAATTTTAATGTTGGGTTCTTGTAGAAAAAGTTTTTTTGCGATCTTACGCATTTTACTGCGTCCGTCCTCTGTGAGAGGACGTTGATCGTCAGGTAGGCCTGACTTTTTAAAAAATTCACGATCTTCGGCGATGGCATGGCGGATTAAAAACAGTTTTGGCATCCCAAAAAAATATGCTAGAAGAATAAATATGTCACCTGTTCGTCTTGCGACCGTTGAAGATATTTCGAAAATTGTGGAATTGGTAGAATCTGTCTATCGGGGAGAATCAGCCACCAAAGGTTGGACCAGTGAGTCTGATATTTTGGATGGGCAACGAACCGATGCTCAGATGATCCGCGAAATGCTCGAGGAGCCCGGGAGCTCTCTTTTTGTGATTGATCACGATAAAAATACCCTGGCCGCATCCGTTCACCTTAAAAAAGAAGACAACTTTGGCTATATTGGCATGGTGTCGGTGAGCACCGCTGTGCAAAATCAAGGGGTGGGAAAAAAACTCCTATTATTTTGCGAAAAGCAGATTCAAAGTTGGGGCTTCCATCAGGCAAAAATCACAGTGATCCATTCCCGTTTAGAATTAATCGCGTGGTATGAGCGGTTTGGTTACATTCGCAATGGAGTTTCTCAGCCATTTCCCGAGGATCCGCGGTTTGGAAAACCAAAGGTCGCGGGGTTGCAATTGATAGAGCTCGAAAAGATTTTAGGAAACGGAAGTCCTAAGGGCGGCGGAACATAAAATACACCGCACCTACTAAACAAAGACTGGCCCAGAGATAATCCAGGCGGTTGGCAGGAACCATAAGAGTGTATTCGAAAAGAGCAATGCCATTACTGGTCTTTTTATAGACGGTAAATGGACGGCCAATAGACGGCCAGTGGAAAACAGTTTAAGCTCATTATATGCGAATCGTGGTTTTTATATTTATTGCTTGTGCCCTTCCGTTAATTCAAAACTGTGCCAGGCAAAATGGCGAGTCCCCTGTGGACGCTTATCAAGCGGTCAATCAACCCTTAGATGAGAGCCCTATTTTTGCTTTTAAAAAACTTCTATGGATTGGCGCTCACCCGGATGACGAAATTCCATCGGCGTCCTTGCTTAAAGACTTTTGCGGTCGTCCAGGAAATTCCTGCACCCTTTTGTCTTTTACTGAAGGCGAAGCTGGACAGTGCAAACTTTCCGGAGGCTGTGTTCCCGACGTTTCTTCAGTGCGAGCTGTTGAATTTGCTTAGGCTGGTCAATATATGGGAGCTTCTGTGCAACAAAAAAACTTTGGGGATGGATTAGCCACAACGCCGGATGGGGTTCTTTCACTGTGGTCATCTGGAGTCGGAAACCAAAATCTTCTGGTGGCTCAGGTGCGAGACTTTATTATACAATCAGGCGCTGATGTGATCCTCACTTTTGATCCGCGCCACGGCACAACTTGCCATCCCGACCATCGGGCTGCAGGAACGCTGGCTTTGCTTTCAGCACAGGCGGCGGGAATTTCGATGGACTCCATATTTATGGTGGAAAGTATTATTTACGGAGTTGCGGGATCAACAACCACAGGGTTTCGTCCAGCAGTTCCGAGTGATGCGAAGACGCAGACCTATTCGATCGACGAACGTTGGGACAACCTGATTCACCTCATGAGTTCTCTTTATAAGAGCCAATACAGTGTGGCCGAAGTTTCTGCTTTGCAATCAGTCTCAATGGAAAATCGGCGGCTCTCGCTGCTCAACGCTAAGGACGCGGTCGAAAACGACACAAAATATTCGTCCCTCTGTCCATAACAAAAATGTCTCAGATTGAGACGTTTTTCTGTCTCAATAAGTGAACGGTCGATACCGATAAATAGTTGGTCAGTGTTAAACATTGAGACGCTTTAATGGACTTTCCTCCGTTTAGATTGATCGACGTTTGGTACGTGATTCGCATACTACCTAGGGTAACGGGAGTTGAATATGAGTGATAACAAGAACAAATCTAACGTACTTCCTTTTAAGCCGAAACCCAAACCAGGTGCTAAGAGAAATGAGACAGGTGCTGCTGATCTCAAGGGCGTGACGGCTGGTACCATGGCTTTTTTGATGCTTCTGGTGGTTAGCTTTAATTTTTCGCTCTTCCAAAAAGAAATGGAAGTTGAAAAGCAGCAAAAAATTCAGCGTGGGCTGGCGAGTCTTTCACCCGTTCTAAAAACAGACAATTTAAAAACTTTTGAAAATTTAAATAAAGAGTTAATCACCGAGGTGGCACAAAGACCTACGGCAGCGGATAGCTTAACCTTCGGCCCTCTGGCAGGAAAGTATTCAATCACCACTGACAACGGACGTGTGACACAAATCACGCTCAATGCCAATTCGAATGGGGCGACAATGGTTCGCGACCGTTTTGAATTTATCGAAAGTAACGCGGCCGCATTGGCTCCTGGATTAAATTCGATTCGCAAAGTGTCTGTTCGGAAACAAGGTCAGAAAAAAACCGAAGTTTACGAAGTTCAAACAGCGGCAGGCCATGCGACGTTCGAATTCACCATGGGCAAAGAAAATCAACTGTTGTCTTTAGTTGTCGATTAGTCTCAGACTCTGTTAAAGAGAGTCTGTATCAATCAATCCCCACCACTGAAGTGTTCGCATCGTACCTATGGGTTGGGTGCTTGGAATTCCTCTGAGCGGGTCGAGCACATCCCAAACATCCCACGTCTTTGACCGCAGCATCTTTTTTGCTTGCAGTGTTGAATCAATGACCGATGTGGCGCAGTTGTTAAAAACCAGTTGATACTGGTTTTGATACACGTTCTTTGCATCCAGCAACAAAAAACTCAAAAGACTTTGCGCTTCTTTTAAATTGATCTTGAGTCTGTAGGATTTAAGAGGGTGCTTCAGTTGTAGAGCCATGTCTCGATAGGCATCGTAACTCACAAAACGATTCATGAGTGCGTAGTTGCCTATAAAGCCGTCCCAAAGGTTGTATTTGTGATCCATAGGCGGAGCTGCCTCGGGCGAAAGGACGATGGATTGAATTTGAGTGGATTTTTGCAATAAAGAGCGGCTTTGCGGGTGCAACAAAACTTCGTGCTTTGGAGCAAATATAAATTGGAACGCCACGTGGTTGATGCCCGGAGCAAAATTCTCAAAAAGCACTTTAACTGATACAATAGCGTCCACGGGTATCTCCGCCACCCAAAATTGCTGCTCATGAAGGGTGTTGGCCACAGAAATTGTTTTTTCGTCTTTCGACGAGTGAATGACCAATGGGTAGCGATACTTGCAAGAATCAACACAAACGCCTTTATAGTTATTCCGCACGTAGCGCAATGGGTGCTCAAAAACATCGGCTTCGCTATTCTGCTCGCATCGACAATTCGTGTCTTCAGTGAGCATCACTGCAGACTTTAAGAAGAAGTCATTTACATATAAAAAACACAACCCAAAGAAGAGAAGACTGCTAATAAAAATAAGGAGTGTTCTTTTTTTTATCATCGACCTTCAATCTAAAGGTGATGGGAGTGGCAGGTCAAGACATGGGATCGTTTTAGAAAAAGGAACCTATAGAGTCTGTAAAAATTGAATGAGATCGCTTTTGTCTTGTGCTGACAAAATATCGACTCCTTGATTCAAAAATATTCCTTCATCGTGACCCGAATTAGATAAGCCTTTAATTTCAGTATTGAAGAAATAATCGGGATCGGCAAACCAATCGCTGGGCGCTTTGGTGCCGACGGGATAGCCGTTGCACTCGCTATCAAAATCTCGATTGGCGTTTATTGGCGGCCCTGCCACATAGGTTTTAGGGCGCTTCTCAGCGCGAGTGAGGAGGGCGCAGAGATTGGGGATCGAATTATTATGCAGGTAAGGCCAGCGCGCCCAAATACCAACAAGTGGTGGGGGAACATAGCCCTCCTGGGCTTGCACGATGATGCCTTGATTCTTTGATATTTGTAGGTCGTTGAGGCGCTCCAAACTTTTCATGGCCTGGCGTCTGAAGGGATCGGTACCTACGTCGTACACGCGTGTCGGCTGAGGATAAACCACGCGGCGAGTTTTTATTTGCTCGGCCCAAGCTAAAATTTCGGCGTTGGGCAGGTTCCAGTTTTTTTCGTAAATACCATGGCAGCGAGTGCAGGTGCGCAAAAAAATCTTTTCACCGCTCATCGCTGAATTGCGATTGATTTTTTCGGCAGGAAAAAAATCCTCAAAGCGCGGCGCCTCGGAGGCAAACACCATGGTGGTGAGCTCTTCGATCACAGGGGGATTTTTTGCAAACCAAGCATCGAGCTCGTGGAGGTCGCTTCCGCGCCCGATTTCGTTCCAGAGCAGATTGGTATAAATCGGATTTCCGTCGATCACCGAGCCATCGGAGAGCCAGCGGGTTTTGTACTTGGTGTTCCACCACACGGCGGGTTTGGAATCTCCGGGATAGCGATCTAAGTCGTCGGGGCGCGGATCGTTTTCGTAAAACGAATCTTTGTCGGCCCAGGGCGTGGCCGCCCGCTTATTGAGCGAGAGAGCCACCTGCGCGAGGGAGGTGTCGAGCCCGAGAGCGATTGGTTGCCGCAAACCCACGGCATTGAGGTTTTCAAAAGCGCGATCAAAAAATTCCATCTCTGCATTTGTGGCACCCGTGTACAACTGCACAAGCCACGAACTGTAAAGTGGTGCCGCTCTTTGCGCACGAATAAAAAAATCATTGGCCCGTGGAAAGCGTTTGCTCATACCAAGAATGGTCTGACCAAAAAGTTGATCCGAGTGGCAGGCCGCACAGCTCATCGTAAAAACATCAACGCCATTTTTTTTAACGCGTGAAAATCCATAGAGATCCCCACTTTTAAAACTCTCAGGCAGCGCCACCAAAAATTGCGACGGAGACTTCGCACTCGGCGGAGGCACCAAGCCCGCCCAGCGAAACAGCCCGTCAAAACTATCCACATCAGTAACGTCTTTAAAAATCTCGTTCAAAATAGCCACCAGCGGATTCCAAGTGGTGTTATCCAAAATCTCACGCAGCGGTTTTTCAGGAATTAAAATCCCAGTGCTTTCCACCGGATAAAGATGCGCATGCATCTGCCCTCGTGCACGGTTCGTCGCAAAAACATCCTCAGAAAAACCATAAGGATTCCACCGACCCCCATCAGGAATCAACGCCTGCTGCGACCACTCAGGCACCTGCCCTAAAGCGGACAAACAAAGCAAAAATAAAAATCCCCCCACGAGATCCCCCTAATAATGACGCATATCTTAACCAAAAGGTACGGCGTACCGCAAGCGGAACGGCGTACCTTTTTCATCCTCGAAAAGGTACAAAGTACCTTTTCGTAAGGAGGTGTGAAGCACCGACTAATATTAGTCTGGTGCGAAGCCGCGGCGAAGAGTGTTCTCCGTTGTGACTTTTGGATCCATGAACTGCAATAAATAATCTGGCCCGCCGGTTTTACTACCGCCACCAGATAATTTAAACCCACCGAACGGATGGCGATCCACCATGGCTCCTGTGGAACCGCGGTTGATGTAGAGATTGCCCACGTTGAAAGATTTTTTTACCGATTCGATATTGCCCGGGCTGCGTGAGTAAAAGGCGCCAGTCAAAGCGTAGTCTGTGCCGTTAGCTACAGTGAGAGCCTCTTCAAGATTTTTTACTTTTATCACGGCAAGTACGGGTCCAAAAATTTCTTCTTGAGCGATGCGCGCCTGTGGTGAAACATCGGCAAAAATCGTTGGCGAAACAAAGTAGCCGCGGGTTTCGTTGACGACACCCTGATAAATCAGTTTGCTTTCCTGTTTTCCAATTTCGATATATTTTTTGATGCGTTCACAAGCATCGCTGTCGATCACAGGTCCCATCCAGGAAGCTGGATTTTCCGCAGCACCCATTTCGATGGAACGCGCGGCTTCGACCAAGCGATCTACAAAACGTTCGTAAATATCTTCGAGAACAATCACGCGACTGCAGGCGGAACATTTTTGCCCTTGGAAGCCAAAAGCCGAATAAAGCACACCCACCACAGCTTCGTCCAAGTCTGCATCGGAATCGATGATGATGGCATTTTTACCGCCGAGCTCGGTCATGGTTCGCTTAATATTTTTTTGTCCCGGCTGAAGCACTGAAGCTCTTTGTAAAATGCGCATACCCACATCTTTAGAGCCCGTAAAACAAATCATCACGGTTTGCGGATGCGCAACCAAATGTTCGCCCACCACTTCGCCGCGACCGGTGATCATGTGTAAAACACCTTTTGGAAATCCAGCTTCCATAAATGCTTTCATAAGATAGGTTGCAATGATGGAAGTTTGCTCGGCAGGTTTCATCACCACCGTGTTGCCAGTGACAGCCGAAGCCGCCACCATGCCGGTGAGAATGGCTAGGGGAAAGTTCCACGGAGCAATAACAACGTTTACGCCGCGTCCTTGATAGGTGTAAAGACTGATTTCGCCAGGCACACCACCCACGCGTTGAGGAATGTTGAGCTTGCGCATATCGCGAGCGTAGTAACGGATAAAATCAATGGCTTCGGTGACGTCGCCGTCGGCTTCTTTCCAGGTTTTTCCCGCTTCTAAAATTTGACTGGCGCAGATTTCAAAGCGATCGCGCACAAAAATATCAGCCACTTTGTCGAGGAGAGCCGAGCGAGTTTCCACAGGAGTGGTGGACCAAGTGGCGAAGGTCTTGTGCGCCGCTTGCATGGCCTTTTCCGCCTGCTCTGTCGTGCACGCCGCGATCTGGCCGATCACTTCGCCGGTAGAGGGATCGTGGCTGTTGAGCCATTCGTTGGCTGAGTTATTTCCCGACACCCATTCATTGTTGATACAGGCCGACCATTTTTTTCCGTAGTTGGACTTTTTAAATTGCTCAATGGCGCGCACCATTTTGTCGCGCTCGCTGGTGATGCCAAAATCCACGGGAGCTTCGTTGGTGAAACTAGGTTTTGCAAAATCCAAGTCCTTCAGACCCGTAAGTTTAATTTTTGGATCGGCCAATAAAGTTTGGTCCGAGGCGTTGTCGGCAAACTTCGAGCGCAAGAACGAATCGTTCGATGTATTTTCCAAAAGACGACGAACGAGATACGACATTCCCGGGAGCATTTCGCCCACAGGGCAGTATTCGCGCAAGCGATACCCTTGGGTCACAATAGATTTTTTAAATGGATCAGCCATACCGAAGAGCATTTGAATTTCGAATATATTTTTTGGCAAGCCTAACTGGTCGGCATAACTCATCGCAAACGCAATGGAGCGAATATTGTGCGAGGCCACAGCCAAGCGAACGTAGCGGCTGTTGTCGAGGAGAAATTTTGTGCAGTCTTCATAGTTGGCGTCGGATTGTGCTTTGATAGTGTAAACCGGTACAGGCCAATTTTTTTGGCGAGCCCCCACAGTTTCGTAATCCCAATAGGCACCTTTGACCAAACGAATCGAAAATGGCGTTCCGCGCTTCTTAGCAAAATCGGTCAGAGCTTGAACGTCTTTCAGGGAATCGCGCAAGTACGCTTGAATCACAATACCCAAGTGCGGGTAAGTTTTAAATTCCTCTTCCATCAAAAGCTGTTTGAACACTTCGATGGTGAGATCTTTGATGGCGTATTTTTCCATGTCGACGTTGATAAAAACAAAGTCTTCTTTGGCTTTGCGAAAAATTGGACGCAAACGATCTTTCACCATGTCGATGGAGTGTTGCCACGCCTCTGGGTGAATTTGCGAATAGAGTGCGGTGATTTTAACCGAAATATTGACTTTGGGAATGGGGCCGGCATGATCCGTATCGATGAGTGGTTCGTAGTCCCACTTTTTGCTATCTTTGACGATCCAATCCATCAGTTCCATGTAGCGATTTTGATAATCCTGCGCTTCACTTTCGCTCAAGCACGCTTCGCCCAGAATATCCAAAGTGAAGGTCATTTTATTTTTGCGCGATTTTTTTAAAACAACAATGGCCTCTTCGGGATTTTCGCCAGTGATAAACATTTTTGCCATTTGCACGACGTTTTTTTTGATCGTGCCAGCCATGAGGCCCGGAGCTAAGGAGCCAAGGCCTACACCAAAATTAAAAACCGAGGGAAGACTTTCTCCACCTTCCGCAAAATATTCCTTCAGGTGGCGCGCCACTTCGGAGCTGGAAGACAGGGTGGGGAGAACATCGACAAAACGAAACATCTGCGTTTTAAACGCCGGGTTTTGCATACTCCATTCCATGATTTTTCCGTACCACCAATCTTTGTTAAAAATCGACTGGCCGTTGTCGCCGAGGGATTGAAAAATTTCGCGACCTTTTGATTCGATACGAGTTTGTAAGTCCACAAGAACCTCCCCAGAGTCTATTTGATGGCGGGGAGTATGGCCTGAGGGGGAAAAAATCGCAATTATTTAATTAGTGCTGTTTCTTGTACGATCCAGGAGGCTTCCAGTCTGCCTGGGATTTGAGCTTTTAGGGAATCACCGCTTGCGAGCGGACCCACGCCAGCCGGCGTTCCAGTTAATATCCAATCCCCTGGAAGGAGCGGAAAGTTTTGGCTGAGGTATTCAAGCAGCACTGGCAGGGAAAAAATCATTTCTGTAACAGCGCCCCGCTGCGCCAGCTGGGAGTTTCTATAAAACTCAAACTGTAAATTGTTAAAATCAGCAGGAAAAGGAATCTCCGCACTCATGGGGCAGGAACCAATAAACCCCTTCGCAAGCGTCCAAGGTTCCCCTTTCTTTTTAAGTTCATCCTGAATGGTGCGAGCCGTGAGATCCAGCGCCAAAGCCAAAGAGCTGGGTTTAAGGTCCGCACCCAGTTTGATGGCCAGTTCGCATTCAAAGTGAATCGGGCCACTAGTCAGAGGAAGTTGAATTTGCGGGGCTCGGGTTAACGCTCCTTCGGGCTTTGTAAAAATAAGCGGTTTTGCAGGGATTGGATTGTTTAGTTCCTTGGCGTGCTCTCGATAATTTCGCCCGATGCACCACAGTGTCATAGTAGATCCCACTGCCTGTTGCTATAGAGAAGCGTGCGAAAGTCGGCGCAACTAAAAAAGCTCTGTGCAGCCGCTTTGTGGAGAGGCAGTGGCAAATGCATAATGGCCGCTTGCAACCAATCAGAGTGCGAACAGAGCAACAGGGTTTGTCCATTTCGCGTCTGCACGCAGTCGTCTAAAAAGTTTAAAACGCGGCGGATGAACTCCCCTTCGGTTTCGATGGATTTTCTTTGGTCAAGCTCGGGGGCAATTTCCATTGTCAATTGTAAGCGTGCACAGAGTGGCTGGATGGTTTCGCGCGTGCGAAGTTTTGGCGAACAGAGCACAAGATTTGTATCTTGCAGCGAAGTATTGCTGGCCAGGGAAATGGCCTGCTGGTGGCCTTCTGGCGACAGCGACACGTCGCCGTAACCGTTGCTTCTTTCGCCATGTCGAAGGATGTAAATTTTCATATTTTGGTAGGCTGACATAGTTTTGAGTGTTAAACTCGATTTTGAACAATGAGTAAAGCCCGAATCTACAAATTTATAAATTCTGCTGGAACAGTCCGCGCCTCGGCCATTGTGTGCACTGGTTTGTTAAATCATTTGCGGACGATCCAGCAAACGTCGCCCACCTCCACATTGGCCTTGGGGCGGACGTTGGTGGGAACAACTCTTCTCGCCACGCAACTGAAAGACGAACAAGCCCTCTCCGTGCAAATGCGCTGCAGTGGAGCGATGCGCATGGTCTTTGCGCAGGCGTCCTACGAAGGCAGCGTACGGGCTTATATTGCCGAACCCCAGTTGCCTATGTCGGTAGAGAGGGGAAACCTCATTCTGTCGCCCCATGTGGGCGAGGGAACTCTCACGGTTTCTACTTTTATCAAAGGCAACGCCCGACCGCAGGTGAGTCAGGTTTTAATTGAAAGCGGTGAGATCACCGAAGACCTTGCAAGTTACATTCGCATGTCACAGCAAATTCCCTGCGTGTTGAGCTCTGGTGTTCTGTTGGGTAGCGAGGGCGTGGTGACGGGCGCGGGTGGTTTGCTGATAGAAATGATGCCGGGCCACACCACCGAGGATCTTGAAAGCGTTGAAAGCAGTGTTCGCGCTTTGGGCTCTCTCTCGCACATTTTGACGCCGGAAGTGAACGGCGAAGATTTGTTAAAAATGTTTTTCGTTGGTAAAGAAGGCAAGTATTGGCAGCATCCCCATATCGTGCAAGTGGCGTGTTCCTGCAGTATCGATAAAGTGCTAGGTTCGTTCAGACTGCTTGGCGAGGACGAAGTGCAAAAAATGATTATCGACAAAGAAGTGGTCGATGTTCAGTGTGAAATGTGCGGAAAGCAATACCGCGTCGATCACAATCAGATTAAAGACCTCTATCAAGATATCAAGAAGCTGCATTAACAGGCGACCTTCGCGCTGGATTATTCCCGCGAAGCCGCAGACTTCAGATCCATCGATACCACTGTGATGCCATTTTGGTGGTCGATGTGCAGGGGAAAGTTGTTGATCTGACAGACAGTGGCCACATAGGCCAAGCCCAAGCCAGTGCCGCGCATTGAGTGAATGTCGCGCGGTTCGGAATCGCCTTTGTTGAATGGCTGCCCCAAATTGTCGATGATCTTCTGCGGAAACGGCGATCCATGGTTTGAGACCGTCAGAATGTGATCATGACAGTGAATACCAATCTGTGGGGCTGCTTGACCATGCAGGAAAGCATTCACAACGAGGTTGCTCAGCACTTGCTCCATTTGATTGTAATTAATGGCCACAATAAAATCATCTTGAACGTCGATTTTTACTTTTGAGTCGATTTTGAGTTGAGTTTTTTCGACGACGTCGTTGACCAATCGGCTAATACGAATGACGTGCGAAACTGGAGGGCGTACGTTTTGCGCTTCGGCCCAACTTAAAAAAGAATTCACCGTCTCGGATATTTTAAAAATCTGTCCGCGAATTTTTTCTTTCAGTGTGCTCACGCTGTCTTGCGAAGTGGGACTTAAAACGGAGTTAATGATGGAAAGTGGCGTTTTAATTTCGTGGGACATTTGATAAGTCCACAATCGCGAAACCTGCAGCCCATGATTCACGCGAGCGATGAGTTGATTGATGGCCACCACCAACTGGTCAAATTCGTCACGACTGGTGGGCGACGGACGAAGTTCGCTATCCGTTATGGTGGCAAGCGTGAAGGATCCGTTTTCCATCTGCGCGCTTTTGTTTAAAAACTCTGAGAGTCTGCGAATGGGACGCGTGAGAAAGTTTGCCAGAGCCCAGGCAATAAGAATTCCGATTCCGTTAGTTAAGAGCAGGGTGAGCCAGGTGATTTTCGAAAAGAACTGCGGGATGATCAGCTGCTTGTTAACAATAATTCCAACTTGCAGGGACCGGTCTTCGAGCTTCGGTAAATTGACACTCAAAACGCGAATGTACTTTTCAGGATGGTTCACGGTGTGCCAGGTGTCCTCGAGGGGAATGTACTCAAACTCGGTGGCTAAAATATTATATTTGTACAAAATTTTTCCAGTGGCGTTTCGCACCAGAAAAAAATTCTCCGACTGTCCTTTGCCAACGTTAAATTCTAAGAGCTGCTTGGCCTTGTCCATATCGATGTGCGGACTGTCGAGAGTGTCCGAACTCAGCAAGATTTGTGCGGTTTCGTAGAGCCGCGAATCTATGGATTCTTTTCGCTCGTTCATTTGGATAAAGTAAAGGCCGACAATTGTAATGAGCGAGACGATAAAGAGAACAACGCCAATAATGAAAAAGTATCTAAATCTCAATCCAGTATCCTGAGTTGCGCATGTTTTTTATTTGAAATTCGGCTTTGAGTTGGATGATTTTTTTGCGAAGGTTGCCGATTGTCACCTCGAGAACATTGCTTTCGACGGAACTGTCCACGCCCCAGACTGTTTCGAGGAGAAAGTTTTTTTCAAAAACTTTGCCGACGTCATCGGAAAGTACTTTGAGAAGCATAAATTCCTTGCTCGGCAGCATCTCTGATTTTTCACCACAGATCAGCAGACGTTTTTCTAAATCGAGAACCGCATTTTTAAGTTGGCGATATTGAGAGCGCTGTGCAGAGCCCCGTCGCAACAGCGATTTCATTCGAGCGAGAAGCTCCTGATCCACAAATGGTTTTCCGATATAATCGTCGGCTCCTAAGTTAATAAGTTCGGCGCGTTCTGCAGGCGTATTGATCGCCGAGACAATTAATAGGGAGGCCTGTGGATTGTTATTTCTGATTTGTTTTAAAAATTGTTTGGTGTCGTAGGTGCCGATCAAACGATCTAAAATAATTCCATCGTATTGCGTTTTTTTGTGCACCAATTCTAAAAAACCCGCCGCATCCTCAATTTGCTGGACGCTACAGGATTCTTTCAACAGTAGGTTTTTGATGTGATTGGAGATGGTGATATCGTCTTCTACGATAAGTACGGACTGCATCGTCTTAGTGTAAGCCCCAAATTGTCTTTCCGACAACTGTCATGTGTCTACGAACGAGACACTATAAAAAAGCTATTAAAATCAATAGTTTGCGAGTATGTTTTGCGACCATCGTGGCTCCTGTCGTCGCCTCCGGCAGTGAGCTTTCAACACCTGTCGTAATTCCGAGCATATTCGAAAACCAACGATATCAATATGTTGGAGGTGGTGAGAGCGGTGCGTGGTTTGCTTTACAAAAGGTCATGAAACACTCTTTACGATGGATCTTAGGACTTATGATGGCTGGCTCGCTGCAGGCGTGCGGTGTTAAAACGCCGCAACCCGAAACGCCCTGCCATTTTCAACAAAACAGTTACCAGCAACGCGTTTCGTGGGCGTGGAAGACGCCTGTAACGATGTATTCCAACGAATCGGTGGACGACGAGCAAGTCGAAGCTCTCGAAAAAGCGATCACCATTTGGAATGACACTGTGATTGCCCAGGGATTCAAGCGCGGCGCTTTTTTTAAATATGGCGGACGAATGAACGCGCCTTCGGGTTTTTATAAAGACGGAAAAAACATTGTGAGCATGGTGGACGGGTGGCCCGGTAAAGGCACTGAACAGGCCGAGACAGAAATCAATTGGGCCGACGATCGTATCTTCGAGGCTGATATGCGGATCAACGCCACCAAACCTCTCTCAACAAGTGATACTGGGGAACCCGGTAAGTACGATCTTGTGGCTCTTTTTGTGCATGAGTTAGGTCATGTACTGGGTCTTCTTCATATTGACACGACAGATTACACATCAATGAGTGCCACCTTAGGCTCCAACAACGTGGAGAGACGCAATATAGGCGAATTGGAAATAGACGCTTTGAAATGTGAGTACTGAAGAAGTTACATTTTGCGGCATAAAAGTGCTTTTTAAGGGAATTTAAGTTGAACGGGATACTGACATAAACTTTACTAG
>JAYUKO010000368.1:0-7111 GCA_043764415.1 Bdellovibrionales bacterium | reverse complement strand
TCGAGGTTGTGTTCGATCAATAAAACGCTGCCGCCCATTTCCACAATTTTATTGAGCACGTTCATAAGTAAATGAACTTCGCGGAAGTGCAATCCCGTCGTCGGTTCGTCGAGGATATAGAGAGTATCTTTATGATTGGAATCCAGAAGCTCCCGCGCAATTTTCATCCGCTGAATCTCACCGCCGCTAAAAGTCGACGTGCTTTGACCAATCTGTAAGTACTCCAGGCCAACTTCGCGCAAGAAAGCGAGTGGTCTGCGAATCTGCGGATGTGAGATAAAGAAGTCCAGGGACGACAGTACAGTCATGGCCAGGATTTCGTGCACGTTCTTACCTCGGAGAGTTACATCCAACACTTCTTCGCGGAATTTTTTTCCTTTACAGCTCTCACAAGGAATTTTTATGTTGTCCATAAAAACCATGTCCACTTCTTCGTAACCTAAGCCACGACAAATGGGACAACGGCCGCCATCGACGTTGAGGCTAAAAGTTCCAGGTGTATACCCACGTTCCTGCGCTAGTGGTGTGCTGGCAAGCAAATCGCGCACAAGATCATAAATTTTAAGGTAAGTGAGCGGATTGCTGCGCTCTGTTCGACCGAGAGCATCTTGATCGATATAAAGAACATTTTTTATGGATTCGACTCCTGTCATGGTTTTAAAGGGTTGCCCCTTAATATGTTCCACATCCAGAATTCGCGCCAAGGCGGGGTACAATGTTTGGGTGACCAACGTCGACTTCCCGGAGCCGCTCACTCCAGTCACGGTAACAAGTCGGTTGAGAGGTAAGTGAAAGTCTACATTTTTTAAGTTGTTGCCCTTGCAGCCATTAATTTTAATTTGATATTTGTAGTTCGCAACGTCCACGTGCCGCGGTTGCAAAAGCTCTTTGGTGGATTTTTTCGGATCCAGGTAGCTCGCAGTTAAAGAATTTTTATCTTTGAGAAAATCCTCTGTTAAACCGGCAAAAACGATCTCTCCGCCAAGGGACCCTGAGCCCGGACCCATTTCGATAATAGTGTCGCTCGAGCGAATCACGGCCTCGTCGTGCTCAACGACCACCAAGGTATTGCCATAAGAGTTCAATTTTTTCAGCTGCTCAATCAAACGATCGTTGTCTCGAGGGTGAAGGCCAATGGTGGGCTCGTCGAGGACATACAAAGTTTCCGACAATCCCATTCCCAATTGTTTGGCCAGCATCAACCGCTGAAATTCTCCACCCGAAAGCGTGCGAGTGGGGCGATCGATCGTTAGATAATGAACGCCAATATTCACCAAAAATTCAAGTCGGGAAAGAAGTTGGTTGTACACCTCGAGCACTGTCAGCTTTTGTGCCGGGGTCATATTTACTGACCGGAGCCACTCGAGTGCGGTTGAAAGAGTCATCTTTGATATTTTTTGCAAAGATTGATCTTGCACTCGAATGTGCTGAATAAACTTTTTCAGACGTCCGCCTTCGCAGTCTTTGCAGGGGAACGAACTTTTAAAGCGCGATAAAAATACGCGCACATGCATTTTATATTTTTTAGTTTCTAAGTATTCAAAAAGTCCAACTACACCCCAAAACTTAGTATCGCCATTCCAAATGGAACTCTGTTGTTTTTTGGTCAACTGATTCCAGGGCAGGGTGACGTCGATTTTTTTGTCACGACAAAATTTTAAAAGTTCTTTTTTATCTTGAGCGGCACTGGGCATTGTGAACGGATGCAAGGCGCCAGAGTAAATAGAGAGGTTAGGATTGGGAACCACTTTCTCTTCGTCGAGAGTAAGAATATTTCCAAAGCCCGCGCAAGTGGCACAAGCTCCCACCGGAGAATTAAAACTAAACAGCTGTGGAGAGAGCGGTGGAAACTGAAAGTTACAAACCGCGCAGCTGAGAGAATCACTGTAAGAGGACATTTCGCCTTCCACCGTGAGAATCTTTAAACGCGAAGCTGTGGCACCCTTGTTGAGGTGTACGTAGGTTTTGTAAGCCTGCGAAAACGAATCGATCATGCGACCCGTATCATCTTTTTTCACCGCTAGTCGGTCGACCACGACATAATAATTTTTGTTGGGAAGTTCAGTGCCTTTCGTCTTTGCCGACACTTCTAAAAATTCGCCTATTTTATTTTTTGCGCCGGGAATATAAAGACGGGTGAGTCCCTCCGCCAAAAGAAGCTTTACAAATTTAGCATCGGGCAAAAGTTGCGCGGTTTTCTCGACCGGCGCGAGAATATAAATTCGACGGTCTGGAAGAGTGCTAAGAGCAATCTCCGAAATGGCGCCGGGAGTGTGTTTTTCGATGAGGCCATGCCCCTCGGGACAATAAGAATTAGCGACCTTTGCAAAAAACAAACGAAAGTAATCCAATACATCGGAGCTTGTTCCCACTGTTGAGCGCGAGTTGCGCACAGAATTTTTCTGTTCCAAAGCAATGGCCGGAGGAATGTTGTTGATGGATTCCACATGGGGCTTCGGCGCTTTATTTAAAAACTGTCGCGCATAACTGTTTAAACTCTCAATATAGCGGCGCTGCCCTTCGGCGTACAAAGTTTCAAAGGCCAATGAGCTTTTACCAGAGCCGCTGGGCCCACAAACAACAGTAAAAGATCCCACTGGGATTTCGAGGTCCACGCCCTTGAGGTTGTTTTGTGTGATATTTTTTAGAGTGATATTTTCCACAACTCCAAAGGAATAACGCGTTTAAGCGCAAAAAGGTACCTTTTTGCGCTTAAAAGCTCTCGCGGAGAAAGTCTTTTTCTTCGACTTGTTTTTCCTCGTAAGTGCGCGCAGAGGCACTGGGTTCCGTGCCGTGCACGAAGGGCAACATGATACCGCCCGACGAAACAGGTTTGCCCGTATCTTTGTCGACCATAAAGAAGGAAACGTTCACCGGCATCTCAAATTCTTTAACCGGTAGAGATTCATGTACATATTGCATATAAGGAAGCCAAATTGGCAGAGCCGAATCGCCGCCGGTTTGACCTTTGCCTAAGGTTTTTTCGGTATCAAGTCCCACCCAAACACTGGTGGCTATCTGCGGAGTGTAACCCAGAAACCAAGCGTCGTAATATCCGTTTGTGGTTCCCGTTTTGCCAGCGACGGGGCGACCCAAAGCCGCTGCACGGCCACCAGTGCCGTCGGGCTCAGTGGCCACGCCCTGCAACATGTTGGTCACAAGGTAAGCCGTCTGTGGAGAAATAATTTGATTGGGATTGTCGTAAAAGAAACCATTCACTGGCGGTTTTTCTTTTGTGCTTTCATCACCGTCGTTGTTGTTTTGTGCGGACGAGCCCTTTTGCTGGAAGGCAGCGAGGGCTTTTTTATATTCCACTCTGCGCTCGTCAAACTCGAGCTCCAGCGCACCGAGCTTTTCCTTAAAACGTTGATCCAAAGAAAAATCTTTGATGATCACTTCGCCATTTTTATTTTTCACTTCGCGAACGATGATCGGAGAAAAGCGCTTTCCATTGCGCGCAAAAACGGCCATCACTTTGTTCATTTCGTAAAGTGAAACGCCACTAGAACCCAGAGCCAACGACATATCCATATTGAGCGGGCTAAAAATTCCTAAGCGTCGCGCATACGAGGCTGCGTAAGGGATCGTTGCTTTTTCGAGGACTCGAATTGTCGGTGTGTTAAGGGAACGCTTGAGTGCCGTTCGCATCAACACATCTCCGGTAAACTTCCCGTCGTAGTTTTCGGGCTTCCAAGCTTCGTCGCTTTCTTGCTCGGAAACAGTCTTTGCCGCCTTTTTTTCTTCGTCCGTTTTTGCGCCGTAAACAATAGGCGCGCCCATAATGGGTGTGGCCACGGTGAGGCCTTGTTCTAAGCCGGCAGCGTACACGATGGGCTTGAACGCAGAACCTGTTTGGCGAAGAGACTGATAGGTTCGGTTGAATTTGTTTTTTGTGTAGTCAAGACCGCCGATCATCGCGGTGATGTCGCCCGACTCAAGATCAAAGGAAAGAAGTGCAGCTTGCACTTCAGGTAACTGTTCGAGAGCTAACGATGCATAATCTTTTAAAGCGGGCGCCGGTGTTTTGCTTTTTGCGGTGGTCTTTGCCGGCGCATAGATATTTGCCAAAACTTTCACGTCGATCACATCGCCGGGCTTGAGTGCCTGAGATGGGCGCTTAATATTGAGATGCTCTCCGGGGTGGAGGTCAGGGTTAAAAGGGCGCGCCCAAAGCATCTCTCCCAGAGGTAGAATACCCTGCGACTCCGCGAAGCGCACATAAACCAAGCCTGCGGGGTCGTCCACCTTGGTAACGAGCCCTTCGACAACTTCGTTCACCTGAATGTACGGTGGAATATTTTTGACGTCCTTACTATTCTTTTTAATCTCAGCGAAAGGTTCAAAAACAACCAGCGTGCCGTCAGCCTTTAAATAGAGAGTGGAATTTTTTTCCTTGATCAACTTTTCGCGAGTATCAGATAAAAACTTTTCAACCGCTTCGGCGTCCTCGAGTTTAATTTGCGCTTTAGCACCGCGATAGCCACGTCGTTTATCGATGCCACGCAAGCCGGCGTTGACTGTCTCAATGGCCTTCACCTGCGCTTTTAGATCCAAAGATGTGTAAATTTTAAGGCCTTGCTCAAGCAGCATGTCTTCGCCAAGTTCTTTGACCAAAAGTTGACGAATCGTCTCTACAAAATAAGGGCCGGTGTCTTTATAGATTTTTTTTGCCTGAATTTTCAAAACTTCTTCGCCAGCTTTTTTAGTTTCTTCAACACTGGCAAAACCCTCGGTGGCCATTCGATTGAGAACATACAGCTGACGCTCTTTGGCGCGCTTTGGATTCACCACAGGATTAAAGCGGCTGGGAGAAGTGGGGACTCCTGCAAGGAGGGCCATCTCGGCGAGAGTTAAATCTTTGAGTTCTTTTCGATAATAAGTTTCGGCGGCGGCCGCGATTCCGTAGGCGCCTTGTCCAAGATAAATTTGATTTAGATAAAGATAAAGAATGTCTTCTTTGCGAAGATTGTTTTCCATCTTGTAAGTAAGGAGAGCTTCTTTGATTTTCCGCAAATAGGTTTTTTCGGAGCTTAAAAAAAGTGTTCTCGCCGTTTGTTGCGTGATCGTTGAAGCACCTTGGCTCTTTTTTCCAGAAATTGTATTGATCCAAACGGCTCGCAAAATAGCCATAATGTTAAAGCCTTTGTGTTCAAAAAAAGTATCGTCCTCGGCGGCGAGAAACGCCTTTGTCAAAAGGGGCGGGATATCCTCGTAGGGGGTGAGAATGCGAACCCCTTGTTTACTGCTGTAGAGTTCGCCT
The DNA here is from genome assembly GCA_043764415.1 of Bdellovibrionales bacterium. Lineage (GTDB taxonomy): Bacteria > Bdellovibrionota > Bdellovibrionia > Bdellovibrionales > JAGQZY01 > JANPLN01. Next base: position 1,851 of record JAYUKO010000368.1, on the reverse strand, counting down.
ATTTTTTCTCCACCTCGCGCATAGACATCACTCGACAGCAGAGGTTTGTAATCTGCCACCGTGATAAGCTGGGGAAGGGTAGAGTACGTGTAATACAAATACCCAAGGCCTGAGAGAAAAACGATAAAGGCGAGAGCAAGATTGATAAGGAACAAGCGCATAAGAAATCGTGACATTTCTCGAGAGTAATAGAAGGCCGATTTTCAAGCAACTGATATTCTAGATTCAGTCGTAAAGTAGGGCCTTAACCTATTGCTGACTAGACGTTGCTCGGTTTGCATTCTGTAGCTCCGTGCTTGCGGCGCCGGAATTTTTAAAGCATTGTATGTTCGCAGGCATATTGGCTGGGCGGCAGGCATCGTGAATGGGTCGCATCGCCGAGTACGCATCGGTGGGAACCGAGTCGATGTCGGGAGCCGAGACAGTCGCTGTATTGAGACCTGTACAGTTTTGCGTGATGCGCTCCCAATTATTTAAAATCGTGTTTAAACTGTTGTAGCTATCGCGCACCTGCTGTTGACCTTCGGCGCTCGCTGAGGCGGTGGAACTTGCCATCATCATGGCTATGCCACTCAGGGCGATGTTTTGGATGGCTTGATTTCGCATCGGCGCATACTGCGCGTCGATTTGTTCCTGGCGAAGTTTACAGTGATCGTTCATACGAGTCATTTTTGTATTTTCATGATATTCTAAGTCGGAGGCGAATTCTGTTGCCATCAAACTAAAGTTTCGCATTTTAATATCTAAATCGGCTTTGCAAGAGCGGACGGCTTCTTGCGTGGCGGGATTGTTAATGCACTGATTATAAAAATTTGAGCGCAGACCTTCGATATCTTTTTTACTGCGAGTGGCGCCATTCACAGAGCCCACGGTGCGATTCACATAGCTTGCGAGGCGTGCGATTTCCGCTTGGAAAAGTGTGGAGGCCTCTTTCCAACAGCCCTGGCGTATTTCCGCTTCCTGCTTCATTTTTTCGCCCTCGGCCATATTGATTTGACGGAGGCGATCGTATTCTTTTTGGCGAATATCGTGGGACTTGTCACTGAGATCTTCGAACTGCTGGAAACACTCGTTTTCGACTTGCGATTGCGCCTGAATTTTTTGTTGTTGCGCTTGCGCTAAGTCACTCTGCGCCTTATTCAAACTCGCAAAAGCATCCGTAACAGGATTGCCCGTAGTGACCGGCTGATTGCTGGCGGCATCCACAGCATGGGGAGGATTGGCAGCAATTGTGTTTTGATGGCGGGTGATATCGTTTTGCAAGGTGGCTTTTACGGATGCTATGGCATTCGAACAAGCGGCATCGCGCTCGGCTGACGAAGTTTCTTCTGCGCAAAACGCATTCAACGAAAAAGCAGATAAAAATAGAAAGAGGAAATAGCGCATCAGGCCCCCTTGTTGCTTAATAATATTATCGGCAGAAAAGTGTCTCAACTTTAGACCTTTGTCAGAACATCCTGAAGGATCCACAGGCCGCCAAACCAGAGACAAAACAGGGCGATAGGGCGATGTTGTCTCAAAATGAGAAAATAGTTGGCATGGGTTTCCTCGAGTTTTTTTAATTGCGGAAGCTCAAGCACGAAAAAAAGAACCGCGCCGTAAACAAATGCTAACCACATTGTTAAAAAATCTAGGGATTCAAAACTCATAAAACTGGTATCGGAACTGCATGCCAAAAACCAAAGTCAAGTTTGAGAAAAAAGCATCGACTTTTGGCGCAAATCGAAAATTTTTGTACTCTCTGAGCGAATATTTGCTAGTATTGAATCTGGGTTCTGTGGCGTAAAGCTGAGAATACAGAAATCCTACAAGCATACTAAGGGGGCTGTCCCTGACAATGGTGTGCAGGCC
>JAYUKO010000367.1:0-2132 GCA_043764415.1 Bdellovibrionales bacterium | reverse complement strand
GTTCGACCACATCCGCGAATAAGCAAGGCATCACCGGTAAAAACCATATCTGCAAAAAGATAACTCAAACAGGTGTTCGTATGGCCAGGTGTTTCAAGGATCTTGATTTCCTGTTTTCCTAGACTGAGCACATCACCCTCTCGCAAGGCAATATCCGCACAATCCACGCCGGCATGGTAGCTTAAAGCTGTCTCGCATCCTGTACGTTCGCGGATCACGCCAGCACCAGTGATGTGGTCTGCGTGAACATGGGTATCTAAAACATACTTCAGCTTCAGTCCGGCCTCTTCGATCCATTGAAGATCGCGGTCCACTGTTTCGATCACCGGATCAATAATCGCGGCTTCTTTGGTGTCTGTATCAGCGATGATATAAGTGTAGGTAGAACTTTCGGCTTCGAACAATTGAAAAAATATAAAATCACTTTTCACAGCGTCTCCTTCTATTTGCAATATTCTTGTTGAATGGTGTTCATTAAATGTTTAAGTCTTTCGTCGGCGACAAAATAGTATTGGTAGCGCCCCTCTTTACGGCTAGCCAGTAAGCCTTCGAGCTTCATACGACTCAAAAATTGCGATAATTGCGATTGTGAAATATCACAAATACCTTCAAGGTCCCCCACCGTTTTTTCCCCTGTGAGTAAATGGCCCAGAATCAAAAGTCTTTGCGGGTGCGACATGGCTTTAAGAATAACCGCCACTTCTTCACAGGATCTCTTGATTTTCTTTAATGTAATTTCTGAAAACAAAGTTCCTCCTTAACGTATTATCAAATTATAATATAATAATACGTTAAGGAGGTCAAGGAAATCACGTTTTAATAATTAAAACTGATACTCACTCTCGGTTCTTTGGCCAGGTTCAGCGGCACATCATGGCGCAGCCAGCTTTCAAAGAGAATCAAATCGCCGGGTTTCGCAGATAGAGACACGTGGGTCGTCTGTGGCGGTCGATGCATGAAAAGTCCGTATCTGGGATCTTCGAAGCGTATAGCGCTGGCTTTGCTTGGCATCCTTAAGTAAAAAGTCCCGCTGACAATGGACTGTGGATGGATATGTAGTGGATGCGTGCACCCTTCCTCCATAATATTTACCCAGCAGGTGCTCATAGCGACTTGATCTTTTGGTACCGAAAGACCTAGGCGTTTTAAATATTTAAATACGTGCTGGCGAATTTCCAATTCGAGGGCGGCGAAGGTTGGCGACATTTTGTGCATCTGATTGGCCGAGGCATAGGAGGTGTACCCTTTGGGGTAATGGGTCTCAGACCACTCACGCCCGGCGTGATCGTCTTGCATTAACACTAAAATTTCATTGAGAAGATCCTTCTGATTTTTTTTAAAAAAATCAGTCAAAAGGACCTGGTAAATATCGGTCGCAAATAGTTTCACGTGGCTCATGAAACTATTGTCTCAAATCTCCAAACAGACCGCCAGAATAAATCACATTATCTGGAGACCCTTCATAAAAGAAATGCACCGCATCCGAGTTCTTGTGTCGGTTTTCGGTGGCTTGTTGAATTTCAAAGATCATACGATTGGTAGAACCATCCGCAGGAAAATGCCCATTTTTATAAATCTGATTTCCAATCTTAAGCACCGGCATGGCATTACGAACAACAAATCCATCAGGAATTTTGATCTCTAACACATCCACAATTTGGCTTGAGCCGGCGGCTCTCGTTACAAAACGTCGAGTTTGCATCTGCACCGCTCGCTCAGGACTCGGAGCGGGGCCGTTCTGCGCTAACTGGTCTACCGGCAATACCATCGGCAACATGTCTGGCAAATAACTCGAGAGATCTTCGCTAAAGTTCCATCTGATGAGCGTTGGCTGCGCCACGTAGATGAGGCCTTGGTTTGTTTTATTAAAGATCATTCGCAAGCTTCGCGCCTGGGTGCGATCAAAAGAACCGGTAAATATCCCCGCCGGAATTTTGGCCATCACCAGAAAGTTGTGATTTGCTGTCGGTGGGAGCTCAACAAAATCCGACATATTTAAGTAGCGCGACGTCTTCCCGCGGCTGTCGACCACGGCGAGGGAAAAGTCGAGGACATTAGAGCTGGTGTCGGGGCTCTTGTTCGCGGAGGCGCGGTTGATACGGAAGGATAAAAACTCCACATCTCTAAGATCT
>JAYUKO010000366.1:0-7126 GCA_043764415.1 Bdellovibrionales bacterium | reverse complement strand
GCTCAAGTCCTCATGGATGATGATCGGCAAGCCTTTGAAGCTCTTGTGCAAAAACATCAGTCTCGCCTGCGAAGTTTTTTTCGCAAGATGTGCGGGGGCGACGAAATGCTCGCTGATGATTTGTCCCAAGAAACGTTTTTAAAAGCTTACCGCGGGATGCAAAGTTACCAAGGGCAGTCGCAGTTTATAACCTGGTTGTTTGCGATTGCCAAAAATGTGTTTTACGAACACCTCCGCCGCAGCGAGGCCTTTACGGACCTGCCCGAGGCGATGGAGGCTGGCGCCGAAACTGGCCAGGACTTGAAGATGGATATGGCCCGCTGTATGCTAAAGTTAGAGGCGCAGGAGAGAATGATTCTCACGCTGTCTTACATGGATGGGTTGTCGCAAACGGAAGTGGCGGAGTTGATGGGGATCCCACTTGGAACAGTAAAAACCCATTCGCTGCGCGCTAAAGAAAAACTGAAAACTCTATTGTCGAAATAATATTAGATAATGAGGATTGTATGAAAAATGATTTAGACTCCATGTTAGAAAATTTTTTGATAGACAACGACGTCGAGGATAACGGTTTTTCACAAACAGTGATGGAGCAACTTCCAAAACAGCCAGCCTGGGCGTGGTTAAAAGATTTTGTTCCGGCTTTCGCCTTCAGTGCGCTTTGCGTATTCGCGTGGAATTACCATCAGCTGGTTTTGAACTCTTTTTTTATGTACCGCTCTGAATTTTACCAATGGTTTAGCGCAAATATCAGTACCGCTTCGATCTCGATTAGCTACACGACCCTAGCTGCAGTGGGTGTGATCGCGGCTTATTTTCTACTCGAGAAAGTCATGCACGAAATCGAAACTTTTTGACGCAAATCTCAACCAAAAGGTTCGGCAAGGGGACACCAGCGCCTACGGTGCTCGTTCACGAGCGAAGCTCGTTCCGGTCCCCGTACCTTTTGGCGGAAGTGGAATCGCGTTTGGAGGCGAAGCCTTTGCGTTTTTCGACGGTGAAGCCGGCGGCGCTGAGGGCGCGGCGGAGTTCGCCGGTGCAGGCATAGGTGGACATAAAGCACGGGCTGCCGGCTGTGCGGCTGAAAAAATCGTGCAGAAATTCTGCGGTCCACAGCTCGGGGCTGGTTTTGGCGCAAAAGGCATCGAACAGAATTCCATTCGTTGGAGACAAATCTGTTTGCAAATTTATTGGCCCCTCGATGCTTAAAATTCGTTTCGCTAAAAAGTTTTTCAACTGCTCTAAAATTTCTGTTTCAGAAAATTGATACTTTTGCGCGTACATTTTAACGATTCGATCGTAGATGGGGTTTAGGGGGGAAGAGTCTCCCAAAATCCAGGCTTTGAAATGATCTCGCAGCTCCGCTACCAATTCAAAACTTCGCACCAATGTTGGCGGCTTTTTTAGCGCCAAAGATTCGCAAGCAATGAGGATTTCGTTGTACCCAAGCCCCAATCCGAGGGAAAGGAAGGTCGGAGAGGGTGAGTGAGTGAAGACCAGCTCCACGGTGGGCTGATAAATATACAGGGTTTCGCTAAACGCACCCTCCAGGGAATGCATGGGCTCCCACGTTGGCGGAAGGCTCAAAGTGGGGCTAGAATCCTCCGTGATCAAATTTTTGAACTCAAACGTCATTAGTTAGCCTATCCACAAAGCTTTATCAGTTGCCAGAGCTGCTGGTTTTCGCTACTTAATGCTATGCGTTTTGGCACCGAAAAGCTCCCTTATAATCCAATCTCTACCTACTACAAAAAGCTGTTTGGGCAAAAGGTTTTTAAGGTGCCGGTTTCCATTGCCGAAGACTGCCCTAACCGCGCCGGAATCAAGGGGATGAAGACCTGCATCTTTTGCGATGAGCACGGCTCGTTCGCCTATCCAAAAAGTCAAAAAGAGGAATTGCTAAAACAAATCCAAATGCATAAAGCCAAAGTTTCCGAACGCTTTAATTCGCAAAAGTTTGTGGTGTATTTTCAGGCCTACACCAGCACCTTTACGCAGTTACAAAAAATCAAAGACGCCTTTGAAGTCGCGATACAACAGCCCGACATAGTGGGGATGGTGGTAGGCACGCGGCCCGATTGTATATCGGATGCGCTTTTAGATCTTTGGAAAGAAACCTCTGAGAAAACATTTTTATCCATCGAAATCGGCGTGCAGAGTTTTGATAACAAACAATTGGAATGGATGCGACGGGGGCATACGGCCGAGCAATCCATCAAAGCCATCAAGCGCATCCGCGAACGCTGCCCAAAAGCGGATTTGGGTGTGCATTTGATGTTTGGTTGGCCGGGCGAAACTTTGGAAGACGTGCGCGAGTCCGCGCGTCTGTGCAATGAACTGCCGATCAACAACGTTAAGCTCCACAATCTGCACGTACTTAAAAACACGCCGCTGGAAGACATGTTTTTTAAAAAAGAATTCACTCCCGTGGAATTTGCTGAGTACTGTTCCATGGTCGGCTTGTTTTTGGCAGAACTGTCGCCGGAGATTTATCTCCATCGTTTAGTGGCTTTAGCCTCCCGTAAGGACGAGCTTATTGCCCCGGAATGGACACGCTTTAAAATGACCAACTATCAAAAGATGATCGACTATCTCAACACCCAGCAAATTTACCAAGGCCAAAACTTTTCGCCCGTGGTGGAGACATCTCAACTGTCGTATCAAATGGCGAATCACCTAGGAAATCAACAGTGAAATCAACTATGAAATCAACGTCGAAAAAAAATGCAGAACAACAAATTGATCTCGTCAAAGAAGCCATTGTTCGCTACTGCAATCTTTTACATAAAAAAAATATGCTCGCGGCCGCTGATGGCAATGTGAGCTATCGCATTTCGGACGGCGAAATTTTAATTACTCCTTCGGGTGTGCCCAAGGCATTTATCGAGGCCGATGATATCGCAGTGATCGATCTTGCGAATAACGTGATCAAAGGCCGTCCCTCCGGGGAGCGCCAGATGCATCTCGAAGTTTATCGCAAGTGTCCACAGGCACGAGCGGTGGTGCATGCGCATCCGCCGTCGGCCATTGCGTGGTCTGTGGCCTATCCCGCAATGGAAGAGCTGCCCTCCGAATGTTTGTCGGAAGTGATTTTAGCCGCGGGGCGAATTCCGATTGTTCCTTACGCACGCCCTGGTGGCATGGAAATGGGTACAAACCTGCATGCCTATTTGCCAGACTGTCGCGCTATGATTTTGAGCCGCCACGGCGCCATCTGTTGGGGCGAATCGTTACGCGAAGCCTATTGTGGAATGGAGCGGATTGAACACTCGGCAGATATTTTGCTGCGTGCAAAGTCCCTGGGACAATTAACGTCTCTTCCGGAGGAAGAGGTCGCAGCTTTGCGCGAGATGCGTAAAAAAATGGGAGACCGACTGTTGTGAACTCACTCAATGCAAATTTGACAACGATAAACTTAACTTCGCGCGCGCTCAAATATCAAGACGGGATTTTGTCGATCCTCGACCAGCAACTATTACCGCTCGAAAAAAAATGGATTGTGATTCGTGACCCGGAGCAAATGATTTCGGTGATTCAAGCTCTGAAAGTTCGGGGAGCACCGCTGATTGGAGTGGCGGCGGCACTGTCCTTGGCCGACTGGTTTAAAAACACCAAACCCGCACGCTCAGCGTTTTTAGGAATGGCGCAAAAAATGCGCGAGGCTCGCCCAACCGCCATCAACTTGATGAATGCTGTGGATCGCATGACTCAGGTGCCTGAAACGGAAATCGTTTCGATGGCCGTTCAATTATTTGAAGAAGATGTGAGGCTGTGTGAGGAGATGAGTTTGTGTGCCAGTCAAAAAATCGCCGATGGCGATGGTGTGCTTACCCATTGCAACACGGGCGGCTTAGCCACAGTTGGTATCGGCACCGCCCTTGGAGCCATTAGCAAAGCGTGGGAGCAAAAAAAACAGATTCACGTTTATGTGGATGAAACTCGCCCATTACTTCAGGGGGGACGATTGACCGCGTGGGAGTTGGATCAAATGAACATCCCGCACACTTTAATCTGCGATAACATGGCGGGATATTTAATGTCGCAAGGAAAAATTCAAAAAGCTTTTGTGGGTACCGATCGCATCGCCATGAATGGCGATTTTGCAAACAAAGTGGGAACTTACTCGGTGGCCGTACTTTGCCATTTTCATAAAATTCCGTTTTTTGTAGTGGCCCCTTCGACAACGGTGGATAAAAACTGTTTGTCGGGGAAAGATATTCCCATTGAAGAGCGCAAACCTTTTGAGGTTCGCGGAGTCGAAGGTTCTTTTGGTTCTGTGCAATGGGCGCCCGAAACATCTCCGGTTTACAATCCTGCATTTGATGTAACACCTGTTGAGTTGGTGACGGGAATTATTATTGATGATGAGTACTTTTCGAACAAAGACTTAAGAAATGGCAGTCTGAAACAGAGATTTTTTTAAGGAGAATTTATGTGGGCAATTATCGGCGGATCAGGGTTTGAAAAATTTGATCAATTCAAAGCATTAGAAAACCTGGATCGCTCCACACCTTTTGGCATGTGTTCTGAAGGACTCAAAAAAGGCATCATTGGCGGGCAGGAGGTTTTATTTTTACCACGTCATGGATCACATCATGACCTTACGCCTTCGACAGTGAATTATCGCGCGAATATTTACGCTCTTAAAAAACACGGCGCACGGCAGTTACTGTCGTTTTCTGCAGTGGGAAGTTTACGAAATGACCTTCCGCCAGGCGACATGGTCGTACCGAATCAGTATATTAACTTTACCAAAGGTCGAATCGCGTCTTTCAGTGGTGACGGCTTGGTCTCTCACACCTCGTTAGCCATTCCAGTGTCGCAAAGACTTGTGGAAGAAGCCAAAAAAATTGCATCTCAAGCTCAATTTCGCTGTCACTTTGATAAAGTTTCGATTGTCGTCGAGGGCCCTTATTTTTCCACAAAAGCGGAGTCCAATCTGTTTCGTGCATGGGGAGCCGACATCATCGGAATGACCGCGTTTCCGGAGTACGCGTTGGCCCGGGAAGCAGGGCTCGCCTTTTTACCATGTAGCTTTGTAACAGACTATGATTGTTGGAAAGATGATATTCCCCATGTGACTGTGCAAGAGGTGATGGAGACCATGAAGAAGAACAATCTCAAGGCGTTTGAAATTGCAAAAGTCATTGTGAATTTTCCGAAAGGAATTCTGAGCGAAGCGAGTGAAATAGAGAATGGTCTTAAAAGCTCTATGATGACTCCGCAAGAAAAACTAACGGACGAACAGCGGCAGTGGTTGCAGACATTGCTGACTTAGGTCGCAAAACGGAATCAATCCCGCTTTTGGGCGAGTCGAGGTACGGCACTTTCTCTTAAGGAAGAGTTCAGCTTTTGCCGATACCACCACATGACCCGTGGACAAAAAATTCAAGAATTGCTGATTCAAATTCTGGTTTTGTGGTTTGCCTATTCAAACATCGCAAACGTAAGTTATCGGCCAGTGATTAATCGCGGCTTTGCAGCCGTGGCTTTTGTCATAGTACTTTCGGGGCTCATTCTGCATGCGCTAAATTTTTTTAAAAACGATGCTTACTTTTCAGCAGGCAAACTGACTGGTTCAAAAAAGTTATGGATATCTTTTGCTGTGGGGATTGTAAGTATCGTTTTTTGCTTGCTGTTTGGTTTTACGAGTTTACTTTATTTTTCGCCATTGATTCTTGCCTATCCTGTGTTCTATTTTTTTCAGCATCAATGGCTGCCGCGCGCAATCTTGTTAATTGGCTTAATTTGCGTAACCTACTCGCAAATGCGCCTCACGCAAAACGATCGACTGCATGCCGTGGTGATGTGGATGTCGAAGCACCCCGAGCGCTATAACAACGCTGTGCTCAAAGCCTTCGATCGTAAAACGCTGACGGCGCGGCAGGCTTACGATGTGGCAAACTTGCTAATTTTGCATCCCGATGAAGCCTTAAGAGATTACAAAATGGGACGCGAATTTGCCCAAATCGCCTTAAGAAAGCCAACCAACCCTTTGTTTTCTAAAAAAATTGCCTACACTCTGGCCTGCGCCATGATTGGCGAGAAAAAAATCGAAAACGCCCGTAAAATAGCTTCTACCTACAAACTTGATGATCTCGAGGAGACGTTCGAAACCAATTCTCAGTGCGAGTCGTTGCCTACACGGAAGCCCGCGTCCATCGTTCGACCTAAAAAATATAAATACTACTTTTGATAATCTGTTTTTAAGCTGAGTTTTTCTTTTTTGCTGTCGATCGCCAGTTGAATGAGCTCGTCTAGAAGCTTTGGATAAGCCAAACCCGTGGCTTCCCACATTTTTGGGTACATGCTAATGCTGGTAAAACCGGGGATGGTGTTTACTTCGTTGAGATAAATTTTTCCGTCATTTTTATCGAGAAAAAAATCAACGCGCGCCATTCCGCGGAGCTCTAAACAGACAAAGGCGTCGGTGGCCATCTTTTGTAGACGTTCAACAACGGTTGAGCCGAGCCCCTCGGCAGGAATTTTTAAATCAGCGCCGTTTTCGTCGAGGTATTTTGATTCGTAACTGTAGAACTCGTGGCGCGGGATAATTTCGCCGATGATGCTGGCTTTCGGAGTATGGTTGCCAAGAACCGAGCATTCCAGCTCTCTGGCGGCAATCGCTTTTTCGGCGAGAACTTTAGAATCAAAATTAAAAGCGTCGGCTAATTTTTCTAACGCCTCAACTTTAGTTTTTATTTTATGCACTCCTACGGAAGACCCAGAGTTTGCGGGCTTTACAAAGAAAGGAAGTCCTAGAGTTTGGATGCAGTGATCAATCCACTTTTCAGGATTTGGATCGTACGTATGTTTTCGAAGAGTGACAGAGGGAACAACCGGTATACCCGCTTGAGAGAGCAAACGTTTGCAAACGTCTTTGTCCATGCCCACAGCAGAGCCCAACACGCCAGACCCGACGTAGGGAATTTTTGTAAGCTCGAGCAATCCCTGGATGGTGCCGTCTTCGCCATTTGTGCCATGAAGGATGGGAACAATGACATCGTAGGAAATCTTTTCGGACTGATAGGGAGCGAGCACCATGGTGTTTGGCTCTTGATTTAATTGGATGAGACGGGGATTGCGGCTGTTGGCTAGAAGCTGAGAATCCTGCGGCACCAACCAG
>JAYUKO010000365.1:0-2139 GCA_043764415.1 Bdellovibrionales bacterium | reverse complement strand
ATTAAATATTTAGGTTCTTTGCTTATCGTTTTTGGTGCAGTCCATTTATTTTATCGTCGCTGGAAAAAAGCGAGAGGTGCCTATGCTTAGTCGCAATTTATTGCTGGCTCTGTTATTTTGTGTTTTTGCTTCGGTCGTTGTACAAGCCGAAGAGTTTTCCATGGAAACCCTGCCTGTGCAAAACGGGGGGCGCTTAAAACCTTTTGATACCTACGCTCGCGAAACCCTCACTCTGATGTACGGTCGAAGTACGTATCGCCCCGCCGAAGACAAACCGGCCCATGATGCCAGCAAAATTGTATCCACCTGGATGATGGTGCCTGAGGCGTGGATGGCAAAGCCGTTTGTGCGTGTAGATCATTTTGGACTTAAAAAAGCCTTGGGCTTTTCAGAGGAGCAAAAATTTTTTAGCCCGGAGGAGATTTTAAAAAGCACGCGCTTCGGGGTGATTTTGAGTGAGCTCAACTCGAAACGACAACTCAAAGAAAAACTAAACCCCTTTGACCAGGCCGTGCAAAAACTCGAGTCGCAAATGGGATTTTTTCATGAGGTCCGAATGGGGGCGCTGCGTATCGCTCCCAGCAAAGATCCCGCAGTCACAACATGGTTGAGCATCGCTGAACTCGACGCGACTCAAAAAGAATTGTTCTTTAATGTTCTCAAAGACTATTCGGCCACCTTCACCATGGAAAGTGTTCCGCCCGAAGCTGTGCAAAAATCCAAAGAGTCTGTTGCTGCTTTTGTGGCTAGCATTCGCACCAACAATCCAGTGCTTTATCCTGAACTTAAAAAAATGGCCACCGAGTTGCACTACAATCAGTTCGCGCCGTTTTTAAAAGCGGCCATTCTTTATGGATTGGCTGTTCTATTGATGTTTTTTGGTCTTCTATTTTCTCGTCAGTATTTTGCGACGGCAGCCTGGGTGTCGACGGGCCTGGCGTTTGTTCTTCACACCTATGGCTTTGCCCTTAGGGTGTATCTCACGGAACGGCCGCCGGTTTCGAATATGTTTGAAACGGTGATCTGGGTGGCGTGGGGCACGATCGTGTTCACCGCGTGGTTGAGCTTCGTTAAAAAGAAAAAATATATTTTATTATCTGGAACACTCGTTGCCACTCTAGCGATGATTGTGGCTAACAGTGCCCCTGCGATTTTGGATTCAACTCTGCAGCCGCTGGAACCTGTTTTGCGCAGCAATCTATGGCTCATCATCCACGTGATGACGATCACGCTGAGTTATGCGGCTTTCTTCTTGGCGCTGGGGATTGGCAACGTGGCGCTGTTTCATGTGATTCGTGGAGCAAAAATACAATCCCAGGAAATCAACGACTACGTAGATACATGCTACAAAAGTTTGCAAGTGGGTGTTGTGCTGCTGGCTGCGGGAACCATCCTCGGTGGCGTTTGGGCTGACTATTCTTGGGGACGTTTTTGGGGCTGGGATCCAAAGGAAACTTGGGCGCTGATTGCGCTTCTCGGTTATCTGGCGCTTTTGCATGCGCGTCTTGGCGGGTTGATTAAAAATTTTGGGATGCTCGCGGGAGCCATTATCGCCTTCAACCTTGTTGTGATGGCCTGGTACGGAGTGAACTTTGTTCTCGGCGCGGGTTTGCATACATATGGTTTTGGTGCCGGCGGAATTGAATATGTAGCAGCCTTTGTCGGCTTGCAATTGTTGTATGTTGTGTATGCTGGATTGATGGTCAGGCGATCTTAGGGCGCGCGAAAAGGCAACGCCCTAAACTCTGCTAGTTTTTCTTTTCGAAAATCTTTTGCATTTCAACCGCGCGTTCAGAAGACACGGATGTGATTTCTTCCACTTGATTTTTCATTTCGGGAAATTTTGTCAGAAGGCGTCGACTGTATTTTAAGCACGTTGATTTCACCGAAATTGCTGTATCAGAATTTTGCTCCGAACAGTCTTTCATTTTCGCTAAAAACAAAATGGCTTCTTCTTTGGTTTGAATCGACTTAAAAAGATCGAGAATATCAAGAGCCGAGGCGATCCCGCTCGTGGGCGTGATGTGGGGGTTTTTTGCGATCTCCTCGCGCATCACTCGCAGGGAAGCGGGTTTAAAGTTTTCGATTTTTTCAAGGAAATCAGGCGCAACCTCGGCGTTTCCATCGACTGAAGAGGCT
>JAYUKO010000364.1:0-26586 GCA_043764415.1 Bdellovibrionales bacterium | reverse complement strand
CCGGCCGCCCATTCCCCAAGTTTTGTTTTTAATGAATCGACGTCTTCGAGTTTGTCTGAATTTCGTTACAAAGATAAAACGGGAAATTTGGTCGTTGTAAGCACCGATGCTCGCGATCAACATGACACAACCTTGGCTATGGAATGGGAAAGTACTTTCACTCCGTATGCGCTGTTTATGGCCGCAACGTCAAATCCCTCTAGGATCTTGCCATTGTTCCACGGCATTGAGTCTTTAGGATCAGGCAACAGCAAACTTTATGATCGCGTGTTCGGATGGATGGATGCGTACCATCTTGAAGGTAATTACACGAATCAAGCTGTACCGGTACAACTTGCACTCAACCAAGGCATGATCGCACTTTCGTTAATGCAAATAGGTTCGGTCGACGGCCTGAGCCCCAGCGGACGCGCGCTTTGGCGAAATGCAGAAATTCGTACAACTTTAGCGATGTTTTATCAATTGCTCGATCAGAAACTTGTTGAATAAATTTTATTACTTTTCGTAAACATCAAAGACTGAGACATTGTTTCCTGATTTGAAACGTTTTTTTTTCATTTGAAAACGTCGAAACTTTTAAATTGATGAATCTTTCAACATAGATTTAATTCACTTACGATATCCATCGATTACATCGGAATGTCTATTTTGGGTGAAAAATATTTGGACACCTGACCAAAACTAATTCAACTGTACAAGGTTTAAACAGGTGGCAAGCCCATTGCATCAATAAGTTTTAGATAAATAACTCGTATTTTTGTGGAACGTTTCAGAGGGGGAAAAATGAAACTCAAGCATCTTATCAATCAACTCAGTCATACATGGATATTGGTAACAACTGTCTTGTTGTGTGCGCAAGCTCATGGACTAGGACAAGGTCAATGTAAAAAATCAGTGGCACCATCTGCTCCAGCGAGTCTCTCCGCTTCTAATGTAGCATCTCAGAGCGTGACTATTGCGTGGACTGCAGCGAGTGGGAGTGCAATTCAATCCTATATAGTAAAACGAAATGGCGTACAGGTTGCTGAAGTCCTTACCGGAAACTCATTACAACATTCGAGTTTAAACCTGCAGGCCAGTACGTCCTATTCTTTTTCCGTCGCGGCAAAAAATGCGTGCGGACAGATCGGCGCAGCTAGAAGTTTAAGTGCAACCACTTTAGCTATAGCAACGGTACCTCCAACCACGCCGCCTCCACCTACAGCCCCTCCAACCACGCCGCCGCCAATCGAGGGCTCTATCGATGGCTCCCTCGAGGTTTATGCAGGGTGCGAGCTACCTTCGTTGGTGTTTAGTCGCATTTTGTACATTGATCCTGTGAACGGACTGGATACGAATGATGGCCTCGCAGAAAACCGTGCTTTTAAGACGCTTGCGGGCTCAATTAAAAAGATTATGCCTGGCGATCAGATCCATCTGCTCCCCGGCACTCATCCAGCAGCCACCATTTCCCAATACTCTGCGGCCCATTTGGTGAACAGTCAAAAATGGATCGGAATAAAGGCAAGTCGAGACGCGAAGATCGTTGGTCTTAACCTTGGATCTATGAGTCGTTGGATTCTCAGCGGATTAGTTTTTGAAAAATCAGTGGCTGGGGAAGCTTTATCAGTGAGCGACTCTCAGCAAATTATTGTGGCAGACAGCACCATTACAGGAGGCGCTTCAGCGGCATGGACGGTTCAGCAGTGGATGGACGCTGCCAGCGGCGTGAGTACAAGAAATGGTTTTTGCGTTACTTTGCTCCGCAATAAAATTCTGAACGTTAGATTTGGAATCGTGGTGAGCGCTGATGCGATGTTACCATCGCAAAATATGAGTAATACACTGGTTAAAAGCAACCTCGTGCAGAATGTATCAGGCGATCACATTCGGTATCTTGCTTCAAACGTCATCATCACCGGTAACAAGTTTTTAGACACTTATGTGAGTGATGCCGACGGCGATCTGAACCACGATGATGCTGGTCAAGGATTTGCGTTGCCCGCTTACAATCCGGCGGATCCAACAGCAGCTTACAAAATTTACGAGAACATTGTTTTTGAAAATAATTTTTATCAAGATTTAACTCGTGAACGTCCGTTGAAGGAGAGCGCCCAAGGATTTAACATCTTCGACGGTCTCTACAGAAAGACTGTATGGCGCAACAACGTGGTGCTGACTTGCCATTATCACGGTATCAGCTTGTATGGCGTTGAGGATGCGCTTATCGAAGGCAATAAGGTGATTTCGACATGTAAATCAGGTAGTCCCATGTACGGGAAACTTTGGATTTCAGCCCCCGACTCTAAGCAAGGAGTTGCAGCTAAAAACGTAATCATCAGAAATAACTATATGAGTAAGCTTGGCGGTGTGAGCGCAGGGGCCTTACTGCAAAACAATATCATTGTAACGAATCCGGCAGCGACCTTTAAAGTTTTCGACACCACAAATTACATTTATGACCTTACGTTAAATTAAGACCAATCTGCTCTTGAGGCCGGGTGGAACTCCTGTCGAGTTCCCACCCTCTTTACCATTCATTTTATTTCCAAAATTGCCACTTCATTTTCAGATTTTTATTTGTGAGCATTTCTCGCCAATCAATGAAAAAGAAAAGTAGCATTACAATAAAACCAAACAGCATAAGAAGTATATTTTTGAGGTTAAACGTGCCCGAGTAAAGCTCGCCAAAATTATTGACCGCATATTTTCCTGAAAGCAGAATGAGGCTATCACCAATCAAATTGCCGAGAAAAAATGGCGGAATTATGTATAGTTTTTTAACTTTGGCAAGGCCAGTCGCCGTGAAGAGCGCGGTGGTCGACAAAGGAAGGATGGAGTAGATAAATACAAATGCAAAAGTCGACCAACCGTGTTGTGAGAGCTTTACTCCTAAAAACCTAAGGTCGGATTCTTTTTCGACCCCAAGGGTTTTTTTACCAATCCACGGCACGATCATCGAAGTGTAAATTAAGCGACCAGATACGGTGCCCGCCGTTCCCACTAATGCCACCGACCAAGGATTTAGATCAAATTTTAACATGATAAATAACATCAGCGTCCAAGCGGGCGGAGCCACGACTGGGATGCAGTCTACGATAAGGGAACCTAAGTAAATCAGTGCGTAAGGAACCATCCGCACACTCTACTTCAAATTCCCTCCCGGCGCACTAGCTTTGCAGCCTTAGATTTCAAGTTCAGCGTAGAGAGCAAGGTGATCAGATAGCCGGCTCCAGGGAGCGCCAGCCAAGAGTTTTGCTTTTTGAATTGTAAATCCGCGGCAATAAATACGATCCAACGGCAGCATCGGAAGCCAGCTTGGAAAACTGCGAGCGTGCGCTCCGGTTTTATGTAGGAACACTTCTTTCATGCCCAACCTTGAATCCAAGGTGTTAGAGACCACTTGTTTCCAATCATTAAAATCTCCAGCAATAATCAGGGGAGCATCGCGAGGCACATGGGCTTCGATGCGTTGGCAAAGTAAGTCGACCTGTTTGATTCGACTTTTTTGAAAAAGATTGAGATGGATACAGATGACGTGAAGATGCGGGCGCTTCGGAATGTTGCTGGGCATTTCAGTCGGCAATTCAGTCGGCATTTCAATAACTGCGTGCAGGATGCCCCTTCGTTCCAAACGATTGGTGCTGATATCAATGTTCTCCCATTGAACGATAGGCCGTTTACTGAGGATGGCATTGCCGTGGTGACCACTACTATAAGCTGCATTTTTGCCGTAAGCGAAGTGTTCCCACACTGAATCTGCCAAAAATTCAAACTGCGATTCCAAAGGTAACTTCTCGTCCTTGTTTGGATGTGTTTGGTACTCGCCTAAAACTTCTTGCAAGAAAACTAAATCGGCATGGGTTTCGCTCATCGCCTCGCGAATTTGATCCAGAACGAATCGTTGGCTCATCGTAAAGCCTTTGTGAATGTTGTAAGACATCACTTTCAATGTCATAGGCCCCACCTCAGCACATGCGCAAAGATTCGACCGAGCCATCGACTTATTGTCAAAAACGCGAGGTCCTCGAGCCGGATTTCGCGAGCGTATTTGAGGTCTTCAGCAAACTGCATGGTTAACTCTTGGCGAAGATCGGAACTTGATAAAACAATATCAAGCTCCATGTCGCGACGAAAACTTCGGGTATTAAAGTTTGATGATCCTACGATGCCCCAGTCATCGACGATCATTGTTTTAGCATGCAAAAAACTTTGCTTGTATTCAAACAACTGAATCCCATTTTTCAGAAGGATATCGTAATAGCTCGTTGCGATCCATTTCATAACCAATAGGTCAGGCGCCGAAGGTAGTAAGAGGCAAATGGCCACCCCGCGAGATCTGGCTTTGAGCAGGGCTCCCAACAGTCGCTGTGGAGGCGCAAAGTACGCATTGGTGATCAAAATCCTATTTTCTGCCCCCTGGATCCGGATTATAGATTCGTGCTTAGGTCGACGAAGAGAAAACTGTGTCGTTAAATTTATAAGGTTTTGTGCGAACGCACGTGGCGTTCTAAGGCGAACCTTGCCGGTCATTTCGTTCAACCTGTGACTCAGATACCAAACTTCATCGAAAGTTCTATTCAGATCATCTACTCCAGCTCCTTGAATCGCTATCCCTGAGTCGCGCCAGGCTTTTTCGCCAGAAAACCTTTGTAGATGAACTTTAGAAATATTTTGGCTTCCAACGTAGGCCATATTTTTATCGATCACGCAATATTTTCGGTGCTTGCGCCGATTTAATCGATTGAGGAATTTCCAATTGAACTTACTAAAAATCACTGGACGCCAGACGCGAATTTGCACGCCATTTTTAAAAAGATCTGGCGCCTTTTGGCCAACCCACGCACGCGCCCCAAAACCATCCACCAAGATGCGCACATGTACGCCACGTTGAACGGCAGCCTGAAGGATTCGGTCCACTTCGGCACCAAACTCGTCGTTTTCGTAAATGTAAGTTTCTATGTCGATGCTATTTCGGGCGTGGGTGATAGATTCGAGCAGGTCCGAAAAAAACTCATCGCTGTTAAAATAAAGTCTTTCGAACTCCCGCGCTTGCTCCATTGCTGTAACTTATCAGAACTTTCAAAGGAAGTCGTCTTTTAGATCGGCGCTCAGGATGACGAGTCTTAAAGCTCTGGAATGGAAAAACTAACCAACTCTGGATCGATGCTATCGAGTAGTGTTTTAAGCATTTGCTCCTCTGCCTTGGGGTTCGGCCGATGATTTACGTTTTCTTTTTGCAGATTTGTGATTGCGGACTGAATATCAAGACTTGTGATGCGCCACTGCCCGTCGAATTGTTTCGCAGTGAGCTCGTAACCCTGCATGTGGCGAAGATTTAAATAAAACAGGATCGTGTCGCCAAGGACCGCGGACGCTGCTTGAGCATGGTGCATGTTCCAGCTTTTAAAGCTTTCGCCGGTTGCAAAAAAGTACACCTGTGGGGTTTTCCAGTCTGGCAAAAAAACCACAACGGCTTTAGCGCCAAAAAGTGAAGGATCCCCGTCCGAGTAGTTGTGGGTAAACAACTGGCCCGCGTTCTGGGTTGTTAAATGGGAATACATCGGCGACTCACGATCGCGCGAGAGGGCCATCACACTTTTGCTGGTTGGGTGATCTTTAGAGAAGACGTCATCGCACTGAAGCGCCTGCGCCGGGTTGACCAGTAGCCAAAAAACAGACAGATTTAAAATCTTTACATAAAATGAGAGGCCCAGAGGGACCAGGTTCGAGAATTTTAACATATTCAAGCTAATTGCAAATCGCGAACCGAAACTCAACAGCGCTCAGTCTTGGTTAAGCGGTCATTGCCAATGCCGAGTTTTAACCTGGGGCTAAACTTCAAAACTAAATTGAAAAGTCAAAATGGTTAAATTTCCGAAATGCCAATGAATCGATTCGAAATATCATAATAAGAAAGTCGTAAAAAAAATTTTGTCGCCTTCGAAAATAGACTGCTGAACATCCGGATTTCGTTCAAAATTCGTTTGTTTATCCGCGGCCGTTGCACTTGAGTAAACATTTTACACTTTGATCGATTCAAATGGCTCTATGACATGGCGTGTAATACAAGCGTGGTGTTGAACGATTCAAACAGAAACTCATTGTGAGGCCCACATGCGATTACTGAAGTTACTTTCGATTTTAGCGATTTTATTTAATCAAGTTATAGCTGAAGCCACCAACTCCGATGACTTACATTTTCATTACTATTTGTTACGCTCAATGACGGGTGGATCGGAATTCGCAGGATCGCTACATGAGCTGCGAAACGAGATGACCATGAAAAACGTAGGTTGGAATGGAATTGGGGCCGCAGAATCGATTATTCATTTCCGGCCGAAAGGCCCGAACAGCGGAGACAACTCTCCACTTGTTTCCGATGCATTAGAGGTAGGTGGCGCTCTGGTGGGTGGTTTGAAATTCCCAGTCTCAACTGCTTTGGTAATTTTGGGAAATCTCGTTTATAGCGGCTCTGATGGGAAAACTCCAATGGACTATCAAAGACTTGCGTTCAAATCTGAAGAAGAGGTTCAGCAGTTACGAGATGATGTTATGTTTTTTGTTGCACAAAAGAATGCCGGGAATCTCACAAAGGACGAACAAAATGGTGTAGACCTTTTGTTTCGTTATTACACCGGAGTGAGTCTACAGATCGACGACGCAACTCTACTCAATGATCCGCTAATGCTGCCGTTTAAGATGGCGCAAGGTAGTGAAAAAAAGCTTACTCAGCAGCTCAATGGTCTGCTCAAAGTTGTTCCAAATGTCGCAAAACAGAACCAGGCATTTGGCGAATTGCTCGAGCGGATCGAGAATTCGATCACGGATTCGAATGCGCGAGAAGTGGTTCAGTCCAAATTGAAGGCGATCCACGAAGCAGCCACCTACGCGGATGTCGATATAGCGTTGAACGAGTTCGACAAGCTGAACTGTGATGGCGGTGGAGCGGAGGCCTGCAACGCTGCTAAAAATCAGGCGAACCAGCTTGCAGTTGATCGCAAATCAAGAATCAGTCACAACGAGATAGCTTACGGTATTGATCAAGGCATTAATCTCGGTTTGCAGTTTTCAAATTTTACGAAGAACAAAGATATGACTCAGATGTTTCAAGCCCTTAATTCCGCTAACCAGGCTAGGCAAGGGGTGCTTGCTGGACTTGATAACTATTCGAGCGCCAGTACCTGGATGGGTAAATTTGGTGCTCTCGCAAGCGTTGGAGCCAATGTAACAACTGCTGTCTCTTTTTTTCAACTTCTTAGCCAAGGAAATCAGCCCACCGAACACCAGGAACTCATCGAATCGCTCGCAGAACTAAAAAAATTAATCGTTGATCTAACGGTCAAAGTGGAAAACGGATTTAACGACATGGCTGCACGCAGTGATCGACTCTCTTCACTGGTATCGGCCTATGCTAAAGTAGGATCTAAAAACGATGCAGTTTTACAGCAAGACATTTCATCGCTCCGGCAAGCAGTAAAAGGCACCCTGCAGCCCTTGCACGCCGTTATGCTTGATTATTTAGAAGATTTCTATAATCAGTTTAAAAGTTTTAGCAAACAGGTATCTAGCATATCAAGTACGCTACCCGACAATTCACAACTTCCATTAAGAAAAGATAATCAAAGAGCCCTTGAAAACCTTTTTTATGAACTCTTCGCAATTAATGCAGCTGTTGAAAAAGGCCAATACAAGATTGCCATTGACACTGAACGCGCTGTAGCTGCGCATTTCGAACTCGTCAAAACATTGGCACAATATCCAAGCGGTCCGTTTCAATCTGCATTTCTTTTGCAAAATGCAATGAATGCAACATCTAATGGAGCATGCGGGGCTGTAAACCTTATTGGATTTATGATGGTTTCAGAAGCTTCAATTCAAGTGAACAGCTTGTTAGACAAGCTGTCACATAAGCAGTTATCAGATTTTTTTGAAAAATCAGAAATAAATAAGAGAGAATTCAACGACAAGATGCAAGACGGTGTTAAATATATTTCCGCCCAGCGAGATGCAGTTGAGTCTTGTGTTAACGCAGATCTCTTGCGTGAATTCGAAACAGCTCAGATAGATCGCACCAGTGCCTACATAGAATACCGTCTTAACAATTTTTTTAATGATGGTAATACGCTAAATAATATACTGATTGCCTTGGTAGAATCAGGGACCGATTCTGCGGTGGGGTTAGCGCCCGGTGGATTTGTGCCTGAC
This sequence comes from Bdellovibrionales bacterium, assembly GCA_043764415.1. Taxonomy (GTDB): domain Bacteria; phylum Bdellovibrionota; class Bdellovibrionia; order Bdellovibrionales; family JAGQZY01; genus JANPLN01. The sequence continues at coordinate 18,399 of JAYUKO010000364.1, read as the reverse complement.
AGATTCAGCCTCGGCCACTTTATTGCTGAGACACGATCTTTCAATCCACAGGACTGGGATAAAATTATTCCTTCCCCATTTGTTCATGCAATTGGAGGCTTAGGTACAAAGGGGATAGAGTTAAACAGAAGAGACTTTGAGCTCGTTGCCCCACGACTCGAATTTAGGCTGGCTCAATATGCAGGAACAAATGCCGAGTACGTGATGGAGACCGGAATGGTGCCGCACACTGATCTTTCATACAATCCCTATGTCTTTCCTGTAAGGTTTCAACTTACCCTCGTTGATCCGCGCAATGAAAAAGTGATCAATGCATGGGCAGGGAAAATTCCGTACAAACTCATCAAGGATAAATCCCTCGTAGAGGAAAATAATAAAAGTCACATGAAATACTTCAAACTGGCAAAAGATAGTTTACCAGGCCTTTATCAGTCGCTGGAAGAGAGTGGGACCCCACTTTTTAGCATGTTAGATTTTGTTAAGGGAATGTCTTCACTCCCTTACAATCACAGCTTCTTTTTTACGAACCCCGGTTTGGAATGGAGCAGAGATTATGCGCCATTTGAGTCACTAAATAATGATTATACTACGGTGTACGAACACGCATTGCTTAAATACGTAGCTCAGTTATCGGAGATAGTTAACTCACAACTAGCCGGTTGCCTTGAAATTAGATTGAGTAATGGAGTTTGCGATTTGAACGGGCTATCCGCTTTGACGACGGACGAGAGCGATCAGTTACAGGCGATTGAAAATTACGGTATTTTACGGATGACGTTAGATCCGAACTCCGATGTGACCCAACGGGTCTTGGATTTGGACATACGCGGTAATTTGGAGCGTAAACCTGTCGTGGAAAGTGGTGCGTCAGTGGGACAAGGAAATCGCCTAAATGACATCATGGGGCGCGTGGCCGCATTTCAGAACAAGCTTAAAGATACAAAGTTTCATATGGCTATGGAGAACGGGATGGGAAATCCCGCTTTATGGGAAGTTCCAAACCCTTTGGACTATCCAAATGTGCTAGTGCTACCAGAAGAGTTAGAGTCGCTTAAAGACGTTACCGATTATCAAACTCCGCAAGAGTTGCCAGCGGGTGCAAATGCTTATCCAGTTCCAACCGAGTTAGTGGTTGAGGAAAGTGATTATCAAAAGCCCATGAAGTTACCAAAAAATGTGACTGATGCTCTCGAGAACGACTACGATTGGCTGGACGCCAGGTTAAGACCTTATCTTGCAAATTGAGAAGTGTGTAAAGATGCTAGCGCTAAAAAAGAGCTCGCATCCCCTGAGTTCCTTTTTTAAAACTCAGGGGACCCATTAAACACATTCAAAAATTAAGCGTCGGTCTTTCTATTGATTCAGCGAGCGATCAATGATTTCTTCTAGCCGCTTCAAACTTTTTTCCAAAACTTGTCCCGTGCTACCATTAAATCCAACCGTCCCACTTTTGATTGATTGAAACGCAACGTTTGAACTCGCTAGTAAATTCCGCATTTCACGGGCTAAAGACAATGGTACTGCAGTTTCGTCGCCTTTCTCTTTAGCGTCTTGAACAGCCTGATACACCGTAACTGCACCGGCGATGGCAACGTCCAAACATCTATTCAACGCGTGAAATTCAGTGGCTGTAACGGGATAATTGTTCCTCGACGCAACTTCCGTAATTGCCTGGCACATGGCTCCGTAAGCATGTACGACATGGGAAAGTGTGTAGCCGAGTCGCACCAATTCAGTACCATGATCGCCTGCTGTTCTCGCAAGTTCTGCTTCGAGTGGTTGCTCGGCTGCTTCCGCCATTGCGGGCTCGTCCCCTTGGTCGGCGGCTTTTGCTATCGCTTCTATGTCTTTAGCTGGAGGATCCGAAGGTTTGCCGGCGTTGCGGATGATTTCAATGACCTGTGCGTAGAATATGGGTAGCCCGCTCTTGAGTTGATCTGAACTGGGGTGATCTCCCGCAAGCTCCTGCGTTTTCTCTTCAGTCAGAGCTAATATTTTTTCCTGATTCTTCAATAAAAATTCGTGGAGCATTTTTGGCCTATCTTTATTTTGCGAAAGTCGTAGGTTGCCTAAATTTTAACACTGCAAATATTGGCCCGTATGTAAGTGATCTCACAACTTCCAGGAGCAAGGCTCTCGATTATTTAAGGGGGTATAATCATCGTTAAGCGTAGATGCGACGGGGAATACTTCCCCATCGTTGGATTAGAAAATCGTCGATATGAGTCCAGCATGGTTAACATGCCTCAAGAAAAGTGGCTCAAAGGCAGTCTTGTCACCGAGCCTGATATAGAGAACTTGTACAAAGGAAATACGGATTATTTTACGGCGCTTCTCCCCGCCCCCGCAAAAGGCGTGGTCGTTGAAAAGTAAGTTGTTTTTCCAGCGTCTTATTCTCGCTCACAAACGATTGAATTAGCTGATTATTTCAAGAATAGCAAAATGCTATATTTATAGCTTGTATTATTTATAGCAATTTGCTATATTATAATCAGATGTTACTTCTTGGCAAACAACTACTTAATGACTTTAAGCAAAAGCACGCACCTTTACGTAGTGCTTTGGATAAATGGGTCCAGCTTGTCGAATCGGCAGTAATTACCAAGCCCGAGGACTTCAAATTAGTCTTTGCAAAGAGATTCGACAAAGTGGGCGACAAGTACGTGTTTGATGTTGGCGGCAACAAAGTGAGGGTCATTTGCATTACAAATTTTGGAATACCCGTCATGCAAATAACCGACGTTTTAACTCACAAAGAATATGATAAAGGAAAATGGAAATAAAATGGGAATTAAAAAACTTGAACTAAAAGACATTATTAAAGAAACAAAGAACATTTCGTCTCTTGACGATTCCTTTCACTTATTAACAAAAGCCTTTCCACTAAAAATGATTGAAACTGATATTGAAAACACGATTGCGCTTAACCTGTCGCAAAAACTTATTAGTCTTTTAAATTCATCGAAAGCCGTTAAATCCGGCGTTACAGAGTATCTCAAAACTCTCACCTACCTGATTCATGAGTATGAAAACCAAAAATTTAAAATGAAGAAGGCTTCAGGACGTGAATTGCTAGCTTATTTAATGGAAATCCACGAACTCAAACAAACAGATCTCGCAGACGAAGTCGGCGGGCAACCTGTTGTCAGCGAGCTTCTTAAAGGCACCAGAGAACTCAACACAAAGCAAATTAAAGCTTTGGCAAAACGCTTTTCCGTCGAAGCTTCTCTTTTTATTAACTAACGTTAATTCCTTTTATGTTTAAAGTTTGGTCGGCTACCTAACTATCTGTTTCATACCCGCCACTTCAATCCGAAAGTGCCTTTTTCATTTTGGCATTCTGCTTGCTCATCAAAGACGAATTAAACCTTAAGGAGCTTTATGAGCAAATCTACATGTTCAATCACGTCAATTTTAGCTTTGTCGGTGACTATTTTTGTTAACGTCAGCTGCTCTGACAACGATGGGTCAAATGCTCAATTGCCCACGTTTGAGGGTTTGGAGCGCATCCTTCCTCAGTTTGACACGAGCAAACTGGTTTTGCCACCAGAGCCTGCGGTGGCAGCGATTGAGATTGAAAAGGCCAAAGTAAAGACAGTCATTCGAGACGCCGAGAAAAACGCCCAAAAAATAGCAATGGTTGAAAAAGAAAACGCGCGCCTGCAAGTAGAGCTGAAAAAGATCGACAAGGACATTCAAAAGCTGACGTCCACCACCTACGGACAACAAGGCCTGCTTGGGCCCTATGCTGAGATCATTGCCAAAAACGGTAAAGTGACCGACGCCGACGTGCGCGCCACGGAAACCTTTGTCGACGGTTTCTTATCCGCTTTTAGCGACAAAACAACACCCTTGCAAAAGCAAATTCGAGAGTTGGATGGGGAAATTAAGTCTTTGTCTGACGAAAAAGCAGGCCTAAGCTACTTTGCCCTCTACATTTCTGGCGAAGGGCGCGAGGTACAAGAAAAAATAGATCTCTTAGAAGGGGCAAAAATAAAAGTCAGCGAATTCATTCAGCACTACGTCGCTCTCCAAGATGCGGCCGTTCGCGAAAAAGTCGAAGCGATCAATGCTGCGATCCCGCAGACACAAAAGAACATACAGTCCTTTAACACCCAGCTCAACGTGCTCAAGACTCAGAAACAATCGTTGGTAAATAAAATCGCTCAAAATGAATCCGTTTTATCGTCCTTAAAAAACAACAATTTTAAATTCACAAGAGCCAGTACGGAGCAAGGCAAGACCTATAGCAGTTTAGAACTTCAGCTGATCCGCAGTAAAATAGATATCGTACAAAAAATCGCATCAGCGCAAAAGTTATCCATCCTCGATATCGTGGACGCCACGATTCTGGCGCACCTTGGAGCTTCGAAAAACAGCTCTTTGGCATTTTCCGAGTTTAAAAAGAATCTCTCTGCGATTTCCGAAAAAACAAACTCCGAGGATGCTTCCAAATTTAAAATCACCTACGAAAACGAAATCGCCGAGCGCTTTCATAAAGGCGAAGAGCTTGTTTACAACATCAATGCCGTTACAGTGGTAGATCCGATTGTGAACAACCGCATGCAGTGTTATTCGGGAACCAATTTATTTTTGATTCTGGACGAATTACGTATGCTTCCGCAAAAACACAAGGTGGTTATTTTTAAAAGCGGCCACGTTCTTCCAGGCTTTATCACCATCAAAAACAATCAAATGAATTTGATCGGCATAGAGACCACGGCTTCGGGCAAAGCGCAGGTAGATTATGGCCCGACAGCGCAAATTTCAGGTGGTATCCGCGTGTTTGACGCCCATCAGTTTTTGCTGTCGGAATTGTTTAAAGACGAAATCACGAATTTTTCCGAAATCTATAAACAGATGCTCGACACCTCGGCTCTTTATGGGTTTCAGGTGGAAAAGTTTGAGTCCCTGTCGGCGCAGCCGCAAAAACAGGACGCCAACACCCGAGCCGCCTTGAATTCGTCTCCGTTGGGATTTGGTATCGCCCGTGTTCAAGAGGGCGACATCGAACGGCAAAATTTTGATGAGCTGATAGATACAAGTTTTCTTCCACAAAAAGAAGGTCCACTGATTGTTTCTGAACGTTCACCGGTCGAAGAAAATGAGCTCTTGGAAGAGCCTGTTTCTGGCTTGTGGAGTTACAATGATTTTAAGGATAGTGAATATTATTTCCTGCAAGAGATTTATGCTGCGCCCGCAAGCACAGTGTCGTGTGCGTTGGGACGACTGAAGCCCAAGCCCGAGTATATGTTTACGATTGAATTAGCTAATAATTACAAGGAAACAGGGGGGATCTACGCCTACGGTTCCTTGCACACCGAATATACTGAATCATTGGATTCTTTTCTCGAAGGCCGTAGCTCGCAATTAGAGACAAACAAGTTGCAGGTTCTCGACCTGAGCATTAACAAAAAGAAATACAACGATTGTCACTTTCGCGTACATGGACAACGTTCTGCGCAAATGGATGAGAAGCGAGTGTTTATGGAGATTCAGTGCGCGTCCCGTGATGCAGACAAAGATAAAGATTTTAAATTATCTGTGAATTGCAAATTGGACGAGCGTCAGTTTTTTGTAGAGGCGTATACGACTCCTACCAAACCGCCCGCTATAGAGCAGTAGTCCCATTTGGAACTGCGCCACTGGTTGGTCTGAGCGTTTACCCAACTTTTTGCTTTACGCCAATCACTTCAATCCAGTGAATGGCGAGCATGACCATGGCTAAGGTGTCGAGGTGACAATACTTGAGAAGCGCCTTGAGGATTCGTTCGCGCTCCATTTGTGACATCTGGGTAAATTGCATCATAGCGTAGGCTGTGGAGGCCGCGCCCCCGTCTTTGATTTCCTCGCCTTGGAAAAATAATTCTTCAATCTGATCGTTGTCGTAGCCTTCCAGCAAGGGCCCCAGCAACTTGTAGGGATCCTTAGGATTACCCGCCTCGTCGAATGTTAGCCATTCGGAAAACTTTTTTTGCACGGCTTTGGATTCGGCGATAATTGCCGGAAGAACGAACTTGATGGAATTTGAGCCTAGAGTTTTGGGATGGTAGTAATAACGCTTTACCAGATCGCACAAATCGAGCATGTCGCGTGGGCCTTGCCACATTACTTTTTTGCCTTGGCTTTTATGAGTGATGGTTTCGATCCACGCGCAAAGTTCTTCGCGATCAGCCTCGTGGCTGGCCTGCAGTTGCTCGTGAATTTGCACCAACACTGTGTTTTCGTGATGGGAGTAGCGAAAAACCGTGCCCTGATTTTGAGTGAGAGCTTTTTTAAGCGCGCGCACAAACTCGAAGTTTGGAAACGTGCCCACCTCGCGGTGGATGTGCTCTGCCGCGTGCACCACCCGACCGTCGGCGTTGAGGATGTGATGGGAAAACTGAAACGCCAATTGCTCGTAGGGCCTGCGGCCTTTATGAAACGGCAAGGCCGACATGGTGGTTTCGAAATCGATAAAGTTGAGCGGATACACCCATTCGCCCATGGCACTGGAAAGTCCGCCGTGATCGATCACTGGCTTGCTTGTATTTTTTTGTACGCATTGCACCTGATACCACTGGCGCTCGGTTTGCGACATGCCGGGCTTTTTGCTGTCGGGTTTGGGGACTGATTTTGGGGCGACGTCGTCCTCTCGCAGTTGGCTAAAATATTTTTTACCTTCGGAGAGCAGTTCGTCGGTTTTTCGAAAATTCCAGATTTTTAAAACGGGCACTTCGTTTTCAGCGACGCTCCAACATTCCTGAAACCCATTTTTTGCCCCTGGGGGCGCGTGTTCGGTGAGCTGATACTCGCAACCCTTGCAATGGGAGCTTACGGGAGTTGACTCTTTAACATCATTTTTTAAAAGCTCGGCCCAGTGGCGGACCTTTTTTAAAAACTCAGGAGCGGAAAGTAGCAAATTGGTTTCTTGGTCCACGTTCACTTCGCACAAAACCTTTTCACCGAGGTCGCCCGTTCCCACGCGCACTGCCGATGTCTGACCGTTTGGTTTTTTTTGCAAAAGGAACATCTGATTGAGTCCATCCACCGAGGCCACTTTGGATTTATCGGCAAGCATCAGCGACGCAGTCACATTCGCATTTGGAAACGCCAGCTTCACCACTTGCTTTTGAAAAGCGATGTCGTTGAGGTACTCGTCCCAGTCGGAGGAAATCTTGGGCTCCCCGTTTTTTACGGATGTTTTTGTGTAAAAGGGATTTTCAAGGGTGGGATCGAAACTTTTGGCCTTCACTTCGATCACATGCAGCGAGTTTTTGTTCTTGATCAGAATATCTACGCGAATTAAAAAATCTTCCACCTGGACTGCGGCTTCGAAAATCACCGCGCGGTCTTTTTTGAGCTGTTCGTTAGTAAGCGCTAAGGCTTGGTCCTTGTCCAACGTCTGGATGTCCACGCCTTCGGTATAGTAGGCCTTTGCAAGCTCGCCCACTTGGAATCCCCCGCGAGCCAGCGCCTTTAAAAACTCGTCGTCGGCCTTTTTGCTGTAGTACTCACTATGGGCGTTGTAGTAGAGCTTGGTGGGGCATTCGAGTGCGATTTTAAACCTTGATTTGGATAGTAATTTTTTGGAACTCATAAAAGCGCTTCGGCTCTACCAAATAAAAAATTAACGACCCAAAAATTAACAGGCAAATAAATTAACGGCCCTTTAGGGAGCTGATTCTTCGCCCACCTTTGGGGCGTCTTCCACAGTAGGCTGTGGCTTCTTTTGCGGGGGTGGTTGTGGCTTTTTTATGTATTTGGTCTTTTTCACGGGAGTGGCTTTTTCACTTTAAATTTGAATGTCTCGATGATGCCATTGCTTTTGGATTTCACTTTCATGGTATAAACTCGATCTCCACTTGCAGGGTTTTTAACAATAAAATGGTTACCCAACGATTCTATCTGGACAGGCTGTATTGGATCGGCCACTTCAGTCGGGTTCGTGGACTCTGAAATAAGCATCACATCCACTTTTGAGAGATCGATCTGCGCGCTCTCTTGTCCCAGCACATAAATGTGAATGGGCTCGCTTTTTACGACTTTAATCGAAAAAAGGTTGCCCTGATGAGTGATAGTTTCAACATCACTATGCGATGAGGCGCTATCGAACGCTGTCAGCACAAAGAACAACGAGATGTAAGCAATGAATTTGCGCATAAACAAACCTTTCATTAATATTATCACTGCGAGACAGTGATGTTGTTCTCAACCGACACAACACCTGGGGCCATCCATGCTGCATGTCTGGCGTCGTCAAATTCGGAAATGGAGTGAACGTTGCCACTCAAAATGACTTTATTGCCATTCATCTCCACTTTGATCTTACGCCCTTCGGCCTCTGCTGAACGCTTCAATGCCTGCTCGATACGGGCTTTCACGTCGCTGGGCTGGGTTTTAGAGCGAATTGTGATGTTGTTTGAAACTCCACGCACGCACATAAGATCACTCACCGTGTCTCTTGCCGAATTTCTTTGATAATCCCAATCCACTTCGCCAGAGAGATTAACCCAACCTTTGTCTACCGAGATTTTAAGATCTCCAGGAACCGAATAGTTCCACTTAAACGCACTGACGGCTGCCTGCGCGATTTCCTCGTCGGATTTGTCGAATATTCCTTTGACTTCAAGATCATCCGCCACCGCTTTTACTCCGCCAACTCGTTGCGCGGCTTGCTCTGCATTTCGTTTTTCCATGTAATGCGGAACGGTTCCGGTGAGTGTGACGATGCCGTCCTTGACTCGCACTTTTACGTTCTCAGAGTTCAGCCGCTGATCCCACGTCAACTCGCTGATAACATCGTCTTTGATTTGCTCGTCAGACTTCGCAAAAAAATTGAACACTCGTCTCTCCTTGTTGGTTGTTGATCTATATAGCAAGGGGGCTGCAAGACAGGGGCCCCCTGCATCACGCTCTCCAACGAACTGCCAAAAAATGCGAGTGAATTATGCCCATTAAAAAATAAAACGGTCGGTATTTCCTCGTCGATAGAATTGACCTTATTGTGTCTGTAAGGAATACTCGGCGGCATGACTGTGAACAGCCGCGTTTATTTGATCGCCAACACCCGCTCTGGAAAGGGCCTTGGCGAAGACATTCCCGTGCTCGCGCAAAAAATCTGCGATGAGCTGGGCTGCCAACTTGTGACCTACTCTCCCACCGATGCGGAGCAATTTAAAAAACAAATTCAAGTGGCGGTGAACCACGCCGCCCAAGACGGTGGCGTGGTTTTAGCCGCTGGCGGCGACGGCACCATTCGCGCCGTGGCCGAAGCAGCAGCTTTAGCCGATGTGCGCTTTGGCGCCATTGCCATCGGCACGTTTAATTTTTTTGCGCGCACTCATAAGCTTTCGGAAGAGCCCGAACAGGCCATTCGCGATGCGCTCACCGGCGACGTCAAAGCCGTTCGGCTTGGCGAAATTAATGGCCACATATTTTTAATCAACGCCAGCGTGGGCTTGTATGCAAAGTCCATTGCCGAGCGCGAGCAAAATACCAAACGCTTTGGGCGCAATCGCCTGGTGGCGACGCTGTCTACGCTGAAGAGTATGCTAAGTCCCCAGCGCATCCTGCACGCGAAATTCGAGAGTGGTGCGGGAGTCGTCCAAGGCGGCGAAACTTTAACAGTAGAACGTAAGACCCCAATGATATTTATTGGCAACAATTACCTGCAACTCAACAATTTGAATTTTGACGTCGCCGCCTGTATGAAAAAAGACATGCTCGCTGTGGTGTTATTTAAACCGGTGACTAGGTCCTCTGTACTGCGCATTTTGTTTCATGGAATTACCGGCAATATCAACTCCGATAAAGATGTGGAAAGTTTCTGCATGCGGTCAATGACCATCCATACAAAACGCAAATCCCACGACGTGGCCCTGGACGGCGAGCTCTTTCATATGGAGGCCCCACTGGAGGTAAAGTCCTTACCCAAGGCTTTACAACTGGTAGTGCCTAGAATATGACAACGTCTTAAGGAAACCCCATAATGAATCGTCCAAGCTTTGAAGAAATCTACATGCAACTTGCCCATGCGCTTGCCGCACGATCCACCTGCCACCGTCTCAACGTGGGCACCGTGATCACTTCCACCGACTACCGCAAAGTTCTCGCGGTGGGGTACAACGGCAACGCTGCCGGTTTGCCAAATCAATGCGACCGCACCGATGTGGGCAACTGCGGCTGTTTGCATTCCGAAGAGAACGCGGTCATTAACTGCGACTCTCCCCGCGCCTTAGAAAAACACGTTTTTGTCACCCATTTGCCCTGCGTGGCCTGCGCTAAACGCTTGATAAACTTAGGCGGAGTTCGAAAAGTTTTTTTTCGCAACCCGTATCGCGCCACGGAGTCTATTGAACTTTTAAAGTCGGTGAACATCGATGTTATGCAACTGGCATATGTAGAATCCCCCATACATATTGAGAAAACTTAATAGGTTTTTAGCGCAGCAAGTTAGACATTTTTGTCAGCCTAAGTTAGTTTACTGCGCATGTTACAAAGAGATCTCAGCGTATTAAAACCGTACCTGCTCACCATTTTTTCGGTGACCGTCGCCTTCGTTGTAAAACTGATTATTCACGAAGTTGCGGGTCTGGAATCTCCCACGCTTTTGTTTTTTTTAGCGATTACCATTGCGTCTCTGTACGGCGGATTCTTTCAAGGGGTTTTCGCCATCGTCATCTCGGCGTCGCTCATGCTCACTACAATTTCTCTTTGGAAATTTGCAAACGATCCCATTAGCACGTGGTATCTGCGCATGTGTTTATTTTTTATCGAAGGGCTGATCGTTGCTACTATCTGCAGTCGGTTGCAAAAAGTTAAAAAACAGGCCGAGCGCTCGTTAAAAGAGCTTAAGAACATGCAGGTGTCTTTAAAAGAGAGCGACGAGCGGCTTCAACGGGTTTTTGAATCCAATTTAATTGGTTTAATCTTTAGCGATTTTGAGGGTCGGATTCTCGATATCAACAATCATATCTCGCGCATTCTGGGTTACACGCGCGAGGAAATGGTGGAGGGGCGATTGTCTTGGCGTGATTTCACGCCTGCGGAATATTTGGCCCAATGCGATCGTTCGTTGGAAGATTTAAAAAACAATCACAGTGTTGTGCCCTTCGAAAAAGAATACCTACACAAAGATGGACACCGCGTGGCTGTGCTGGTGGGTGCCGCCTGTGTAGAGCCCAATTTAAATGTGGCCTACGTTTTAGATATTAGCGATCGCAAACTTGCCGAAAAAGCTTTAGCAGACTCAAACCTCCGCTTAGAAGCCGGCGTGCAAGAGCGCACTCGTCAGTTGTTGACGTCGAATGAAGAGCTCTCCCGCCTGGTGCAAGAGAACGAACTGACGTTGGAAAAACTGCGCGAGTCTGAAAAGTTTTTGGATCTGGTGATCGAGAATATTCCGAACATGATTTTTGTAAAGGACGCCAAAGATTTGCGGTTTATTCGTTTTAACAAAGCCGGCGAAAAAATCGTCGGTCACAAAAGTTCGGACTTGGTGGGAAAAAATGACTATGATTTTTTTCCAGCGGAGGAAGCAGATGCCTTTACCGAAAAGGATCGCGCGGTCTTAGCCGGAGGAAAAGTTGTTGAAATTGATGAGGAGCCCATTACGACAACACAGGGTCTTCGTTATCTGCACACCAAAAAAATTCCTCTGTTTGATAAACACGGTGCCCCTCTGTATTTGCTTGGCATTGCCGAAGACATTACGCAAAAAAAGATCGCCGAAAAGCAGCGCATGGAACTGGTGCAAGCCCAGGCCGCCCGGTCCGAGGCCGAAAGAAGTGCTGAACGCTTAGCCTTTATGGCGGAGGCCAGCGCGTCGCTCAATTGTTCGCTGGATATGGAATCCATGCTGCAAGCCTTTTCCAGTCTCCTCATTGAAAAGATGGCCGATTGGTGCCTGATCGATATTTATGAGCCGTCAACAAAGCTGATTACAAATCTGATTTGTCTGTCGAATGATTCTAAAAATTTGCATCACACCTGTAATGTGGGTGCTGATCATACCGGAATGGAAACGACTTTAAATTCGATGATCACTGAAGGGCTGAACGGAGTGATTCTCACCGGCAAAGCGCAGTTGCATCGGCGGCCCAATCGCGACCTCCTTGCAAAAACATTTTTTTCGAAGCTGATTTTGGAACAAATACTTGCGGCAGAACCGAGCTCAATTATCACGGTTCCGTTAACGAGCTATGGAAAAACGTTTGGTGCCATGACTTTGGTTTCTAAAAAAGCCCAACCCAGCTTTACCGACATCGATCTTTCCGTGGCCCAAGATTTGGCAAAACGCGCTTCCATCGCGATCGAAAACGCACAGCTTTACAATCGCGCCGAGCTGGCAAATCGCGCAAAAAGTGCCTTTTTAGCCAATATGAGCCACGAGATCCGCACGCCACTCAACGCCATGCTGGGCTTTGCTGAACTCCTTTTGGACAATCAAAATTTTACCGAAGAGCAAAATAATTTTTCTTCGACCATCGTTAGAAATGGTCGTCAGCTGATACGCCTGGTGGACGAACTTTTGGATCTGGCCAAGGTGGAGTCGGATCGTATTCAGATCGAAAAAATTTCGTTTTCGCTCAAACGTTTGCTCGAGGAAGTGAAATCGCTGTTGGTGATCAAAGCCGAAGAAAAAAACATTGACCTAAAAGTAACAGTGGCTGACGACATCCCCGACACCATCAGCACGGACCCCTTGCGACTGCGTCAGATACTGCTGAATATTGTCGGGAACGCCATTAAGTTTACCGATAAAGGCTGTGTTAGCGTGCACCTTAAAAGAGAAAACCTTTCGAATCCAGGTAAAGTGGCCCTGGTGTTTCATATTTCCGACACCGGCATAGGCATTACGCCCGGCCAGTCGACACGACTGTTTGAGCCCTTTGTACAAGCGGACGATTCCACCTCGCGAAAATTTGGCGGCACTGGCCTTGGATTGTTTTTATCTCGAAAGCTTGCGCAGCTTTTGGGCGGCGATGTGGTGCTTGAAGAAAGCCACGAAAATCGCGGGAGCCGGTTTCGTGTATCGCTGAAGGTGGATCTTATCGATCAACCGGAAGTCCTCGCTCCGTCCACGCAGGTCAAGGCTCAGAAAACTCTGTCTTCGCAACCAATGGCTCGCGGAAAAGTTTTGGTGGTGGACGACGCCCCCGATAATTTGATTTTAACGCAAGCGTATTTAAGGATGATGGGCTTGGACTCCGAAGTCGCCCATAACGGTATCGAGGGCGTGGAAAAGGCCACTCACGATAAATTTGACGTCGTGCTGATGGATGTACAAATGCCAGAGCTTGACGGTTTTGAGGCTGTGCACCAATTGCGGGAGCACCAGTACTCTCGGCCCGTGGTGGCGCTCACAGCACATGCCATGAAGGGCGACCGTGAACGCTGTTTGGAGGCTGGGTTTAATGAGTACTTATGTAAACCCGTGAATCGAATTAAACTGCAGGAGTGTTTAAGCAAGTTTATCGAGTTTTCTCCGTAAAGAAAAAATTATTAGTAAATTCGTGGCTGATGTAAAAAGTTAGCGAGCAATAATACAGCCACAGCAAAAAAATAATGGCCGAGCCTGCGGCTCCATAAATCGAGGCCACCGCGGATCGTCCTAAATAAAGACTCACTAGTTCTTTGCCGATTGCAAAAAATAAAGCGGCGATAAAGCCTGACACAATACTTCGCGACCACGAAAAACGCTCGGTGGGGATAAAACGAAAAATGCAGGCGAACACCAACGTTTGCAAGGCCACCGTGATCACGAAAGAAAATGTAAGATAGATGAGGGCCTGCGTTCCTTCCATAAAACTATTTACAAAGGTGCTCACCACAAGGGATGTGAGCATCAGCACCACCATGCCAAATAGAAAAAGTAAAAAAGCCACGCGCTCTTTCAGGAAAACTAAAAAACTCCAAGGTTTTGTACTACTTTCTGTGCCGTTGATTTTGTCCATGCCGTACTGCAGTTGCGAAAAAATCGAGGAGGCTGAAATGACGATGATCAAAAACGAAATGTAACCACTGATCCCGCTGTAGTACTGATTGTTTTCGGCGCCCCGAACAATCAAGCCCATAAAGGTGCCGGCTTCGACCCCCAACATGTTTTGCGACTCCGCAACCACCAGGGATTTGTAAAATGCCGGCAAAAGCGTCGCACCAATCAACAGAAGAATTAAAAACGGCGCTACGGCGAGCACTAAATTAAACGCTAGCGACGAAGCCAGCATCCAGATGTCGTGCTCATTTATTTGGGAAACCAGATTGGAAAATTTTTTCTTAAAAAACTTGGAGGTCATATTCATACACCTACCTTTTAAGCAAAGCAGAAGCCAACCCTAAGGGGGAGTTCAGGTGGCTTTTACAAAAAATTCGAAGGCGTGCGTCCAAAAAATGAACGCTATAAAAAGTGGAGCCATTTGTGGGTGTCTTTAACTCGGCCCGTTTGAATCGCTGTGATCTGCTCGTACAGCTGGGCTGCCACGGGCCCCATGCCTTCTGGATTGGAGGAATCAAAATCGATGGTGAAGGTTTCGGAGGTTAAATCGCGAATGGGAGTGATCACTGCAGCGGTTCCGGTGCCGAAGGATTCGGTTAAATCTCCAGTGCTGTAGGAGTTACGAAGCTCGTCGATGGAAACCAAACGCTCTTGCACCGCATAGCCTGATTTTTTTAGCAGATCCATGGCAATGGCGCGTGTGCCGCCCTCAAGAATGGTTCCGTTGAGTTTTGGTGTGATCACTTTTCCGTCGATCACAAAAAACACATTCATGGTGCCCACTTCTTCGATGTATTTTTTTGTAACATCCAACCACAAAACCTGTGCGAATTCTTTTTGTTTAGCAATTTGCGCAGCCTTTAAACTGCCCGCGTAGTTCGCACCTGCTTTTGTGGCACCCAAGCCACCTGGGGCTGCGCGCGTGTATTCCGCTTCCACCCAAATACGCACGGCCTGCGAGCCGGTTCCGTAATAATTTCCAACGGGGGAGAGTACGATAAAGAATATATATTCCTTTGAAGGACGCACGCCTAAAAACGCTTCTGTAGCAATCAGCGTAGGACGAATGTACATGGACGTTCCAGGCTCGGAGGGAATCCAATCCTGATCCACTTTCAACAGCGCCTCGAGGCCCTGCATAAAAAGTTCTTTGGGCGGGGCTTCCATACAAAGGCGGTCTGCGCCGCTCGTCATTCGTTGCCAGTTAAAATCTGGACGGACCACCGCAATGCGCCCATCGATTTGTTTAAAAGCTTTTAAGCCCTCAAAAAGTGCCTGGCCATAGTGCAGCACGCTGGCGCAAGGATCGATGGCTAGGGGCGCATAGGGAACAACCTCGGAGCTGTACCAGCCGCCTTTGGCTTGCGAATAGCGGGCCATGTACATGTGATCTGTGAAGTGACGCCCAAAGCCGAGTTGATCTGCAGGTGGACGAGATTTAGGAGCCGTCGTGCGCGTGATTGTAGGTGTCATGCAAAGGGAATAGCATAAAACGCGAGCCAGGCAAACCACAACTTTCAAAATCTCCCCGACTTAAGCCCATTGTGGAAATCTGATTTCTGTTCCAGGCAATTTAGGGCTACAATTTAGGCGTGCAGCTTTTATCAAAATCCATCATTATTATCCCCTTGCTGATCTGTTTTTTTCTGATCGGTATCACCTTTGATAAAATGGGGCTCTTGGCTTTTTCGTTTTTATCGCTGGGCGTGACCATTGCGGGTATTGTCGCGGCTCCTCTGCAGGCGTCGCTCATTCTGGTGCTTATCTTTATTTGGTTTCAGGGTTTTTTTAAAATTGTATCCAATTACCATCCATTTATTCACGTGGGTGCCGATGCGGTGGTAATCGCGCTTTTATTTAAAGTGCTTTTTAAAAAAATTGGAAAAAGTAAAAAACCGCCGCCCATTTCGTGGTTGTTTGGCCTGCATTTTGGTTGGATCTTTGTTGTTTTGTTTAATCCTTACTCGCTGAGCATGATGTCGAGTCTCGCAGGATCGAAAGTTTATATTACGATGTTTCTGTTATACTTTTTTGGCTATTATTTAGTAAATAACTTAACCGATGTGAAAAGACTGTTTGCTGTATTCGCCGTGCTCGGAGCCGTGCAAACCGTTTTCACTATTTATCAAGGAATGCGCGGCCCCTCAAGCGTCTTATCTCTTCATCCCGGCTACGCAATTCCTCTGCAAAAAATGGGCGCCTATGCCTTCAGACCCTTTGGTTTAACCAACCTCCCCGGCGGCCCTTCAGTTTATATTTTTATGGTATTACCCTTCCTTGCCTATTTTATTTTCTACTCGCGCTCGCAATGGATTCGATTGTTTTCAATGTTGCTGCCGCCGTTAATTGGCGTTGCGCTATTTATGTGTCAAATTCGATCGGCCATTGCGAAGGCTGTCATTGCGATGGTTTTATTTGTATTTACCATGAGCACGGGCCGCATCCCCGTATCGCTTTCGCGTCGAGCCTTTTACCTCGTTGGTGCGGCAACCCTTGGGTTCGTGACTGTGTTTGCCATGTTTTCCATTCTCGGTTATTCGATGGAGTCCTACGAAGACAATGAAAGATCTCTCGAGCGCAGCCTCTCGACCTTCGATTTCGAAGCCATGTCGAATGCACGGCGAGGCTCGTTAAATCGATTTTTGCAGTACGCCGGCGAAGTGCCTTTTGGCGCTGGATTTTCGCGTGTGGGAGCGTCGGCGGGAGCTTTTCTTGAATTACAAAAAACGGATCCGCACTTTCCACGAAAACATTTTTTTTCTGACAATCTATTTGTCCTTTTGGTGATCGAAATAGGCATTCCGGGTCTACTGATTGTTACCGCGATGATTTTGAGTATTCTATATATTGGCTTCCGTGTTTGGCGCACAGAAGAGCGACCGGAAATTTTGGCCGCGCAGATGGCTATCTACGCTTCGCTTGTGGCCATTGCCTTAGGGTCTTACGGTGCGGAAGGCATCGTCTACAACCCAGAAAGTTGCTTTTTTTGGTTCTTCTCGGGAGTCATGATGGCCATGCGCGACCCGCAATTTAAAATCGAAGCCTAAACAGACTCCATAATGGCCGCGACACCCATCCCACCGGCGGTGCAAATGGAAATAAGTCCGCGCTTTTTGCCGCTGCGACTTAATAATTTTGCAAGCACGCCAACGATGCGCGCGCCGGTGGCTGCAAAGGGATGGCCTTGGGCCAAACTGCTACCCACCACATTGAGTTTGCTCACATCGATGGGTCCCAGCGGAGCTTGCAAGCCTAAAACAGTTTTGCAGTACTCGGCGGACTCCCAGGCTTTGAGGTTGCAAAGCACTTGGCCGGCGAAGGCTTCGTGGATTTCGAAAAAATCAAAATCTTGAAAAGTGAGTTTATTGCGCGTGAGCAACTGCGCCACCGCTTTGGTGGGAGCCATTAAAAGCCCCGCCCCTTTTGGAAAGTCCACCGCAGCCGTTTGAAAATCCACAAACTTGGCGAGCGGCTTTGCACCGATGCGACTAGCCCCCGCGGAGTTGGCGATCAGCACACTGGCTGCTCCGTCGGTGAGAGCGGTGCTGTTTCCAGCGGTCAATGTTCCATTCACTTTGTCGTAGGCGGGTTTTAATTTGGCAAGCTTCTCAATTGTTGTATCAGCCCGTAAAATTCCATCGCGTTTAAGGCCTAAAAAAGGCACGACGAGGTCGTCAAAAAAACCTTCATCATAGGCCTTGGCTGAACGCTGATGGCTGCGCAGAGCCAACTCATCCTGGGCCTGACGAGGAATTTTCCATTCCTTCACCATTAATTCAGTGTGGTCTCCCATGGAAAGATGCGTGCGGGGTTCATCCACACTGGGCGCTTTGGGTTTTAAGTGCGATAAACGAAGATTTTTAAAAACGCCGAATTTTTCGCCGAAGGTTTTTGCTTTGTTGGCGCCGAGGAGAATTTTTTGCAAGCTTTCCGAAACTTCGATGGGGAGATCGCTATTTGTGTCCACACCGCCTGCGATGCCAAGGTCGATGGACCCTGTGTGCGCCTTCATGGCAATCACCCACGCGGCCTCAAGCCCTGTTCCACAGGCGCGCTGCACATTCACTCCCGGGGAATCCGGGTGCACAGCCGTTGACAGAATAGCTTCGCGCGCTAAATTAAAATCAGCCGACCCGTTCATCACCGCTCCCAGAGCGGTGTCATCAATCAACACGCCGGCCAGTTTATAGCGCTCCACCAGACCATTTAAGGCAGCCACCATAAGCTCTTTGCGTTTTGTATTGCTGTAGGTTGTTTGACTTTTTACAAAGGGAACTCGGGCACTGCCCAGTACATAAACTTCGTTATTATTCGTGCGCATTCTTTGCCCTCGTTCGTGATTCAGTTAAACGCTGCGATTTTCCACCGTCTCTTTGTACATTTTTTCTTCGCGCTTGTTTTTGCGCTTTTCTCGCTCTTTT